>DAIQAV010000219.1:0-1639 GCA_036781505.1 Candidatus Anoxymicrobiaceae bacterium | reverse complement strand
ACGACAGTTTCATCTACTACCTATTGTAGTAACCTGAGTAAAGTGCATAGGCCTAAAGTATTATTGCGCATGCAATACCTGGAAGCATATCCCCGTTGGTGGTATTCTCCCCGCGTGTCGCAGTGGTTGAGTATTCTATGTTCGACAGTGGAGGTCCCTGATGAGAAAGACTGTGATCGCGACCCTGGCCTTGCTCCTGCTCGTTGTCGCTCTGCCGGGCTGTGGCGGACCGTCGGTCGTGAAGGTGGGTGTGATCGCCGAGATCACAGGGAGCATGCCAGCGGTGGGCAAGTCCTGCGAGACCGCGGCCAAACTAGCCGTCAAGCAGATAAACGACTCCGGCGGAATCGAAGTCGGCGGCAAGAGATATAAGGTCGAGCTGGCGGTGAAGGACAGCGCCTCTGTGCCGAAGAACGCCGCCGCGGCCGCCACCGCGCTGATCGAGAACGACGGCGTACTGGCGATAGTCGGTCCCAACTCGAGCAGCAATGCCGTTGTCGCAGCCGACGTCGCCAACAAAGCCGGCGTCCTGCTGATCGCGCCATGGTCGACGAACCCCAAGACCACTATCGACGAAGCGACGGGGAAGCCCAAGAAGACGGTTTACCGCGCCTGCTTCACCGACTACTTCGAGTCGGAGGCGCTCGGCCAGTTCACCAGGAGCAAGCTCGGCGCGCAGAAGGCGGCGATCCTCTACGACGATTCGACCGACGTGCTAAGGAACCAGGCGCAGCTCTTCAAGAAAAGCTTCGAGGCCAACGGGGGCAAGGTCGTCGCGATCGAGACGTTCAAGACGGGTGCCAAGGACTACTCCGCGCAGCTCGACGCGATAAAGGCGGCCGGGCCGGACATCCTGTTCCTCCCGTCCTACTACACAGACGTCGCGACGCAGGTACAGCAGGCCAGGGCGAAGGGGATCACCGCCACGTTCATCGGAAGTGACGCCTGGAGCACGCCGGATCTCATCAAAATGGCCGGCGCGAGCATCGAGGGCTCGTACCTGTTCAACCACTACTCGGCGGAATCGCCGGCCCAGATGACGCAGACGTTCGTCCAGACGTACAAGGCGGCATACAACAGCACGCCGGACGACGTGGCCGCGCTCACCTTTGACTCCTTCGGCCTGCTGTTAAAGGCGCTGGCACGCGGAGGCGCACTCAACCGCGCCGCCGTGCTGGAGGGGATGGGCAAGGTCTCGGAGTTCAACGGCGCCACCGGCACGATGCTCTTCCAGGCGGGCTCGCACGACCCCAGGAAGAGCGGCGTGGTGATCCAGATCAAGAACGGGAAGTTCAACTGGTTCGCAGACGTAGAGCCCGCGCCGGGCAAGTAGCCTGCCGGGCCGATACCGGGGCCTGGAAAGTGCCCGGTGTGTAGAGCGGGGTCACCTTGTACCAGGTCCCGCCCACCTGGAAGTCCGCCCCCGCGTACTGCCGGGCGGACTCCCAAGTCTTCAGGGTAAGGAACACCTGGCCGTCGCTATACGATCTCTTCGATCGCCAGCGGGTACTTTGAGGTCAGCTCGCAACCGTTTTTCTTGATGATGATCGGGTTTTCGTAACGGAACCCGATGTCATCCTCCTGTGCCGCGTACTGCATCGCCAGGATCACCATCTCGTTTTCCCGGTACTCGTGGTCG
>DAIQAV010000218.1:0-1945 GCA_036781505.1 Candidatus Anoxymicrobiaceae bacterium | reverse complement strand
TGGCAAGGTCGCCCGGATTGTGTGTCACGGGGTCACAGAGAAGTTTGATCGACATCCGAACGCTCCTGGTTCCAGGTGGATAATCAAGCTAAAGAAGACCGATCTTTCTGTAGACGCGAACGCGGAGGCTGTCCTGGACCTCTATCGCGCTCTTTGAGCAGAGCTCCATGCAGCAGTAGCAGG
This sequence comes from Candidatus Anoxymicrobiaceae bacterium, assembly GCA_036781505.1. Lineage (GTDB taxonomy): Bacteria > Actinomycetota > Geothermincolia > Fen-727 > Anoxymicrobiaceae > FEN-680. The sequence continues at coordinate 1,762 of DAIQAV010000218.1, read as the reverse complement.
CGACGCATCGCGAGTAATCGTACGTAGGCTGCTTGCCCTGGATTGTGATGGCCTCACCCGGGCAGAGATCGCGACACGAGCCGCAGGCGGTGCAGAGCCCTGGATCGACGCGGAAGCGGGCGCGGTCCAGGTCCGGGTAGAACACCTCGAACACTTTTCGCGGAATGAGCCTCTGGATGCTCGAGATCGGCTTTTTGAATTTCTTGAGCGGGCTCGCGTCGCCTTCGATATCGATCCTGGAGAGGTCGATTTCTCCCAGCCCCTCGGACGCCGCGTACGCCAGCATATCCACGTCCTCCGGTCGGAGCCCCATCATGGCCGCCATGACGCTGTCGAGCGCCACCCCGCTGTCCGACGCCAGGATCTTGCCCACGGGATAGAGTGTCTTGGCGGACGGCCCGTTGCCCTGCATCCCCACGATGCCGTCCATGATGACCAGGTCCGGCAGCCTCAGCCGGAAGACTTCCACCACCACCTGGGAGAACACTCTGGCGTCCGAGAAGTCGCGGTGCAGTCTCGTCTTCTCACCGCCGACGATGAAACCGTAGCTGTTCTTTATCGCGCCAGATATCTCGGTCAGGACGTGCGTCTTGAACTTGGGCACCGATATGAGCACGTCGGTGTCGAGCACAGCGCTGGACACGTTCGCCGTCTTGCCATGCCGGTCCAGCTCGACGGTCCGGACCGGCGTGGAGATGTTGGCGAAGGTCCCCAGAGATGCTTCCTTGATGCCCGAGACCTCGCCGCTCTTCTCCACGGCGCCGTAGCCGCGAGCCCCGGGGTTGTCGCCGACGGTCACCTCGGCGCCCGCCGACTTCAGGCGATTCACCAGCGCGCGCACTAGAACGGGCGAGGTATTGACGTGGCTTTCCGGCGTGAAGGGGCCGAGGATGTTGGGCTTGAGCAAAACTCTCTTGCCGGCGACGTCGATAGGGAACGTCTCGAACACCCGCTCGAGCGCTTTCTCGACCGCCTCGTAATCGGCGTCTATCACCAGTACCTTGGACATCGCTCGCCTCCCGCAGTGACTTCTGCCTGAGAGTATACAGCCCGGTTCGTCCGCAACGTATGACGGTTCAGGGAAGCCGGCAGTCGTCTTTGGAGTTCAGGGCATTCTTCGTCGGGGCCCGGCCTCGCGTCTTTGAGCTCTGAGGCGGGGCTTAGGCAGCGCCGATCACCGCCTCGGCATCGGGGTCGAAAGGATTCAGCCGCACCGCCAGAGAGAACAGGTAGGGGTAAGCGCTCTCCAGGTGCCGCATGTAGTCGAGCCACTGCGCGGCCAGCAAGCCATAGGCCCGACCCATGTCCCCTGAGAGGTGGTCGAGGTCCGCATCGGGAAGCCCCGCCAGGGCGGGCCGGCTGGCCAGCTCCTCGGTCAGGTGAAAAACCGCCCAGAGCAGATCGGTGAACGACTCATGTTCGAGCAGCGTCGGGTTCTCCAGCAGCCGCACCATGAAGTCCCGCTTGGCGACAAGGAGCTCCCGAACCGGCTCCAGGTCACCGGCTCGGCTCTCGCAGGCGAAGCTCATGTCGCGAAGTCCGTCCCTGAGGTGAGCGAATTCGGTGTCTTTCCAGGCTCCGCTCCGCGCGAAGAGCGACCTCTTCTCCTCGCCCGCGGGGTCGAACCGGCAGAGGTCACGGAGCAGGCCCGTGCCTACCTCGCTGAAGAACGCGCCAATGACCATGTTCATCTTCTCCAGTGCGGCGCGCTTGTCCCTGGAGCTAAGCAGGGTGTCAACGATCAGGGTGACAACAAGGACCT
>DAIQAV010000217.1:0-1991 GCA_036781505.1 Candidatus Anoxymicrobiaceae bacterium | reverse complement strand
GTGTAGCCCGCGTTGTTGACCAGGGTGTGGATCTCGATGCCGCTCTCGGAGAGCTCGGCGAAGATCTCGTCTGGCGCGCTTCGCACCGACAGGTCCTTGGATATTACTCTGACGTTAACGCCGCAACGGGTGGAGAGCTCCTCGCCCACCGCCAGCAGTTTCTCCTTGTTGCGCGCGACGAGCACCAGGTGGTAACCCTCGCGGGCGAAGATCCTGGACAGCTCGAGGCCGATGCCCTCGGACGCCCCGGTTATCAGCGCGGTCTTCTTTGAAGGATCGCTCATTTATTCCCAGCCTCCTCGAGTGCTTGCCTGGAGAGGTTATTATATAGGATGGCGATTGGAGTCACGATGCAGTACAGGAAGTTCGGAAAGACCGGGTGGGACGTGTCGGCCCTGGGGTTCGGCTGCATGCGCCTGCCGACCACGGACGGCAAGATGATCAGCCCCAACATCGACGAGCCGCAGGCGATCGAGATAATCCGCCAGGGCATAGACCTGGGCATCAACTACGTGGACACCGCCTACTCGTATCACATGGGCAAGAGCGAGACGGTGCTGGGCAAAGCGCTCGCGGGCGGCTATCGAGACCGGGTCAAGCTGGTGACCAAGTCGCCGGTCTTCCTGCTGCAGGACACCTCCGATTTCGACAGGTTCCTGGCCGAGCAGATGGAGAGGCTGTGCGTCGAGCACGTCGACCTCTACCTGCTGCACGCCTTGGGCGCCTCGCGATGGGAGAGGGTCAAGGAGCTGGACGTGCTCGCCCACGCCGAGGCCGCCATCCGCGACGGCCGCATCGGTCTGCTCGGGTTCTCTTTCCACGACGACACCGGCGCGTTCAAGACGATAGTGGACGGCTACGACGGCTGGGCAGGCTGCCTTATCCAGCACAACTACATGGACACGGCGAACCAGGCCGGCACCAAGGGGCTCAGATACGCGGCGTCACACGGGCTGCCCGTGGCGATCATGGAGCCGCTGCTGGGAGGCTGCCTGGCGCGTCCGCCCGCCGAGGCGCAGGCGGTGTTCGACGAAGCGCAGCGGGACTGGACCCCGGCCGAATGGGCGCTCAACTGGCTCTGGGACCAGCTCGAGGTCTCTATAGTCTTGAGCGGCATGGGCTCGGCGGAGCAGGTGGAAGCCAACGTGCGTGCCGCCGGCGAGTCGGGCGTCGGCACGTTCACCGCGGAGGACCATACCGTAATCGATAGAGCGCGCGAGGCGTTCCGCGCCAGGATGCCGGTCCCCTGCACCGGGTGCGGCTACTGCATGCCCTGCCCTAACGGCGTCAACATCCCCTCCAACATCGACCTGTACAACGACAGCGTGATATACGGCAACTCCAACGGGCCACGCTTCAGGTACTCGATGTGGCTGCCGGCCGGCGAGCGCGCCGACGTCTGCGCCGCCTGCGGTGAGTGCGAGGAGAAATGCCCCCAGGACATCGCGATCGGCGAATGGATGCCGAAGATCCACGAGGCGCTGGGCGGGGGCGGCTGACCCTCAACGGGTGAGGGTCTGACGGCAGACGGCTGCTGTCTCTCATCATGGTTGGACTGTAAATCCACCCCTTCAACGGATACGCGGCGGGCAGCCTGCTGCCGAAGCATCTTATGAAGGAATCCCTTCGGCTGGACTTTCATATTAAGCCCAGGGGACCCACATCTCAGTCAGTCCCTGGCGAGGAGAAGGCTCTGAAACGGGCCTTCTCCTCTTTTCTGATGTTGCGGCCCTGTTGCTGCGGGGCGGACGCGGCCGGTTGCGCGGCCGGAATCACTTGTACACCTTGTCCCCCACCTGGAGCTTGGTCACATACATCGCCTCGCAGGCGCCTCCCGCGGTATCGTTGCGGCTCATGCTGCTGGTCAGCACAGGCTCTCCGTCGGGGCCGTCAGACCGGGCGAGGAATCCTTCCAGGTACACACTGTCGCCGTCCTTCCTGTTGCCTCACCGTGAAATGTTACCATCGAAGTGAGCCTTATTCGAGGCTGA
>DAIQAV010000216.1:0-2168 GCA_036781505.1 Candidatus Anoxymicrobiaceae bacterium | reverse complement strand
TCGCGACGCTGCCGGCGCGAGAGTTTTCCTCAGGTCTGGCCGAGGTAGCCAAGTACAGCCTCATCACACAGGAGGCCTGGGGTCCGGCTTTCCGTGAGGATCCGGGAGCGGCAGCGACGGCGAACCCGGCGCGCCTGGTCGAAGTGGTGGTAGACTGCGCGGCCGAGAAAGCCCGTCTTGTCTCGGCTGACGAGCGCGACACCGGCGTCAGGCATCATCTGAACTACGGCCATACGCTTGGGCACGCGCTGGAGGCCGCAAGCGGTTACGACGGCACCTACAGTCATGGTGAGGCGGTCTCCGTGGGGATGGTGTTTGCCGCTCTCGTCTCTGAGGCCGCCGGCCTAGCAGGCGTTGGGCTCGCGGGCAGGCATATCGACCTCCTGATACCGCTGGGCCTGCCGGTCTGCCCCTCAGGCGCGGTCCCGTCGTTCGACGAGGTTGCGGCCTGCATGCGCCTCGACAAGAAGAGCAGCGGAGATCTGGTGATGGTGCTCCTCGAGAAGGAAGGAAGACCGGTAGTGCGATCGGGGCTCGATCCCGCGCTGCTGGAGAGCTGCTACGCGCGGCTCACCGCGCCGGGTCCCGGCGCGCGTCGAACGGAGGTCAAGTGATGTTGCGCATCCTGGTGATGAACGGCCCCAACCTCAACTTGCTGGGTGAGCGTGACACCAAGCTCTACGGAGACAGGACGCTCGACGACATCAACGCGGACATAGCGGCCAGGGCACGGGAGCTCGCCGCGCAGGTCATCTTCTTCCAGTCGAACCACGAGGGAGCCCTGATAGACAAGATACACGCCGAGAGGCGGACAGCGGACGGCATCATCATCAACCCCGGCGCCCTGACCCACTACAGCTACTCGCTACGCGACGCGCTCGAGGCCGTCGAGCCGCCCGCGGTGGAGGTCCACATCTCGGACATCAGCAAGCGCGAGGAGTTCCGGCGGCTTTCGGTCATCACGCCCGTCGCGTGGAAGACGATCATGGGCAAAGGGCCTGAAGGATACGTCGAAGCACTGGAAGCCCTGGTGAAGCACCTGTCGGAGTGAGCTCGGCGGCTACTGTGACTGGAAGCCCGAGAGGACTTTCTGGTACTGCTTATAGACCGTGAGCGTTATCTTCTGATTGCCGTTGGCGAGCTTATCGAGCGGCGGGTCCACCATTACCGAGAAGCCTTCGCCGCTCTGGTCGGTGGAAGTGCTCGCGGCGAGCGACGGGTCGCCGATCCCCATGCGCGCCCGGGAGACCACCGCGTCAACCGACCCCTTGTCCAGCAGCCCCATGACCATCGTCTGCGACATCATCCCGCCCGCGGGGATCGTTGCGGGCGGCGCGGGGCATATCGAATCGGTGGTCAGCATCAGCGATTGCGGGTAGGTCTCCGAATCGATGGGGAAGGCGGCGACGGTCACGTCCTGCCCCTGAGTCAGTGTGAAGTACGGGTTGCCGATATCGAACGAGAGAAGGGTGCTGCCCTCCGGTGTCTGCGGCCTGGCCACCTCGTGGCCGCCCACCGCGACGCTCGCGGCGGCGGGGATTCTCAGCATCGAAGTGCAGAACAGCCCCGGGGTCGACGTGAACAGTCCGGCGGCCGAGCCGGTCGCCTCGACCCTGCACTGCACGGTCGCGAAGCGGTCTCTGCTGGAGAGGAACACCTTGTAGTCTTTCGTGATGGACCCGTCGCCCGCCGGCATCTCCAGCACGGTCGCGTAACCCGCGGCCTTGCCGTTGGAGAAAAGAAGCCTTGGTCCGCTGGTAGTTACGCTCCGGCCGATCAGCTTCGCCTGCGAAGGGAGCGGGTCGTAGAGCGGCCCGCTCTGGGCCACGGAGCCGGAACGCGTCATGGCGGTCACTATCTCACCGTCGTCGCTCCGCTCGGCTGTGACTTTCACCAGGCCGTTGTCCATCACCACTCGTTGAAGGTCTGCTCCATGCCCGCGCTGGTGACTTCGACCGCGCCCGCTACAGGCGCCGACGAAGGTGCCTGGACGCCGCCGAGCCTGAGTACCACGCCCGCGTCGACCCAGCCGGGGTCCGCGACCTGCAGCGTGATGGGGCTCACCTGCTCGAGCGAAGTCTTGGTGACGGTCACCGCGCATGAACCGGTCGCGTCCGTTCTGGCCGGCACGGTTCCGGTCCTGCCGTCCCGTGTACTTGTCATCGTCG
>DAIQAV010000215.1:0-2553 GCA_036781505.1 Candidatus Anoxymicrobiaceae bacterium | reverse complement strand
GTTCGCGGCTCCCCCGCCCCTGCTACCCCATAAGAAGAAGCACATCGGCCTGATCCTCGGCATCGTCGCGCTCGCGCTGGTGATCGTCGCTGTCGTAGTGGTGGTGGTGGTGTTGGTATTCTCGAGCAACGCGGGCCAGGCCAAGAAGCTGATAAACAAGGCCGCCCCACTCATGAATGGGCTGGAGACCAAGGGCACTACACTTGGCACGGACCTCAACACTTTGCTGGAGAATATCGGGACGATACCCACCGCTGCTGAATATGAGACCGCGGCTAACAAGATCAGGGCTCAGGTCAACGCGATCAACAAAGACCTGGACCAGTCGATGACTTACATAAGCCAGGTGCAGAAGCTGAGCGGCGTTGCGGACTACCAACAGTTCGCCGCCGTCGTCGCCGACCTCATCAGGACCGACAAGAAAGAGATGATCCAGGTCACCGATTACCTGAACTACCTGGGCCAGCAGAAATTTCCGATAGACATCGCGTCAATCACGGAGACTACGAGCCAATTTGCCGCCAAGCTAAAAGCACTTGGAGCTCAAGCGGAAGACCTCAAGGCCAAGGCCGAGAAGATCAAGAAAGACAAGAACCTCTAGGACGCGAGTGCAAAATTCAAGATAGGGGTCAGACCCCTTTCTTGAATTTTTGCGTCTACTTGATGTCCTTGCGCTGGAAGACCGCGATGGCCGCGCCGAAGCCGACGGCCGCGAACGCCAGCAGGATCAGTATCGATTTGACCGGCACGTTGCCGCTGTCCAGCACGGACAGCGGGTTGTACCAGTGGAAGACCCCGAACCAGTCGATCTTCGCGACGACCGAGGAGTACTGGCTCACGAAGTGCAGGACGTAGAAAAAGAGCGTGAGTCCGGTCGCGGCCATGGCCGCCCGGCGCGGGTCGTCCAGGAGCGCCGAGAACAGCAGCGAGTAGCCGGCGATCGCCAGCCCCAGGCATATCCCCAGCGGGAGGTAGGCCGCGAAGCCCGCGTATGACACCTTGGCGCTGAACGCGCTCCCGAACGCGACGGCCCCCACCGCCGTCACCACCGTCAGCGCGGCGATCCCCGCCAGCAGCCCGGTGCCCTCGCTGACCAGCACCTTCCAGCGCTCGACCGGCTGGGCGAGCAGCAACTCCATGGTCCCGTCGCGTATCTCGCCCGATATCATCGCCCGCGTCCAGGCGATCACGAACGCCGCCATGATGATGACCCAGATGAAGCCGACCAGCTCGATGGTCATGTAGTTGTTGAACGAGGCCGCGTTGATGTTCTGGACCCCGAAGAACTGCAGCAGCCCCTTTGGGTAGTTCTTGAGCAGTTGGGACTTGGCCGCCATCGTCTTCTTGAACGTCGGGTAGACCGCGGTGATCATCAGGATATAGCCCATGATGCCCAGGGCGTACACCAGCGTCCCGCCCCACCGATCGGAGAGGTTCTTGCGCAGGAGGGTCAGGTTCATGACTTGCCCCTCCTGAAGAGGCGGGGCGGTGGCGGTGGCGGCTTGACCGCGGGCTCCTCTTCCTCTTTCTTCTCCTCGGGGAGCTCGTAGAACTCGATGAAGACGTCCTCGAGGCTCGCATGCGAGACCGTGAAGTCGGCGACGTCGTGGCGGGCCACCAGCCGCAGCAGCGGGTTGATATCGCCGCGCAGCTTGAGTTGCGCGCGGTTCCCCATCCGCTCGACTTCGCTCACGCCCGGCAGCGACTCCAGGTCCAGGTCGGCCGGGATGGCCCCCTCGAATATGATCTCGACGTTGCGCAGCCGCATCGCGCGCAGGTTCTCCATCCTCTCGGTCGCGACCAGCTCGCCCTGCCGGATTATCCCGACGCGGTCGCAGATGCGCTCGACCTCGGGCAGGTTGTGCGAGGAGAAGAGAATGGTCGCGCCCGCGTTGCGGCGCTCGTTGAGTATCTCGTAGAGCTCGCGCTGGGTGAGCGGGTCGAGCCCGTTGGTCGGCTCGTCCATGATGATCACCGGCGGGGTCTTCATCAGCGCCAGCACGATGGCAAGCTTCTGTCCCATCCCGCGCGAGTAGCCGGCCACGCGCCGCGAGATGTCGAGGTCGAGGCGCGACGCGAGCTCCAGGCCGGTCTTCTCGCCGGTCCCGTTGAGCGCCGCGACGTACCTGATGTGCTCCTCGCCCTTCATGCTGCGGTAGAGGCGCGCGTCCCCCGGCAGGTAGCCGACCTGCCGCTTGACCCCGACGCTCTGGCTCCAGGTGTCGAGGCCGAGGATGGTGCCGCCGCCGGTGGTGGGCTTCAGCATGCCCATCAGCAGCCGGATGGTGGTAGTCTTTCCGGCGCCGTTCGGGCCCAGGAAGCCGAAGACCTCGCCGGAGGCGACCACGAGGTCCAGGTCTTTTACTCCCAGGACTTTTCCGTAGTACTTGGTGAGCGAACTGGTGCTGATTATTGTTTCGGGCAAGGACGAACTCCTCTCGGACCAAGAGCATTATACAGGAGCGATGCACCACTGGTGCCTGGTACCAGTGGTGCGTTTTGACCCTCCGGACCGATTGGGATAGATTCTATGGGTCAAAGGAGCGGCAGATG
>DAIQAV010000214.1:0-2821 GCA_036781505.1 Candidatus Anoxymicrobiaceae bacterium | reverse complement strand
CCGCGTCGACGCGGTCATGCTCACCCTGCTGTTCATCACCAGTATCACCCTTCACGTCGCCACCGCCGCCAGGACCATAACGTTCTCCGATGCGGGAGATTTCCTGATGGCGATCAAGACCGTGGGGAACTGCCACGGGCCCGGCTATCCTCTCTTCATCATGAGCGCGAAGATGTTTTCGTGGATCTTCCCGGTCGGGTCCTTCGCCTTCCGGGTCAGCGTCTTCTCGGGCCTCCTGGCTTCACTATCCGGCTGCCTCATCTACTGGGCCGTGTATCGGATGACGCGCAGCCGCATCGGCGGCACGGTCGCCGCGCTTGCCTTCCTCTTCTCCTACACGTTCTGGTACGAGACGGTGATACCGGGGCCGTACGGGATGAACATATTCTTCTTCGCGCTCCTCCTGGTGCTGGTGCTGCGCTGGGAAAGACAGATCAAAACGGGCTTGCGCAAGCGCGCGGACAACACGCTGGCGCTTTCCGCCTTCGTGTTCGGGCTCGCCATGACGAACCATTTCAGCACCCTGTTCCTCCTGCCCGCACTACTCTACTTCCTGCTCGCTACCGACTGGCGGGCCGTGTTGAACCCGGGAAACATTCTTCGGATGGGGGCCTTCTTCGTTCTGGGTTTACTGCCTTACCTCTACGAACCGACCGCCGCGTTCCGCGGGCCCGCCTACAACTACGGTGATCCATCGACACTGGGACGCTGGTTCAGAGCGGTCACGCTCTACTACGACCGCGGCGGATTGTTCAGTTATCCTCTGAAGTTCCTACCGGCGAGAATGGGGCGTTACTTTGTAACGCTCCTTACCGAGTTCCCGTTGTTCTTCCCGCTGGCCGTCCTCGGTCTGGTAGCGGGCTTCTTGAAGAAGAGCAAGAAGTACGGGATTTTCCTCGTCATCTTCTTCCTGATGACTTCATTGACAGTAATGACGTACCAGCAACTGGAATCGGTGCTCCGTGCGCATTTCTATTACCCCAGCTATCTGGCTGTCGCCATCTTCATAGGATTCGGCGCGGCATGGCTCGCCAGGCTGGCCGGCCGGTGGGCCTCATCTCGCGACAGGCTGGTGAAAGTCACCTCCGTGGCGGCGGTTGGGCTCGTGCTCGTGGTGTTAACAGCCATAGCCATTCCTGTTCATTACGACAAAGTAAACAAGAGCGATTACACCTACGCGCGGGACATGGCTCTGGCCATGCTGAAAAGGGCGGGCCCGAACGGGTTGATCCTCGTCGATTCTGACAACGTCATCTTCCCCTTGTTATACATGCAGAACGTGGAGGGCGTGGCGGCGGGAGTCCGCGTGGTCAGCCCGCACTCGCTTCGCGTGCCCGGCTGGGCCACCGTCGCGGACCTGGGCCAGCAGGTCGTGGCTCCCGGCTCCGGAATCAAAAAGGGCGACCCCGCGTACCTGCGCATCACCAAGTTGAGCTACGAGCACGTCCCCGTGTTCTCCACTTCGCTGGTCTTCGATTTCTTCGGCTTCAACCAGCAGTGGGAGGGCATGCTGTTGCACATCTATCCCCCCGGGGCGCCGCACGGGGATGTGAAGCCCGCGGTGGTGCGCAAAGGGTCCCAGCCGCTGGCGGATATTGATTCCGATGCCCGCGAGTCCATCGAGCTCTCCGACATCATGAGGTCTTACGCCCTGTTGAACGACTCGCGTGTCGCAGAGGCCGAAAGGAGGTATGAGCGCGTTGCCCGGTTCGCGTCGAAGGACCTCTACGTCCCGACACTCTTCAGCTGTGAAGTCTTCTCCAATGTCTACGACCTCTGGGGCCAGGTCGTCAATCGACAGGAGGATTACCGGAAGACCGTGCGCGAGATGCCCGGAGCTTTCGAATTCAACCCCAACTTTGCCTCACTTGCCTACGCTCGGGCCCTGTCGCTTACCGGGAGCCCCTCCGCCGCGCTCCACCAGCTCAATGATTACATCACGGTCCACCCCGACAGCGCGGCCGCCTACGCAGGCCTGGCAGTGATAAAACTCTCGCTCAATGATTTCAGGGGAGCCGCATCCGCCCTCAGGACCGCCGTCAAGCTCGAGCCCGACAACCCTGAGACGCGCTACCAACTGGGCGTCGCTTACGCGAGTCTGGGGGATCGCCGGGCTATAGACCAGTTCAAGGCGGCGGTCGAAAAAGGGCCCGGGACGCAGTGGCCGGACCTCGCCAGAAAAGCCCTCGATTCATTGCAGCCGACGAAACCGCAGCTCTGAACAGGCTGACTATCCTGATAGGCGCCGGTGGTACGTTTCAGTCGTGCTTCACGTGGGCCAGTATCCGCGCGTAGGACTCCTGGAGAAAAGCGGGGTCGTCTATGCGCACCTTGACGGCGCCGGTCGGACAGAATGCCGCACAGCGCCCGCACCCCCGGCATTTATCAGTGATTACCGCGCGTCCGCCGCGCATCTCGATTGCCCCGATGTAGCAGTGGTCGACGCAGCTCTCCTCGCGGCCACGGCACCCGTTGCAGCCGGGGCCGACCTCGAGGTGGAAGCCGTCGAGGCGCGGGAACATCTCTTCAAGCTTGCGCACCGGGAAGTGCCGCTCGTACTGCGTGATGCAGCAGCAGTCGCAGCAGAAACACGTCGTGAGCAGGTGGCGCGTCTCTTTGATACCGAAGATATAGTTGTCGACCCTGGCCTTTCCCACCATCGGCACCAGCCCGGACTCAACGGCCCTGGCTACGTGCTCCTTCGCCTCGTTCACCCCGACCTCGCGCCGGATCGATGGCGGCGATTCCAAGGCCGAGTCCCCCATCAGCAGGCAGCCGATGTCGAGGGGATGATTCTCGCACCGCCGGGCCGTCCTGCAGC
>DAIQAV010000213.1:0-3105 GCA_036781505.1 Candidatus Anoxymicrobiaceae bacterium | reverse complement strand
ATCACGCTCCTCATTATGTTTCCCGCGCAGACGAACAGCAGTCTCATCGAGCGGCTCCGGGGCTCAGGACGAGGAGCCGTTGGATGAAGCGGGCGAGGCGGCCAGGACGCTCAGCGCCTGGCGCTCGATGGAAAGATTGAACGTGGTGCCCCGCGTGTAGCGGACCACCTCGCCGTCCTCCTGGGCGAAGGCGTCGTCGAGCAGCTCGACGGATATCTCCTCGCACGTGAGCCCATCGATCTGCTTGAACCTCTGGTGCCAGCCGGGGATAAGGCACACCGCGGCGATGATCGACTTGATGCCACTCATCGGCTTGACCAGCGTCATGTGGATCTTGCCGTCGTCGATCCTGGCACCCGGCGATATGGTCATGGTGCGCGCGTACTTCTCGATGTTGGAGAGCATGATGCCGATCACGTGCCCCTCGTGGTGGAAGTCGCCGGACGTTATCCGCATGCGGTACATGTCCATGCCGCGGAAGATGGCCACCGCCCCCTTCTTGAGCGAGGCGTACCAGTAGCCCGGCACCCCGAAGCGCGCGTATTTCTGTGAGCGGCGGGCCAGGTCGCCGTCGAGCCCGATGCCGAAGATGTTGCTGCAGTACCTGGTCTCCGGGGTGGTCCCGTTGCCGCTGATCTCCACCTTGAGGAGGTCGATCGAGCGGATGTTGAAGTCGACCATCGCCTCCAGCACGCGCTCGACCGAGTCGAACTCGAGCGCGCGGCAGAAGTCGTTGGCCGTGCCCGCGGGCATCGGCACCAGCACCACGTTCTTGTTCGAGCGCGAGAGCATGATGTTGTTGACGACCTGGTTGATGGCCCCGTCGCCGCCGAAGACCATGATGATGCGCGAGCCACCGAACCTCTTGGACCAGAACTCCATTGTCTGCCCGACGTCGTCGGGGTGGTCGGTGGAGGTCTCTTCGAGGTTCATGCCCTCCCGGCGTATCAGGCTGCGGACGTGCGAAGCTTTCTCGGAGCCTCTCTTGCTCATCGGGTTCACCACGACGATCAAGCGCTCTTCGATGGTCTTGATTCGGTCGATCAGCCTGCGCCGCTCGGGATTGGTCATCTCCGTCCTCTCCTGGGCAAGGGACAGTAGTATACCACACGGTGGGCGCCGGCAGGCGCGGGGTGCGACTGCAGTAAAATAGAGCAAGCCGGCGGGATAAGACGTGTGATGCAGATCGGAAAGTGGCGGTCCGCTGTGAAGATAATCTCGCACCGCGGAGGGCGGGGCTTCGGCATCGACAACACGCTCGATGCGATGGAGAAAGCCGTACGCGCCGGGGTGCGCGCGATGGAGACCGACGTGCGTACCACCGTCGACGGCAGGCTGCTGGTCTGCCACGACTCGACCATCTGGGGGCGCGTGGTGCGCCGGACCACCTTCGAGGAGATCAGGCGCCACAGCCCCGAGCGGCCTCTGCTCTCCGAGGTGCTGGAGCGATTGGCCGGATGGGTCACCTTCAACCTCGAGATCAAGGAGGCGCCCGCCCGCGACGTCGGCCGGATGCTGGACCTCTACGGGATAGCGGAGGACGTCGTCGTCAGCTCTTTCAACATCGAAGAGATCATTTCTTACAGGGCGGAGTTCCCCGGCGCGGTGACCGGCTTCCTCTACCGGATGCCGTACGGGCGCGAGAGGAAGCTCGAGAGGGCGGTCGAGGCCGGCGCTCAGATCCTGGCGCCCCACTTCAACAGCATCGACCACGCGCTGGTGCGCGAGGCCCACCGCGAAGGGCTTAAGGTGTACGCCTGGACGGTCAACGACGAGCACGACTTCCGCAAGCTGCACGCCTGGGGAGTGGACGGAGTGATCACAGACCGCTACCTGATGATGTGCGAGCTGCTCCAAAGCATCGAGGGCCGGGAGGGCCTGGCCGGCTAGTCGGTGTATCCCCGGGGGTGCTCGCTGTGCCAGCTCCAGGCCGAGCCGACGATGTCCTCGAGGCCCGGGTGCTCGGCCTTCCAGCCCAGCGAGCTGGCGATCCGCTCGGAGGACGCGGTGAGGATGCCGGGGTCGCCCTCGCGCCTCGGCCGCTCCACCACCTCGAACTCGCGGCCGGAAACTTTCTTGACCGCGTCGATAACCTGTCTGACCGAGAAGCCCTGGCCGTTGCCCAGGTTGAACGCGCCGCCCTCCTCGTCGATATGCTCCAGGGCGAGGACGTGCGCGCGAGCCAGGTCCTTCACGTGGATGTAATCGCGGATGCAGGTGCCGTCGGGGGTCGGGTAGTCGGTGCCGAAGATGACCGCCTGTGGCTCCCGTCCCAGGGCCGCCTCGATGACCTTGGGGATCAGGTGCGTCTCGGGGTCGTGGTCTTCGCCCAGCCCGGCGTCAACGTCGGCGCCGGCCGCGTTGAAGTAGCGCAGCGAAGCGTAGCGCAGGTCGCTGGCGCGCGACATCTCCTCGAGCATCTTCTCGACTGCCAGCTTGGTGGAGCCGTAGGGATTGATCGGATCTCTGGGGTCCGTCTCGAGGATGGGGACCCGGGCCGGCTCGCCGTAGACCGCGGCGGTGGAGGAGAACACCAGGCGGCGGCACCCGGCTGCCGCCAGTGCGCCCAGCAGGTTTGCCGTACCCTCGACGTTGGTCCGGAAGTAGCTCTCCGGCTCCCGCCTCGATTCACCGACCAGGCTGCGGGCGGCGAAGTGGAGGCAGGCCTCGGGCTTGAAGCGGAGGCACGACTCGCGCAGGGCGGCCGCGTCCTCTATGTCGAGGACCTCCAGGTCCAGGTCGCCGACGGCCCGCCGGTGTCCCTTGGAGAGGTTGTCGATGACGAGTATCTGGTTGCCCGCGCCGGCCATCATGTGCGCGGCCACCGAGCCGATGTAGCCGGCGCCGCCGGTGACGAGCACTCTCATGCTCATACCTTGTGGGCGCCCGTCCCGGGCGAGGTCACGATGAACTCGGCGTCGTAGTGCGTCGCCTTCCAGTACATGCTGGGCATGCGCCGCAGGTACCTCTCGACGTTTTCAGGCTTCACCAGGGCGACCACGCAGCCGCCGAAGCCGGCCCCGGTCATCCGGCAGCCCCAGACCCCCGGCTGGCTCGAGGAGAGCTCCTGCAGCGCGTCCAGCTCCTCGGTGGTCACGTCGAAGA
>DAIQAV010000212.1:2343-3184 GCA_036781505.1 Candidatus Anoxymicrobiaceae bacterium | reverse complement strand
TGGAGAACGGAAAGCGCGTCGACGTGCCGCTGGACGACCTCAAGCCGCGCAAGGACCACCGCAGCCGCCGGCGAAGGCGATGAGCTTGATGGCGCCTTCAGGCTTTGTCCTCGGCCATGACCGTTCGCGTTTATTCGTGTTACTATAATTCCTCCGGCTGCCCCCGGTTTGTCCTCGGGCGGTTCTGTATTCCCGGAAATGACGAAAGGTTCTTGATTTGTTCGAGATGAGGGTCCACGGACTCGGCGGGCAAGGCGCGGTCACGCTGGTGACCTGGCTCGCTCGCGTGGGTTATCAACAGGGCAAGCACGTTCAGGCGTTCCCGTTTTTCGGGGCCGAGCGCCGCGGCGCGCCCGTCAAGGCATTCGTGCGGATCGACGAGGTGCCCATAGACCTCCGCAGCCAGGTGTACCAGCCCGACCTGCTGGTGGTCATGAGCCCCGACCTTACCGGTATCGCGATCGAGGAGGGGATAAAGCCCGAGGGCCAGATGCTCGTCAGCGCCGGTGCCGAGCTGGCCGAGAAGCTGGCCACCAGGTTCGCGCGAGAGATCTACTACATCGATGCGGTCGGCATAGCGATCGACCTGGGACTCGAGGTGGACGGCATGCCCATGGTCAACCTCCCCCTGTTCGGGGCTGTAGTGAGCCAGTCGGATACCGCGCCCCTGGGCGAGGTGCTCCGCGTGGTGAGGGAAGTCGCCTCCAAGCGAGGCAATGTCGAGGCGTACGAGAAGGCCGCCACGGGCGGCTTCGAAGGGATACAACTGGCGGGCGCGCACCAGGCGACGGTGATGTGAGCGGCCGCGGGCACGGTGATGGCATGAGCGAGAAAAAAGAAG
>DAIQAV010000212.1:0-2333 GCA_036781505.1 Candidatus Anoxymicrobiaceae bacterium | reverse complement strand
TACATAACTTCAATGTCGAGGCCGGTCAAAGGCTGCGCCGGCGACACCGGCGAGTGGCGGGTCTTCCGGCCGGTCAAAGACGACGAGAAGTGCAACGACTGCCTGCTCTGCTGGGTCTATTGCCCGGAAGCCTGCATCGCCAAGGAGAGCCTCGAGATCGACTACCAGTACTGCAAGGGCTGCGGCATCTGCGCTGTCGAGTGCCCGACTGACGCCATAACCATGGTCAAGGAAGTCAAGACGATTAAGGAGGAGAAGCGATGAGGGTCCTGGAGACAGGCAACCACCTCGTCGCGCTGGCGGCGGAGGCATCGGCCGTGGAGGTCGTCCCCGCCTATCCGATCACACCGCAGACTCAGATCATCGAGATGATCGCCGACTTGATTGCGGAAGGGAAGATGGACGCCGAGTACATACCGGTGGAGTCGGAGCACAGCGCCTGCGCGGCGCTGGTCTCGGCCTCGCTGACCGGCGCGCGAGCCTTCTCCGCGACCAGCTCGCACGGGCTGGCGTACATGCACGAGATGCTCCACTACGCCGCGGGAATCCGCGTGCCGGTGGTGATGGCCAACGTCAACCGCGCGCTGGGCCCGGGCTGGAACATCTGGTGCGACCACCAGGACTCGATCAGCCAGCGCGACACCGGCTGGCTCCAGGTATACGTGGCGAGCCACCAGGAGGCCGTGGACACCATCATCCAGGCGTTCAGGATCACCGAGGACACCCGGGTGCTGCTGCCGCTGATGCTGAACCTCGACGCTTTCGTCATCTCTCACACCTACATGGACGCGGAGGTGCCTTCGAGAGCCGAGGTGGCCTCGTACCTGCCGCCGTACCGGCCGCTCTGGAGGCTCGACCCCCGCAAGCCGGTCACGCACGGCTCGGTGGTCTATCCGGTGGACTTCAGCGAGACCCGACAGTCCATGCAGATCGGACACGAGAACGCCCGCGACGTGGCGCGGATCGCCGCCGAGGAGTTCCGCGACAGGTTCGGGCGCTGGCACGGCGACCTCGTCGAGCCCTACCGGTTGGATGACGCCCGCTTTGTAATAGTGGCAATGGGGAGCCTGGCAGCCGAGAGCAAAGTGGCGGTCGACTCCATGCGCCGCCAGGGCATGGAAGTTGGGCTTCTGCGGGTGCGGTTCTTCCGGCCGTTCCCCAACGACGAGATCAGAGAACTGCTCGCGGGAAGGGAGGGCCTGATGGTCATCGACCGCGATTACTCCTACGGAAACCAGGGCGCTCTGTTCACCGAGGTCAAGGGAGCGCTCTATGGTCGCTCCGAAGTGCCGGCTCACAACCTCATCGTGGGGATCGGCGGCCGCGACGTCACCTTCGAGAAGATAGAAGAGATGACGAGAAGAACGTGGAACGACGAGGTGCCCGAGGTGATCTGGGGTGACTCTCAGGTCAGCTCCGGACACGAGGTGACGCGAGAGATACTGTGCGAGTTCTCCGAGCTGTTCGACGGTCAGCCGACAGGACTCGTGGAAGGCCTGGACACTGATGGTTAGATTCAAAGACCTGCCCGAGGAAGAACTGTTCCTGGCCGGCAGCACGGCCTGCCAGGGTTGCCCTTCGAGCCTGGCGCTGCGACTCGCGTTCAAGGCTCTGGGGAAGAACACGATACTGATCGTGGTCGCGTCCTGCACCTCCGTGCTGCAGGGCTCGTACCCGTTTTCTTCGATCAACCTGCCGCTCATGAACGTCGCCTTCGCCACCGGCGGGGCCAGCGCGTCGGGCGTCGTCGCGGGCATCAAGGCGCTCAAGAAGCGGGGCGAGATAGACGAGGAGCCGAACGTCCTGGTGTGGGCCGGCGACGGCGGCACCTACGACATCGGCATACAGTCCCTGTCCGGAGCGGCCGAGCGCGAGACGGACTTCCTCTACGTCTGCTACAACAACGAGATGTACTCCAACACCGGGACGCAGCGCAGCGGCGCGACGCCCCTGGGCGCGTGGACCACCACCACCCCGGCAGGGAAATCCCAGCATCGCAAGGACATCTCGCAGATAATGATCGCCCACCGCATCCCCTACGTGGCGACGGGCTCGCTTGCCTACCCGCTCGACTTCTACCAGAAGAT
Organism: Candidatus Anoxymicrobiaceae bacterium; assembly: GCA_036781505.1. GTDB lineage: Bacteria > Actinomycetota > Geothermincolia > Fen-727 > Anoxymicrobiaceae > FEN-680. The sequence continues at coordinate 246 of DAIQAV010000212.1, read as the reverse complement.
ACAGAAGGCCGCGAGCATCAGGGGCACCAAGTACATAGAACTGATGGCCCCGTGCCCGCCCGGGTGGAAGTTCCCCTCCAGCCAGATGATCGAGGTCAGCCGCATGGCGGTGCAGAGCGGGATGTGGCTGCTGTATGAGCACGAGGAGGGCGAGACGCGATTCACCGCGGCGACCAAGCGCATGATAGAGGGCAAGGTCAAGAAGAAGCCGGTCAAGGAGTACCTGGAGATCCAGGGCAGGTTCCG
>DAIQAV010000211.1:0-3194 GCA_036781505.1 Candidatus Anoxymicrobiaceae bacterium | reverse complement strand
CCTGGTGGGCGTCCACTACCTGGGGATCGCCACACTTTGCGGGTCGTGGAACACGCGGCTGATGAACAAGATAATGCGCGACGTGGCGGCCGGGGAGAAGAGCGGCAAGCCCTGCCTGGTCTCCCTGGCGATCACCGAGCCCGGCGCCGGCACCGACACGGAAGAGCTGGAGTTGATCTCGCGGGCGAAGGTGACCTGCCACGCGGAGAGGGTACCCGGCGGCTACAGGGTGAACGGGCGCAAGATATTCATCTCCAACGGGCACCTCTCGACCTGGCACATCACCATCGGCTACTCCGACCTCGACAACCCCGCCGACACGATGGTGATGATGGCGATCAGGACGGACATGGACGGGTTCTCGTTCGGGAGGCAGGAGCACAAGATGGGGCAAAAAGGCTGCCCGGCGAGCGAGCTGATATTCGAGGACTGCTTCGTGCCCGACGAGCTGGTCTGCTTCGACGCGCAGCAGGCGGCGCGCTACGCGAGGCCGATGGCGAAGATAACCATGCAGGTGCTCGACTACGTGCTGTCGGCGTCGCGCGCCGGCGTGGGCGCGTTCGGCACCGGGGTGGCCAGGGGCGCATACGAGGAGGCCCTGCGCTTCGCCCGCGAGACCGAAGTCGAGGGCAAGCTGCTCATCAACCACGAGTGGGCGCAATGCGCGCTGGCCGAGATGTACAAGAACGTGGCGCTGGCGAGGCTCTCCTACATCGAGACCAACTACGCCAACGGCATGTACGGCCTGTTCAAGGTGCTGCACTACAAGCCCATCTTCTACTTCATGAAGTACGCGCCGCAGTCGTTGGTCGACGCCTTTCTGGAGCCGCTGGTGGACCTCGACTTCGTGACCTGGCTCTTCCGCAAGATCTACTTCGACTGGCAGAAGGAGGCCGAGTACGAGCGCACCTCCGGCTGGGCGTCGCTGTCCAAGTTCAGCGCGACCGATGCGGGCGAGAGGAACAGCGAGCTCGCCCTCGAGCTGATGGGGGGCGCGGGCGTGCGCACGGACCAGGTGGCGGAGAAGCACCTGAGGGACTCCAAGCTCCTGCAGATCTATGAGGGGACCAACCAGCTGAACAGGCTCAACCTGTTCAAGTGCATGATCGGGCGCTCCGCGCCGGAGGCTAAGGTCTTCGAGGACTAACCGGGAGGTAATACGATGAAGTGCGGCATGGACCCCGAGCTCGCGATGTTCGAGCAGACCGTGCTCGACTTCGCCTCCAAAGAGCTGCTCGACAGCCGGCAGGAGAACGACCGGTTCCCGTTCGGCCCGCTGTTCTCCGACGTGCTCGCGAAGGCGCGCGCCGTGGGGTTCTTCTCGGTCACGATGCCCGAGGAGCTTGACGGCTCGGAGATGGGGACGACCGAGCTGTGCCTGCTGCTGGAGAGCCTGAGCCGGGTCGACGCCAGCCTGGCCGGCGTGGTCTTCACGGACACGCTGGCAAAGGAGATCGTCTACCGCGCCCGGGGCTTCCTCCGGCTCAAGGAGCTCACCGGCAAGGTGAGCGAACTGGGCGGCTCGCTTTTCGCCTTTCCCTCCCAGTCGGACCCGGCTGACTGTGCCGGCATAACCGCGGAACCCGCGGCGGAGGAGTCGTATGCACTCTCGGGAAAGGCCGACTATGTCGTGCTCGGCGGGATAGCGGACAGCGTGGTGCTGCCGGTGAGGACCGGCGACGACTTCTCGTTCTTCACGGTGGACCTCGCGGGCGCGGGGATCGGCATCAGCGAGCCCGTGCAGAGCCTGGGGCTGCACGCCTGCCCCGCCGTCGACATCACGCTGGATGGCGCGTCCGGCCTGCTGATGGGGGACGAGGGACAGGGCGCGGAGTACCTCCGGCGCGTCGAGGGCCGCATGAACGCGGCCTGCGCGGCGATGTCACTGGGCGTGATGAAGGGCGCGTTCGAGGAGGCTGTGGCCTACGCGAAGGAGAGGCAGCAGGGGGGCCGCGAGATCGTCAACTGGTCCGAGGTGCGCAGGATGCTGGCGCGGATGGCCGTGAAGCTGAAGGCCGCGGACATGATCGTCGCCGAGCTCTGCCGCAGCGCCGAGGACAACGAGCCGGGCTGGGAGATGGGCTCTCGCGTCGCCGCGCTGTTCGCGGGCGAGGCCTCGGTGGAACTGACCAGGGACGGCATCCAGGTGCTGGGTGGCAACGGCTACATGGAAGATTACGGGCAGGAGAAACGCTTCAGGGACGCCGGGCAGATCCGCTCGCTGATGGGCCTGGCCCCGATACGCGAGCTGAAGCTGATGGAGAGTTACCTGGCCGGCGAGCCGCTGTATTGAGAAAGGGCCGGACAAGGAAGGCAGGTGCGCGGCATGGACGAGACCGCTGTCGTCGCCGGTGAGACCGAAAACGCCGCCGGGGCTGACTGGAACCCCGTCGAGCGCGTCATACTCGAGCGCAGGAGCGTCCGCAAGTACAAGGACCGGCAGGTCCCGGAGAACGTGGTGCGCCGCATCCTGGAGGCGGGCCGGTTCGCCCCATCGGCGGGGAACGCCCAGCCGTGGAAGTTCATCGTCATCCGCGACCGCGCGATGCTCGACGAGATGGAGAGGGACGTGGTGCGCCTGTGCAAGGTGTTCAAGTTCTTTCTCGACTGGAGGACCAGCCCGCTGGGGCGCAGCGTCACCTGGCTGATGGCGCAGGTCTTCATCCGCATCAAGCGCAACCAGCTGCACCCGATACCTTTCGGCGCCATCACTCTCATAGCCGAGGGCAAGCTGCGCGCTTTCCACGGGGCGCCCACCCTGATCCTGCTGCTGGAGGACCGCCGCGGCGTGAGCCGGCCCCAGGTGGACGTCGGGTGCTGCGGCGAGAACATCGTCCTTGCGGCGCAGAGCATGGGGCTGGGGACCTGCTGGGTCGGGTTCGTGGAGCTGCTCAAGTACGGCCTCAAGTGGCGCAAGCGGCTGGGTATCGAGTTCCCGTACAGGATCTGCGAGGGCATCTGCCTGGGTTACCCGGTCGGCAACCCCCAGGGGATGATCGAGCGCGAGGTGATGGACGTCGACTGGTATGAGGACGGCGCGATGCGCAAGGTGCGGCAGGGGGAGGACGATGTCACAGTTTAGCTTCCTTGAAAGGTTGAGCGTCCCGACCTACGACAACGACGAGTACGCGACCACCGGCCGCCTGTTCATCGACCACGAGAGGTGCAACGGGTGCGGCGTGTGCTCGCAGATC
>DAIQAV010000210.1:0-3290 GCA_036781505.1 Candidatus Anoxymicrobiaceae bacterium | reverse complement strand
GTATGGGGACCTTGGTGATCTGGATCTTCAGGCCGCGGACCTCGACCGCCTTCTGGACGATCTGGTCGTGCGGGATGTTGGAGACGACGTGCTCGTAGGTGCACACGCCAGTCGGCAGGATCTCCGGGATCAGGGTGTCCGCGATGGTCGGGAACCCGTAGTTGATCGCGCCGGCGGCGTTGGCGTACCACTCGTCCGTGACCTCTCCCAGCGCCATGACGAAGGCGAAGATCCTGTTCTTGTTGTACAGGAGCACCTTGCGGAAGTCGCCGGGTTGCGCCCCGCCGAAGCTCATCGCCGCGCGGGCCGCGAAGCCCAGCGAGTAGACCGCCGAGCCGATCTCGTGCCCGTAAGGCACGATGCGGGTCTCCCACCCCAGTTGGACCCCGATGCTGTCGAGCTGCTCCGCAACGGTGGTGCCGTTGAAGTTGCCGCTGGTCCAGACGTAGAGGTTCTTCTGCTGGAGCTCCTTGACTATGTTCTCGGCTGTCTGCGGGTCGGGCGCCGAACCGGCCAGCGCGCAGAACCCGGGGGCCGAGCCGTCGACGAACTCGACCCCGCGCTCGCGCATGATCACGTCATCCGCGGCGCCGAGCCATATGCCGTCGACCGGGTTGGGCCCGTCGATGTATTTGATCGCTTCCTCCAGCTCCTCCATGAAGAGCGTGGCCATGCCGGCATCGAGCGTCGGCCCCAGGTACGGGGTCCACATGTGCTCGGCAGGCACTGGCGGAATCAGGTCCTCGGCGATCTTCATGACTTTGGCGAAATCACCGAGGTTCTCAACCTTCTCACCGGTCATCGCGTAGATGATCGGCAGGTAGTATGCGGTGTTGGGGAAAGCCACTTCCTGGCTCTCTCCGTGTTTCTGTAGGGCCTCATCGATTCGCGCCGCCACCCGGTCGTGGATAGCATGCGCCCCTCTGATTGCGGCACTTGCGATTATCTTCGACATCCAAAATCCTCCTTGTATCGGTCGGAGTGCCCAGCAGAGGCCTCTACTCGATAGACAGTTCTCGCCTCATCGCCATGTCGTACAGTACTCTCTCGCGCTTGCCCAGGATCCCCAGGGCCTCGCGCTTGGTATCTATCTTGTTGAGCAGAGCCCCGACCATCTTGTCCGGGTCCGGCTCGAAGCCCCAGGTGTTCCCGTAGATCTCCTGGTAGCCCTCGAACAGGTAATCAGTCAGGGTCTTGCTTCCGGTGGTGGGCCACCTGGCGCCGAATATGACGCTGGCGCCCGATGCCACGAAGTACTGGCCGATCGCGATGGCCTTCTCGCTCATCCACTCGGGAGCGCAGCCGATCGCCGGCAGGTCCGATATGTCGTCACCCAAGCCGCCTTCCTTGGCCATCGCCGTGAGGGCGACCAGGATGCGGCTGTTGTCGACGCAGGAGCCGGCGTGCAGGACCGGCGGTATGCCCACGGCCTCGCAGATCTCGCGCAGGCCCTGCGGCATCATACCTTCCTTGTAGGCTATCTCCGGAGTCATCAGGCCGGTCTTGGCGACCGCCTGGGCCGCGCAGCCTGTCATGACGACCAGGCAGCCGTTGGCCACGAGCTCGCCGACGACCCGCACCGTGATGCTGTCGTGCACCACCCTGGGGTTGGAGCATCCGACAACGCCTACGACGCCCCTGATGCGGCCGTCGATGACGCCGTCGTTGAGGGGCCGGTAGGAGGAGCGGAAGTGGCCGCCGAGCATGTAGTTGATGTACTCGTGGTCATATCCGGCGGTGAACTCGCTGGTCGCCTTGGGTATGTCGACCTTTCCCCTGTTGGGGAAGTTGTCAATCGCCATTTCCACGATCTTCTTTGCCGTTGAAAGACCGGTCTCCTCGTGGAACTCAACGTGCTCGGCCAGGGGCATCTTGCCCTTGGAGCTGGTGGTGATGATCTTGGTGTGGAAGCAGGTGGCCAGCTCGCCGATGGCCTGGTAGACGCACTGCACGTCCACCACCATGGCGTCGATCGCACCCGTCAGTATTGCCACTTCCTGCTGCAGCACGTTGCCCGCGATGGGGATTCCGTGCCGCGAGAGGATCTCGTTCGCCGTGCAGCAGATGCCCGCTATGTTGATCCCCTTGGCGCCCTTGGCTTCGGCCTTCTTTAGCATGTCCTCGCTCTGGGCGGCGAGGAGGATCATCTCCGAAAGGAGCGGCTCGTGGCCGTGGACGATGATGTTGACCTGGTCTTCTTCCAGGACCCCCAGGTTTATCTTCGCCTTGAGCGGGGTGGGGGTGCCGAACATTATGTCCTGCAGCTCGGTCCCTATCATGGAGCCGCCCCAGCCGTCGGCCAGCGCGCAGCGCGAGCCTTGCAGGAGCAGGTTCTCCATGTCCTGGTCGACGCCGATGGAAGTGCGGTGCATCGCTTCGACGACTTCTCTGTCGATGCCGCGGGGGAATATGCCCAGCTTGCGCCAGATCGCCTGGCGCTTCTCGGGCGCCCTGTGGCCGAACTCCAGCTCGCCTTCCTGCTGGCCGAACATCGCCATGCACTTCTCGCCGACGTCGAGGGCTATCTCCTCTACCGGCCGGTCGCCTACCTCGATACCAAGGTCGGCGGCGACCTCGAGAAGCTTTATCCGATCCTTGACCTCGTAGCCCTCCGCCTCGCCCTTCGCGGCGAGGATCATGGTGTGGGCCACGGCCCTTGCGTGGTCGGAGTGGGCGGCGGAGCCGCCGGCGATCATGCGCACGAAGTTGCGGGCCGCGACGACCTCGGGGGTCGCTCCGCATATGCCGCGCTTCTCCGGATCGCCCTCTTTCTTGGGGGGAGTCAGCCTGCAGGGGCCCATCGCGCAGTTCTTGCAGCAGATCCCGCTCGCGCCGATGGTGCATTCCTTGAGGCTGTCAGCCCTGCTGAACGCGGTCGAGTGCTCGCCCGCGTCCTTCTTGAGCACCTCAATGGTGGCTTCGCATATGCTTTTCTCTTCAAAATCTGCCAACTGTCCTCAACTCCTCGTTCTTCTTGAGCTCGAGGGCCTCGACGGCCCTAACCCTTCAAGCTGTCTATTACCTTCCGAACCGTCTTTATCGCTTCGGGGTGCCTCATGATCAACACGTCCGCGCCCGCTATCACCAGGCTGGTCGCGGTCAGGATCTCCCAAAAGACTCCCCTCTTCATCTCGTCGCCCCACTGCGGCTCGTCCGACGCCGGGGCCTTGGCCTCCTTGGCCTTCCACGACTCCGGCCCGACGTCCGCCAGCAGCGGCATCTGGGTCATGCTGTCGTCCTGCCTCAGGGCCGCTATCTTGAACCGCTCCATGATGGAGTAGGTGTACTCG
>DAIQAV010000209.1:2136-3356 GCA_036781505.1 Candidatus Anoxymicrobiaceae bacterium | reverse complement strand
TGTCCTGTCGGGTGACCCTCCCGACCGGTTGCACCCGGTCTGGTGGCTGGGAAGGGCGATCTCGTGGCTCGAGACCGTCACCTACAGGCTTGACGGCGGGTTGGCCGGCGGCGTCGCTCTCGCCGTCGGGGCGGTAGCCATATCGCTCGCGTGCGTGGCCCTGTTCCTTGCCTCATCGCGGCTGGCGGGCCATCGAGCGCGTCTCATTGCCGGCGCCCTCGTTATCTACACGACAGTCTCGTTCAGGACACTTACGCGGACCGCGCTGGACATCCGGGCGCTTCTGGACGCAGGCCGCCTGATTGATGCCCGTTCGCAGTTGCTGGCGCTCGTCGGGCGGGACCTCGATGACCTGACGGAAGAGGAAGCCGCGCGCGCGACTGTGGAATCTGTCGCGGAGAACACCTCCGACGGGGTGATCGCCCCGCTCTTCTACGCCGCGCTCTGGGGGCCTGCCGGCGCCGCCCTGTACAGGACCGTGAACACCCTTGACTCGATGGTGGGATACGACAATGAGCGCTACAAGACGTTCGGGACAGCGTCCGCGAAGCTCGATGACCTGCTCAACCTGGTCCCGGCAAGGTTGACGGCGATTGCGATGCTGGCGGCCGGCGTGGTTCTTCATAGAGACGCGGTGCGGGCTCTCGGCGTCATGCGCCGCGACGCACCCGGGCACAGGAGCCCGAACGCCGGCTGGCCGGAAGCCGCCATGGCGGGGCTCCTCGGAGTGAGGCTCGGGGGTGTGAACCGCTACGGGGGACGGGAAGTCCTCTGCGCCGAACTCGGCGACCCGCTCGAGGCGGTCAAACCCGCGTCGATCGGTGAGGCGGTGCGGCTTTCAACCGTGACCTGCGGGCTGGCGCTGGTTACACTTGCGTTTGTGCGTGCAATAACGATAAGGCGGTCGAGATGAAAAGGGTCCACGGGTCCAGGACATCGGCGCACCCCGAGGGTGTCGTAGACTTCAGCTCGAACGTCAACAGCTTCGGTCCCCCTCAGTCCGTGGTGGAGTTGCTTCGGGCCGCACCGGAAGAGGCCATATCCTCCTATCCCGACCCGGGGTACCCGGCCGTGCGGGAGGCGCTTGCATTCTATACGGGGAGGCGCCCCGACGAGATCATGCTTGCGAACGGCTCGGTAGAGATCCTCTACTGGCTCTGCTACGCGCGGCGGCCCGAGCGCGCGCTCGTACTCTCCCCCGGTTTCTGCGAGTACGAGTT
>DAIQAV010000209.1:0-2126 GCA_036781505.1 Candidatus Anoxymicrobiaceae bacterium | reverse complement strand
CGCGCGGGCGGCGGGCGCGGTGGTGGAAGAGAACTTCCTCGAAGTGGAGGCCGGTTTCGCGCTGGACATCGAGAGGGCAAAGGAGCAGGCTTCAGCGGCTGACATCGTGTTCGTGTCCAACCCGAACAGCCCGACCGGGAGGCTGTTCACCCGCGTCGAGATCCTCGAGCTCACCGGCGCCCTCGGTCCGGGAGCGCTGATGCTTGTCGACGAGGCGTTCATGGACTTCTGCAGCGGCCAGCACGAGCTGAGCTGCCTCTCTGACATCAGCGAGAACCTGTGGGTGTCCCGGAGCCTGACCAAGTTCTTCAGCCTGGCAGGCCTGCGGGCCGGATACATGGTCGCCCCGGGTGCGGACATCCTCCGGATGGAAGAGCGTACGCCGCCGTGGAGCCTGAACAGGTTCGCGGAGAAAGCCATACTGGCCGCGTTGGAGGACTCGGAGTATATCACCGGCATGCCCGGGCGCATCGCGGCGGAGAGAGAGCGCTTCGCCGCTCTCCTTGAGGAGACGGGACTGGTCAAGGTCTATCCGTCATGCGCTAACTTCCTTCTCGTCGGGCTCTCGCGTGGCGGACCCGATGCTCCCGAGCTGGCCTCCAGGTTGCTGAAGCACGGGTTCCTGGTGCGCGATGCCTCGAGCTTCTCCGGGCTTTCGGAGAAGTTCATAAGGCTCGCTGTTCGGAGTCGTGCTGAAAACGAAGTGCTGGTCGGGGTGTTGGTCGATGTCTGGGAATCGGGAGGGGCCTGATGTGAAGAAGACCCTGGAGAGGCTCGCGGCAGCACTGAGCTTCCTGACCATCCTGCCCGTACCCGGGAAAAGGGAGGTCAACCGCAGCTCCGCTTTCTTCCCGCTCGCGGGCTGGATCATCGGGGGCACCCTTTTCGGGATAATAACCGCCGCCGCGAGCCTCCCTGTGCTGGCGCGTGCGTTCCTCGTGGTGGCGGCCTGGGAGCTCGCGAGCAGGGGACTGCACGTGGACGGCCTGGCGGACACCGCCGATGCCTTCATCGCGAGCGGCAGCAAGGACCGCGTCCTGCGCATACTGGACGATTCACACACCGGGGCGTTCGGGGTCCTGGCTATCGGCCTGCTGCTGCTCGGCAAGTTCGCCTTTCTTTCGAGCCTTTCTTTCAACACCGGGCGCGTGGCGGTGCTCTGCGCCTGCGTCGTCGGGAGGTTCGGCCTTTGCCTGTTCGCGGGGCTCTTCGGGGCCGCCCGCGACGAAGGCCTGGGAAGCGCCATCATCAACAGCACGGGGTGGCTCGAGGTGGCGGTCGCCGCGGTGCTCGCCTTCGCGCCACTGGGCGCATTCTTCGGGATCAGAGCCCTTTACGCAAGCTGCGGCCTTGTGCTCGGTCTCTTGCTCGCGATGTACTCGCGCTGGAAGATCGGCGGGCTCACTGGCGACATACTCGGCGCATGCATGGAGCTGTCCGAACTGGCGGTCCTCTTCACCTTTCTCTTCCTCTGAGATCAGAGAGCACCACACAACCCCGCCCTCCCCCCTTGGTCTTTACCTTTTTGGACAGGAAACAGAGAATAAACCTGTAAGCATTTCCGACCTTCGAGCGTCTGTGATCTATGGAACCTGAAGAAGATGAACAAAGAGCTGGCCGAGGACCTGACCTCTCAGGTGTTCGAGAAAGCGCTGAAGTCTATCAGGGGCCTGCGTCACCGGCAGCCGCGACGTGCACGAGCAGGATACGGTGAAAGTCGACGGCGGGTCTCGCGCTGCGCTCAATTTCAAGAACAAGAACGTAGCCCGGCTGGAAGCGGGCACCGAGGTCAAGGTGGCCGGCTACAGCGAGCAGACCGTCGCCCTCCTGGAGAAGACCGGCAAAGTCTACAACCGCGTGGTCAAGGGCATGAACTACTCCGTCCAGCACGGGGAAGTCGAAGTGAGGGCGGTCGGCACTGCCTTCGACGTCGAGGCCGCGGGTAAAGGGCTGAACGCTCCCGTGTTCGAGGGCACCGTGGAAGTCTTCTGGCCCGGCTCGGGCCAGCCGTTCAGGGTGGAGCAGGGGTCGCAGGCCACGGTCACGTTCAAGAACGGCGGCTACGACATCAAGGGGGCGTCGTTCGACCTGTCGAAACTCGAATTCTCGTGGCTGGCGTTCAACCG
>DAIQAV010000208.1:0-3463 GCA_036781505.1 Candidatus Anoxymicrobiaceae bacterium | reverse complement strand
GAAAGGGTTGGTGGGCCGTATAGGGATCGAACCTATGACACCCGGATTAAAAGTCCGGTGCTCTACCAACTGAGCTAACGGCCCACGGGAGAATAGTATAGCGGAAATGGGGCATCGGATGGCATAACAAAGCCATTCCTCCGAGGGTGTCGCCCGGTCGCCCGTCGTTGCTGGTGATTCGCGGGTTTCTCATGGCTTCACCGCCGCGTGCGCGGTACTATCATGTCAGCAGAAGCTGCTCCATAAGCGATACGGAGGAAGACAATGGCTTTCAACGCGGCATTTATCGCGCATGCGCCGGACGCGGACCCGGCCCGTCACCAATCGGTGATCGATACCGGCAAGTACAAGCTCTTCACGGTGGTGGTGAGTAACCAGGGAGAGGCCCTGGCGGTAGCGAAGAAACTCGTCGAGGAAGACGAAGTGAAGTCGATCCTGTTGTGCCCGGGCTTCACCAACAAGGACGTCGCGGAGCTGGACGAAGCCGTTGGTGAGGGCTGCGGCATCGGCGTCGCCAGGATAGACCCGCCAGGGGGCAGGATCGCAGCGGAAGTGATGAGAGCCGAGGGCTGGTTCTGAGCCCCCGCACGCCAGAGAGACTGCCGGCCCCGGGCTTCGTGTTACCATTGGGGACGATTCTGACGTAAAGGAGTCCTCTTGCAGGAGCCCGGCGAAAAGCCCCTGGATTCGGTGGAAAAAACAGGTCTGACGGCCCGAGTGGCCGTTTTGCGAGAGACCCTCATCGGCGCTTTCGGCGTGATGATGGTGGCGGTCACGCTCGCGAGCGCGCTCAACTACCTCTTCAGCGTCCTGATGTCCCACATGCTGAACGCGCGCGGGGCTTTCTCCTCGTTCAACTCGCTCAACTCGATCTTCCTGATCGTCACCCTGGGCGCGCTGTCGTTCCAGACGGTCATCACCAAGTACATCGCTGAGTACGAGGTCCTGGGCGAGCGCAATAAGGTGCGTTTGCTGTTGAAGAAATTCTCCTGGTGGCTGCTGGGGCTCGGGGTCGTCATCCTTCTGGTCAGCGTGGCCGTGGCGTGGCCTCTGGCGGACGTCCTGCACCTGAGCTCCCCGGCCTTCGTGGTGCTGCTGGGGGCGTCGGTCGCCATCACGCTTTACCTCACACTGCCGAACGGCATCCTGCAAGGCGAGCAGAGGTTCCTGGCGTTGGGGCTCGCCGCGATCTCCGTGGCTTCCCTGCGCATCGTCTTCGGTTACGTCCTGGTCAAGGCGGGCTTCGGCGTCTATGGGGCCCTGGCCGCCGCGACGCTGGCCGGCCTGGTGGTGACCACCATAATCCTCTACTTCTACCGGGATCTGTTCCTGGGCAAGGCGGAGCCCGACGAGAGCTTCCATCCCTCCACCGCCCTGTGGGCGATCGTGCCGGTCGCGCTGGCGGTGTTCCTGGTCATCTTCATGACGCAGATCGACGTGGTCATAGTGAAGGCGTTGAAGGGGGCGGTCGTCGCCGACGTCTACTCCAAGGCGGCGCTCGCGGGCAAGGCGGTCCTGTTCTTCCCCGAAGGCGTCACCCTGGTGATGTTCCCCAGGGTCAGCGCGATGCGGGAGCGCGGCGAGCCGACCGGTCGCGTTCTCTGGTTCAGCCTTGCGGCCGCCGGAGGGCTGGTGGGCGTCGTGGTGGCCTTCTACGCCCTCTTCCCGGGATTCACCGCGACCTTCTTCGCCGGCAAGGACGCGAAGATCGTCACCGGGATCGCGGCGCCGGGCGGCATCAACTTCGTGGTCCTCTTCGGCCTGGTGATGGCGATATTCGCCTTGATCAAGCTGCTCGCGTTCTATCACCTGGCGCTCGAGAGGAAGGCTTTCATCGCCGTTTACGCGGTCGGAGCGGTCGCGGAGATAGTGGGAATCATGCTGTATCATCGTACACTCCCGCAGGTTTTGTTTGTTATGCTGATAGTGGGAGCCTCGCTCCTTCTGATCAGCCTTGCCTTCGCGGCGAAGGAGAAGCCACCGGCGGCGGGGTACAGTCACGAGGAAGATTTGCCGAATACGTAGAATAACAGGCAGTCAGGGGAGATTGCATGATTGATGAGGAAGAGAGCGCGGAGATAACGTTCATCGGGCCCGGGGTCCAGGGGCGCCGGAGGAGGAACGATACCGTGGTGATGGGGGCCGTACAGCGGCGTCTGGAGGCCATGTATCCCTATATGAAGGGCCACTGGCAGAGAGTCTCTTTCGAGGCGTCCGCGATGGGCGAGGAGCTCGACCTCAGTCGCGAGGCGCTGGAGCAGCTCCGCACCTGCGCCTACCTGATGGACATCGGCATGATCGATGAGTCGATCCACGCGCTGGTCTCGGACTGCACCGAGTCCGGCCTCGACTACATGCAGAACGCCGACATCAGGCGCGCGGTCGAGCGCCACCCGGTGCTCGGCGCCAAGAAGCTCGAGGAGCTCGGTTTCTCCCGCCCGATCGTGCTGGCCGTGCGACACCACCACGAGTGGTACAACGGCTGGGGATATCCCGACGGCCTCTCCGGAGTGGCCATCCCGCTGCTGGCGCGAATCCTCATGGTCACCGACGCCTACGTATCGATCACGTCCGAGCGTCCTTTCCGCGACGGGTGCAGCCCGCTGGAGGCGCTGGACGAGATCACCGGCTATGCAGGGGTCCAGTTCGACACCTGGGTCGTGCCGGCGCTCGAGAAGATTGTGACTCAGAAAGCGCACGAGTCCGACTCTCTCATCGACAAGACCCTGGACCTCGCCATCGAGGAGGAGTTCGAGCAGGGTCAGTAGCGCTTCAGCGCTGAAACGCAAAAAGGGGACTGTCTCCATTTTGCGTTTTTTGTTTGCATCATCCCGGCGGGCGGCCGCCGCCAACATGTCTCCAACCCCGCTTTGAGTTATCATATTCGAGTTGTGTCAACGCCTATTGAACTCATCGCAGGCTAGAGGAGGACTAGATGTTCAACGGAATCTTTCACATTCCAAAGCCCGAGAACGAGCCCGTGCTCTCGTACGCGCCCGGGACAAAGGAGCGCGCCGAGCTGAAGGCCACGCTCGAGGATATGCTGGCGAATCCGGTCGAGGTGCCGTGCATGATCGGCGGCAGGGACTGCGAGTCCGGCGACCTGGTGAGGATGACCGCCCCGCACGATCACGAACAGTACCTGGGCAGCTACCACAGGGCCGGACCCAAAGAGGCGGAGATGGCCATCGACGCCGCAAACGAGGCCAAGATCGCCTGGAGCGCGATGCAGTGGTCGTCGCGCGCGACGGTCCTGCTGAAGGCCGCGGAGCTGCTGGCGGGCAAGTACCGGCAGACGGTCAACGCCGCCACCATGCTGTGCATGAGCAAGACAGCGCACCAGGCCGAGATAGATTCGGCGTGCGAGCTCATCGACTTCTGGCGCTTCAACCCCTACTTCATGACCGAGGTCTACGATGACCAGCCCCTCTCGGTGCAGGGCGTGCTGAACTACATGGAGCAC
>DAIQAV010000207.1:0-3499 GCA_036781505.1 Candidatus Anoxymicrobiaceae bacterium | reverse complement strand
CTCATCTGACATCCGTCCCCGTTATCTATAGACTCTTTAACGTCCCGAGGTGTTCAAAGGGGTCGCCGCGGCGGCCTTTCCAGAAAGGCGGATGAATGAACATCCTTTTCGTGGTCAAGGAGTTCCCCCACAGCCACGTGATTGGGGGGCCGATCATCATCTACAACCGGATCAAGTACCTGTCCGCCAATCACACCGTGTCGTGCATCGCGTTCGCCCCTCACCAGCCGACCGAAGAGCAGGTCGACTCGCTCGCGATGTACTGCAAGGAGCTGCGCCTGATACCTCCGGCGGCGCCCAGGAGCGCGGCGCGGCGCGCCTGGGACTTCTGCGGGGGGCCGGTGCCGCCTTACTTCATGCTCAACTACTCGAAGCAGATGTATCAGGAGCTCGGCCTGATGGTCGGCTCGTTCTCCTACGACGTGGCGATCTCCGAATACTCCATGGTCGCCCAGTACCTCTACGGGAACCCCGATCTGGCCGGCGTCAAGAGGGTGATGTCCGTGCACGAGTGCTACTACCTGGCGCGCAAGAAGGTGCTGCAGTTCCAGGGCATGTCCCGCGAGGGCCTCTCCGCGCTGATGCAGCTCAAGGGGCTCAAGAAGTTCGAGTTCGACATGTACGCCGACGCGGACAAGGTGCTGACGCTGACCCCCGAGGGCCGCGACGAGCTGCTGGCCGTGCGGAAAGACCTGGACATCGCGGTGGTGCCTCACGGCGTCGACGTCGATAGCTTCACGCCGGGCGACGAGAAGGCGGAGCACCCACCGACCGTGATGTTCCTGGGAAACTTTCCTCACGACCCCAACCGCGACGCGATGGTGTTCTTCGCCCGCGAGGCCTGGCCCCTGGTGAAGAAGGAGTTCCCGGACGCGCGGTTCCTGGTGGTGGGGCGGGGCCCGACGCCGGACATGCTCGAGCTCGCCAGGCAGGACCCCTCGATCGAGATCACGGGAGAGGTCGACTCGGTGAGGCCTTACTTCGCCCGCCCGGACGTGTTCGTCTGCCCGGTGCGGATGGGCGGCGGCTTCAGGGGCAAGGTGCTGGAGGCCATGGCGTGCGGGGTGCCGGTCGTCTCGACCGCGCTGGGGGCAGAGGGCCTGCCCGCCTCAGACGGCAAGAACATCCTCCTGGCCGAGACCGCGCCCGAGCTTGCGCGCGGCGTGCTCCGCCTGCTGAAGGACGCCTCGCTTCACCAGAGCATCGCGTCGGAGGCGCGGGAGTTGATGGTCGAGCATTTCTCGTGGCAGAGTGGGGTCCGGATCCTGGAAGGTGTGCTCGAGCAGGTGGTCGGCCCGGAAAAGTAGCCGGCGCCGCCGCACTTCATCGACGGTTCACTGCGCCGGCGTGGTGGAGGCGGGAACCCTGGGCTGGTCCTGCACGTACATCCCGATGCTCAGCACCGCCTTGGCCTGCCGAGCGCCGGTGTTGTACGGCACCAGGTCGACGGGGAGGATGTAAGCCTTGACGGTCGAGTCCCTGGCGAACCGCCCCGGCCCTTTGTAGATGATAAAGAACTCGGACTGCGCGCGACCCTTGGGCGCCGCGGTCTGCAGACCGATATACGTCGCCCGGGTCCCGTTCGCGGTCACCACAGGCTTTGATGCGAGCACCTTGCCTTTCACCACTATGAGCTTGCCCAGATACTGGTCGAACTTGCGCTCGACCTGCTGCGGGTCGACCTCCAGGACCCCCGCGGGAGGTCCGGCGGCGGGGAACAGGGACGTGGTGCCGGCGATGAACGAGGCGGCGGTGTCTGGAATATCCATCGAGTAGCCCTGGTAGTATTTCTTCTTGTAGAGCTCCTCGACCAGGTCCTGGTATCCGCCGACGAGATTGCCGTACTTGCAAGTGAAGCACAGGCCCGGGAGCGTCTCTACGCTGTAGTCATACTGCTCGGATTTCTTGACCTTGACCTTGACCACCCGCTCTTTGTATATCCTGCCGCAGTTGGTGCACTTCCAACGGGTCCCGCTCTGCACCGACACCAGGTCTGCGAGCCCGATGCTCCTGGAGATCAGAAAGGCGCAAAGGCCGGCGGCGAGCCCTAGGATGACGACCATGAAGACGATCGGCACAAAAAGATGGGGGCGGTCGACGCCGGGAACCTCCCGGCCGTTGTTGATGTGGGAGTGCTTTGGCTCGGGCCCTTTCTCGTCGATGAAGCTGTGCCCGCAGGTGGCACAGAACAGGTTGGTCCTGTGGTTTTTGGTCTCGCAATCAGGGCATTGTTTCATCGGCTTCTTCCCGTCAGAGATACAACCGATTTGACGCGACGGGGCGCGCGGCAGTTCCTGCCCGCGCCCGTTTCAACCTTAAACCCGGCGCGCCCGAGGGTCAAACAACGTCCGCTGAGTCCGGCTTGGGTCCATCATTGACAAAGACAGCCCATGACAATATATTATTTAGCTATGCTAATTATGTCTGTGGAGGGCGAGTGAGCGGAGACGAACGCTCCCGGCTCGCCGAGGAGTTCCTCCTCTTCATCGGGACCATAATGCGCGGCACTCGCGCGATCTTCCGCCGAGAGCTCGAGGCCTACGATGTGACCTGGCCGCAGTTCCACCTGCTGAAGATGGTGAAGCACCGTGACAGGACCACGGTAACGGAGCTTTCCAACTCGCTGATGATCGCCGCGCCGACAGCGAGCAGGATGATAGACGGGCTTTGCGCCAAGGGGCTGCTCAAGAAAGAGAAAGACCCCGAAGACCACCGGGTCACGCTCGTCGTCCTCACCCGGAAGAGCAAGGGGCTCCTGGACAACCTGAGCAAGGCACAGAGCGAGGTCATGGCCGAGGTGTTCGCCGGTGAAGACACCTCCGAGCTCGCCAGGAACATGGAGAGCCTGAGCAGGATCGCCGGCAAGTGGTCGGCGACCGCTGAGAAAAAAAGCAAGAAAAGGTGAAAAGCATGACTGAGGCGATCGTAAAGGTCGAAGGCCTGGTGAAGAACTTCGGCGAGCTCGTGGCCGTCAACGCAGTGTCTTTCGAGGTGGAGAAGGGGGAGATCTTCGGGTTCCTCGGCCCCAACGGGGCCGGAAAGACGACGACGATCAGCATGCTCTGCACGCTTCTGAAGCCGACCGGGGGCAGGGCAACCGTGAACGGTTTCGACATCTCGACGGACAAGCACCTGGTCCGCGAGTCGATAGGGCTGGTATTCCAGGACCCGAGCCTGGACGACAGGCTGACGGCGCGCGAGAACCTCGAGTTCCACGCAGTGCTCTACCACGTGCCGCGGAACATCAGGGACTCGCGCATCGAGGAAGTCCTCGACATGGTCAGCCTTGATGACAGAGCAGACGACAGGATCGAGACGTACTCCGGCGGGATGAAGCGCCGCCTCGAGATAGCGCGCGGCCTCCTCCACTACCCCAAAGTGCTCTTCCTCGACGAGCCGACCATCGGTCTCGACCCCCAGACGCGCAACTACATCTGGGAGTACATCGAGGGTCTCAAGAAGCGCGAGGCCATCACCATCTTCCTCACGACCCATTACA
>DAIQAV010000206.1:0-3508 GCA_036781505.1 Candidatus Anoxymicrobiaceae bacterium | reverse complement strand
CCGCCTATGCCGTTCTCGGCCAGCAGCTCCACGAACTCGCCGCGCCCGCAGCCGATGTCGAGCACGTTCGAGCAGCCGCCGAAAAACTCCAGGTACTGGCGCTGGCGGGTCTTGATCATGTCGCGGTCGCCCCTGTGGATGCCCTCGAACCAGAAATAGTCGAAGCGGAACGGCGCCTCGTTGGCCACAGGCGCCGGCGCCTGCCCGGGCTGTGCCGCTTGCGCGGCGGGCGGCTGGCCCTGGCCGCTCCTGGACGCGCGCTCGAGCCGGGCGATGCGCTCGCCGAACATCTCGGTCTCCAGCGCCCGCAGCCTGCCATGCAGGTCTTCCCTCTGCATCACCTCGAGCTGGTCGTCGATCGTCTTGACCTCGTCGGCGATGTCGTGGAGCGCGCGGCTGCTGGAGGCCTGCACACGGTGCAGTTGGGCCACGATGGGGTTGACGTACCAGAAGATCGATTTGCGCACCAGGTCTTTGAGGGAGTCCTTGACGCGTCGCGACGGCCCGCCGCCTTCCGGCTCGCCGACCACGAACTCGTCGTGAGGGGCCAGGCTCTGGTCGAGCGAGGTGAGGCTGTTGACGATGCTCTGCCACACCCCGGGCATGAGGTAGGTGATGTCCTGGACCTCGCGCACCTCGGAGCTATAGGACTGGCTGCGGCCCGTCTCGCGCTCGACCAGCGCGCCGGCCACGTCTGCCAGTATCTGTTCCGCGTCGACCTCGTCAGGGTCCATCGGCGCCCTCCGGCGCAGGGTGTACGGTCACATCGGAAGGTATGAAGAGAAGACCCACGTCCTCGGTTATATCGGAGTGCATGTCGAACGGGAACAGCTTCTCCAGCCAGTGGTACTCGGTCTGCTCGTCGCGCGAGTGGATGGCGACGCTGACCAGGTAGCGGCCGTCCAGCATCGGCAGCGCCTTGAGGTCGAAGTCGACGTATCCCTCGCCGGTGACGGTGCCGAGGTTCAGGCCCTTGAGGCGCGTGTTGGTGCCGTAAGCGGTGTAGCCGCGGTAGTCGTCGATGGAGAAACCGAACACCGGGTCGTCGACGGGCTCGTTGGCGCGGTAGGCCACTCGGATGCGCATGTCGTCGCCGGTGTGGAAGTCGGCAACGGCCTTGCCCTCCTCGTCCAGCAGCGAGACCCCCAGCACTTCTATCACGCGGTTGCCTCTCTCGCGGCCCTCCTCCTCGGTCTCCATGAACTGGTGGTAGTAGTTGACCACGTCGCGGGGCGCGCCCTGCCTGACGATGCGGCCCTGGTCGAGCATCACCACGCGCGAGCATATCTCCCGGGTCACCTCCACGTTGTGGGTGACGAAGACTATGGTCTTGCCGGCCTGCTGTATGTCCTCGATGCGGTCCAGGCACTTGCGCTGGAAGGCCTCGTCGCCCACCGCCAGCACCTCGTCGATTATGAGCAGGTCGGGGTCGACGTTGATGGCGACGGCGAAGCCCAGGCGGATATACATGCCGCTGGAGTAGTTGCGCACGTGGTTGTCGATGAAGCGCTCCATTTCGGCGAAGGCCACGATCTCGTCGAACCTCTTGTCGACCTCTTTCTTGGAGAAGCCCAGGATTGAGGCGTTGAGGTAGACGTTCTCGCGCCCGGTCAGGTCCGGCTGGAACCCCGCGCCCAGCTCCAGCAGCGCGGCGATCGTGCCGTTGGTGATGACCTTGCCCTTGGTGGGATAGAGGATCCTGGTCATCAGCTTTAGCAAAGTGGACTTGCCCGAACCGTTGGCGCCGATGATGCCCAGGGTCTCTCCTGGCTCGACCTGGATGTCGATGTCCTGAAGCGCCCAGAACTCCTCGTACCCGCGCTTGTTGAAGAAGAGCACCTTCTCCTTCAGGCTCCGCACGTTCTCGTGGTAGAGCTTGAACATCTTGGAGACGTCTTTTATCTCAACGGCGTATTCGGATGCCATTCAGGCCACCGGCTCAGATCTGTTCGGCAAAGCCCCGATCCTTCCTGATGAAATAGTAGTACCCGAACACCAGCAACAGTATAGAGCCTACGATCGTGCCGGTGATCCCCCAGAAAGACAGGTAGACCACAGGCGGCTGCCGTGTCGGCCCCTTGACGTACGACTGCGCCGCGTAGACGCGGGGGTTGTAGATGATGTACTGGTATATCTCGACGATGTTGGTCATCGGATTGAGGAGGAAAAGCTTGAAGTACCTCCCAAGCACCCCCGCCACGGTGCCGATCGTGTAAACGATCGGGCACAGCCAGAACCACGCCATGGTCGCGACCTCGGTGAAGTGCTGGACGTCGCGGAGATAGACGTTCGCCGCGGAGATGAAGAGCGAGAGCCCGGTGGCTAAAACAATCTCCAGCAGCATCACCAGCGGCAGGTACAGGATGAGTATCGAGAAGTGCCACCCGATGACGATGAGGAACACCAGCAGGATCACCATCTGCATGATGAAGTGGAAGATGTTGGCCCCGACCGCCCCGAGCGGAAGCACCTCCCTGGGGAAGTAGACCTTCTTCACCAGCCCCGGGTTTCCGACGACCGAGCCGACGCTCTGCATCAGGGAGTTCACGAAGAACAGCCAGGGGAAGAGGCCCGCCATGAGGTAGACCACGAACCAGCTCATGTACTTGTTCCTGCTGAGGATCGAGAACACCAGGCTGAAGACGGCGAGCATGATCAGCGGCGTCATGAACGACCAGACGAAGCCGAGCACGGAGCGCTTGTACTTCACCTTGAGCTCTTTCCTGGTCATGTTGAACAGGAGCTCGCGGTGGAGCCAGAGGTCCTTGAGTCTGTCTATCATGTGCTTCCTGTTGAGCTTTGAGGCGATTTCAATCGCCCAATTCTAACAAAACGCCTCTTCTTCTAGAAGTTCGGCGAAACCGGTGCGCCGTTTCGGATGGATCTCCTGCGGGCCCGAACTCATGGTATAGAGTGCTTCTACCAAGGCGGCGCGCACTCCTCGTCACGCAAAACAGGGGTCAATATGCAAAAGAGGGGCCTGTCCCTATTTTGCGGGGAGGCGCTTGAAGCGGTACCGCAGCAGCGCCCAGATCGCCTCCAGTCCGTCGCGGGCGCGGATCTTCTTGCCGGCCTCGACCGTGCGGGCCTCGTACGAGATCGGCACCTCGACCAGGCGCCAGCGCCCCCGCACTGTCTTCGCCGTGGCCTCGGGACAGAACTCGAAGCGCTCGCATTCCAGGTCGAACGACCGCAGCACGTCCGTCTTGAAGAGCTTGTAGCAGGTGGCCTCGTCGGTGATCCGCTTGAAGAAGAGGATGCTTGCCGCCCAGGCGAGCAGCTTGTTGGCCATGAGGTTGGCCGGGGCCATGTTGCTGACCCGCCCCTTGAACCGGCTGCCGTATACCACGTCCGCCCTGCCCGCCAGGATCGGCTCCAGAAGGCTGGGATAGTCGGCCGGGTCGTACTCCAGGTCGGCGTCCTGGATTATCACGAAGTCGCCGGTGACTGCGTCGAGACCGGTGCGGATGCCGGCTCCTTTGCCGCGATTGGCCGGGTGCGTGAGGAC
>DAIQAV010000205.1:0-3517 GCA_036781505.1 Candidatus Anoxymicrobiaceae bacterium | reverse complement strand
CTTGCAAACCCAAGTTTAATGGAGCGTCCGTCTTCTTATTAATCCAGGTACTTTCTACTTCTTTTCTGTTCTTTGATCGACGAAGAGACCATCCGGTAGAAAAAGAAGTAGAAAGCACCTGTCCCCGTCTGTTGCGGTGTACGGGAGTAGAAAAGAAAGTGGAAAGTACCTGTCCCCACTTATACTCTGGAGCCGCAGTTCGTGCAGAAACGCTCACCGCTCTGCAGCTTGGCGCCGCACTGCTCGCAGAACTTGTGGCCGGCCTGCTGCGGCTCCGGCCCGGGCGCGGGCAGCGCGAAGGCCTCGACCGGCTTGCGGGTGTACACCAGGACGAGGAGCCCCGCGAAGGAGAGCAAGAGTATCCCGAAGATGATCGAGAACAGTACTTTCTGGTCGCTCCAGAACCCGTAGGCGGCCGTGGCCGCCGGCATGGTGTATGCGAGCGCCTTCTCGGTCGAGTCGTAATGGGCGTTGGACGCCGCGACAGGGAGCGTTATCACCGTCGTAGTCTTGAACGTCTGGTCCGTGAAGAGCGTGAACTCGCTGTTTACCGTAGACGTCTCCTCGAAGGTGAAATTGCCGCCCGAGCTCTGCTTGGGCTTCGAGGAGTACCCGTACAGCACGAAGTCGCCCTTGGTGGCGTAAGCCATCCCGGGCTTGTTGTAGGTGATGACCACCGAGTGGGAAGTGTCCATCATGTCGGTCTTGAAGTCGACGAGCTCGCCGGTGGTGTCCTCGTCGGTGAAGCGCCGGGTCAGGAAGCCCCTCTTCTTGCTCTGCACTTTCTTGACGGCCTGATAATCGGTCTTGGAGTACTTGATCGTGTCGGTGACGCGGCCGTCGCCGACCGCGTCGATCGTGACCTTGTAGGTCTCTGTTATGGTCGGCTTGTCGGCGGCGTGCGTGAGGCCGGCGGCGAGCAGCACCGCCAGGAGGGCGGCCGCGGCTATGACCGTAAAGTATCTCCTGGCCTTTACCATGACGGCATCACCCCCGCCTTCCACCAGTACTCCGGGTTGATGAAGACGATCGTTCCGTCGTCCTGCGCTTTCTCGATCTCTTTCTTGGCGAGGCTGATGCACTCGGAGGCCGTCACGTCCGGCGAGACCGCGTCCCCGTGTTTCGACAGGGCGTAGTCCTTGTCGAGGAACGTGGCCTCTATCGCGTAGGTGTCGCCGCTCTGGGGCGTCTCTATCATCGGGATGGCGTGGTCGGGGATGAGCGCGACGTAGGACTTGACCCCTACCGCCTCCATCATGGCGCTGACGGTGATGGCCAGGTCCAGGCAGGTCCCGGAGTTGCGCTCGATGGTCTCCCTGGGGTACTGGACGTACTGAGAGAAACCGCCCGTCCAGAATCCCGACGGCTCCATGATGTATCTGACGCCGTGCGACCTCAGAGCCTCGAAGGCGCTCTCGAAGGCGGCGATGGCATCCTCGTCGCTCGCCCGGGTCTCAAGGCCGCCGGCCGCCGCGTTCGCGAAGGCCTTCGTCGTCTCTTCGTTGGGCGTTATGAACGCCGCGATGAAGCGGTAGTTGTCGAAGGTGTCGGCGAAGGTAAGGCAGTCGGCTTCCTTGAGGCTGGTGAAGACGAAGTCGTTCTTGCCGAGGAGGAAGAGCTTTGCCGACTCCTCCTGGGCTTCCTTTAGGCCGTCGTACTGGTATCGGACTGTCAGCTCGACCGGTGTCTTGGTGGTTATCGCCTCGACCTTGGTGGAATCGAGAGGCGGCCAGCAGTAGTCCCGCACGGTCTGGCCGGGCCGGATCTCGGCGTATGTCTCACCCGAGTTCCAATCGGTCAGGTCGCCGACCTTATACGATATCTTGAAGTTGCGGGCTGGCATCTTTCCGACGTTCTTGACGATGGTCTTGGCGACCCACATGTTCTGGTTGTTGTCGCCGTAGACCTTGTAGGCGCAGGTGAGGATCTCGTTCCTGGTGAGCAGCTTGACGTCGAGCTTGACCTTGGAAGGGTCGTACGCCGCGCTCGGTCGAGTGACCGAGATGACGAACAGCGCGCCGGACGTGACCATCAGAATTGCCAGCACAACGACGAGTAATGTCTTGAGTTGCTTGCTCATCGCGGTAATCCTTTCGGGAAGCAGCCGCCATGGCCGCCGGGCAAGGGCGCTGGTGAGATGATGTTAACATACTGGCGGCAAACGGATAAGAATGACCCCGTCAGGGCTTGCCCGCCCTCGGAGAAGAGACATACGACTCCACGGCCTCGCGGATCGTCTCCGCCGCGGGAGACACTCGCAGGTCAAGCCTTTCCTCAGCCAGCGTCGGGGTGTAATAGAGGCCGGGCTCGGCGAGCATGAGCGCGAGCGGCTCCTCGGGTACCTTCGACCTGCCCCGCGAATGCCTGGGCTTCGGCTGCCGGGGCACGGTCGCCGCGCATTCCGCCCCCAGCGCTCTCATCGCACGGCAGATCTCTGTCGACAGATCGCCCAGTGTGATGTTCTCCCCCGCGAGGAGGAACGCCTCGCAGGGCTTTCCCCTTCCCAGCGCCTTGATGGCGGCCGAGGCGGCGTCGGTTGCCCGGACGATGTTGACGCCGCCGGCCCGGCCCGCGAGCCGGCCGCTCGAGGCTCCCTCGATCAGCCACCAGCAGGTATCGGACTGCGTAGCGCCGGCGTCCATCACCACTGTGGGATGGAGCGTCACGGACCTGAGCCGACCGTCGTCGCCGTACCGCTGCAGTAGGTCTTCGGTCGCGCGCATCGCCCGCAGGCAGGCAGCCGGGCCCGCCTGCGATTTCGCGCTCTCGTCACCCGGTTCGGCTCTGCTGCCCGGCGCGAAGGTCATCGCCGACGACGAGTACACGATGTCCTGGACGCCCAGGCGCGTCATGGCCACCAGAAGGTTCCGGGTCCCTTCGACGTGCGCCCTGGCCGCCGGTTCATCGAGGGGACGGGTGAGCAGCCTCTCCGATTCGAGGTGAAACACCGCGGTGGCGCCGGCGAGCGCCGAGAGGCAGGACTCGAGGTCGAGGGCGTTCGAGGACGACGCCTGAAACGGTATGCCTTCCGCCTGCGGGGCGGTGCCAGGCGCCGCTATCCCGCGCACGTCGAAACCGTTGAGTGTTAGCTCGCTTGCTATCCGGGAGCCGAACAGCGTGTCAACGCCGGTCAACAGGATGGTCAATTTTCTCGCGCCTCAGTCTGACTAGCCGTCAACCTAGCCGCGCCCCGCATTCTCCGCAGAATGCCGCACCCTGTTCGTCAATCGCCGCGCCACACGAGGGACACTTGGCTTCGTCCCCGGACGCAGCGCTCTCGGGCGGCGTGTCGGCCGCAGCCGGTGGTGCCTGCGCCGCGGCGGGCGGCGGAGGAGGTGGAGGGGGGGTCGCTACCGGCGTCGGCGGAGGAGCCGGAGCGGCTTCGATGGGCTTCTCACATTCGCCGCAGAACCGGGTCCCGGGGGCGAGCAGGCTGCCGCAAGCCGGGCAGGCGAAGCCCGCCGGCGCCGGCGCCGCCGCTTGCTGGGGCGCTCCACAGTTCGAGCAGAACCTCAGC
>DAIQAV010000204.1:0-3542 GCA_036781505.1 Candidatus Anoxymicrobiaceae bacterium | reverse complement strand
TCGAGTCGGCCCCCAACATCAAGGAAGCCATCACCGGGGGCAGCGGCAACATCTCGGGCAACTTCACGGACCCGGAGGCCAAGGACCTGGCCATCGTGATTAACACCGGCGCCCTGCCAGTCGAGCTTAAGCCTCTCACCGAGAACGACGTAACCGCCACGCTGGGCCGTGACTCCCTCAAGAAGGGCCTCATCGCCGGCGCCGTAGGGCTCCTGGTGGTGGCGTTGTTCATGCTCCTGTACTACCGGATGCTCGGCGTGATCGCCTGCCTGGGCCTTGGTGTCTTCGGTGGCCTCATATTCGGGGTCATATGTGTGATGAGCAACTTCTGGACGCTCACGCTGGCGGGTATCGCCGGCATAATTGTGTCCATCGGTATCGCGGGTGACTCGAGCATCGTCTTCTTCGAGCGATTAAAAGAGGATATCCGTGCCGGCAGGAGCATGCGCTCCTCGGTCGACACCGCGTACAAGTCCGCTCTCCGCACCATCATCGCCGCCGACACGGTGTCGTTCGCGGCCGCGGCCATCCTCTACCTGTTCGCGGTCGGATCGGTGAAAGGCTTCGCCCTCACGCTGGGCATAGCGACGATATTCGACGTGTTCATCTCCTACTTCTTCGTCCACCCGCTGACGTCTCTGCTGTCCGGCTGGAAGTTCTTCGAGAAACCGGTCGCCATCGGAGTGAGGCTCGATGCGGTCGAGGAAGTGGGTGAGGTGAAGTGAGGTTCATCCCCCAGCGCAAGCGGACTTTTGATTTCGTAGGCTACAAGTGGCTCTGGTTCACCATATCCGGCGTGGTCATGACCATCGCCATCGTGGCCCTCATCGTAAAGGGCCTGAACTTCGGGATCGACTTCACCGGGGGCACCGAGCTCGACATCAAGGTCAAGGCGGGCACCAGTCTCAGTACCGTGAGGGACGCGGCCGGCTCGGTAGGTTACAGCACGGCCCAGATACAGTCGTCCGGCAAGGACACCTACATAGTTCGCGTGCCCAAGCTCGATGACGCGCAGAAGACCAAGCTCAAGGACGCTCTTTCCTCCAAGGCCAACCTGGTCCAGGTGCTCGGCATCAACGACGTCGGGCCCGGCTGGGGAGGGCAGGTGAGCCGCCAGGCGATAATCGCGCTATTGGTGTTCATCGCCGCGGTGCTCCTCTACGTCAGCATACGTTTCGAGTTCAAGATGGCGGTGACGGCGGTCATCGAGATCGTCCACGACTCCATCATCACGGTGGGGGTCTACGCCCTCACCGGCAGGCAGGTGACGCCTGCAACTGTCATCGCGGTGCTGACCATCCTGGGTTACTCGCTCTATGACACCATCGTGGTGTTCGACAGGATCAAGGAGAACTCC
The DNA here is from genome assembly GCA_036781505.1 of Candidatus Anoxymicrobiaceae bacterium. Classification (GTDB taxonomy): domain Bacteria; phylum Actinomycetota; class Geothermincolia; order Fen-727; family Anoxymicrobiaceae; genus FEN-680. The sequence goes on along the minus strand of DAIQAV010000204.1, from coordinate 2,185 downwards.
GACCTGTTGACCCGCTCGAGCAGGAAAACCTACTCGATGGTGGTCAACGACTCGGTCAACCAGGTGCTGGCCCGCTCCATCAACACGTCTCTGATCACGCTGGTGCCGATCGTTTCGATACTCTTCTTCGGAGGCGCGGTGCTCACCGCCTTCGCGTTCCCGCTGTTCATAGGCGTCCTCTCCGGTGCCTACTCGAGCATCATCCTCGCGCCGCCGATCCTGGCGATGTGGAAGGAGACCGAGCCCAAGTACAAGGCCTACCGCGAGCAGTCGGTGAGGCGCGAGACGCGCGACGCGCGCGTGGCGGTGGAAGGCGGACTGACGATGCCGGTGGCAAAGGTGACCCCCAAGGCGAAGGCTGCCGGTGGGGCGACCGCCAAAGCCAGGGCCGGTAAGGCTCCCGCGCAGAAGAAGGCGCAGCCGGCCGCCGCCCAGCCTAAGCCGAAACCAAAGGCCTCGGTGGGTGGGCAGCCCGAGACGGTGGCGCCCGCGCCGAAGCCCAAGCCCAAGCCGGCGGGGGCTCCCACCTCTAAGAATCTGGCCAAGTCGAGGACCAAGGGCCCCGGCGGCGGGAAGAAGAAAAAGAAGAAGAGATGAGCGAGTCGCCCGGCGCGGAGAAGCTGTTCTCCATGACCAGGCGCTTCCTCTCCAAGAGCGGGCAGCGCCAGTTAGAGGCAGCCTACCGCGCGGCGGATGAGCTCCACTCCGGACAGCTCCGAAAGTCCGGCGCCCCCTTCATCGAGCATCCCGTCGCGGTCGCCACCACGCTGGCCGAGCTCGAGCTCGACCAGGACACCATCAGCGCCGCCCTTCTCCACGACGTCATCGAGGACACCGATTTCACACTGGCCGACGTGCGCGAGCGCTTCGGCGACGGCATCGCCGAGATCATCGACGGCGTCACCAAGCTGGAGCGGTTCAAGTTCGCCTCCGTCGAGGAGCAGCAGGCCGAGAATATGCGCAAGATGCTCATAGCCATGGCCCGCGACGTGAGGGTGATCCTTATAAAGCTCGCGGACCGCCTGCACAACATGGAGACGATCGACGCCCTTCCGTACGCCAGGCGCCGCGACATAGCCCTGGAGACGCTGGACATCTACGCGCCCCTGGCGCATCGCTTCGGCATCAGCCAGATCAAGTGGAGGCTCGAGGACCTCTCCTTCGAGGTCCTGCAGCCGAAGTACTACGAGCAGATCCGGCGAATGGTCACCGAGAGGAGGGCCGAGCGCGAGAAGTACCTCGAGCAGGTGGCCGAGCAGATATCCTCGGAGCTGCGCAAGAACAGGATCAAGGCCGACGTGGACGGCCGCGTAAAGCACTTCTACAGCATCTACGAGAAGATGGTGAACCGCGGAATCGAGTTCGACGAGATCATGGACCTCTCCGCGATCCGCGTCATCGTGGAGGAGGTCCGCGACTGCTACGCGGCGCTGGGGCTCATCCACGCGATGTGGATGCCGGTGCCGGGGCGCTTCAAGGACTACATCGCGATGCCCAAGCTCAATATGTACCGCTCGTTGCACACGGTGGTCATCGCGCTGGAGGGCAGGCCGCTCGAGATACAGATACGCACCGCCGAGATGCACCGCACCTCCGAGTACGGCATCGCCGCGCATTGGCTCTACAAGGAGCGCTCGCGGCGCGACCAGGGCGGCCGGGCCTGGCTCAAGCAGGTCATGGAGTGGCAGCAGGAGCTGAAGGACCCCACCGAGTTCATGAGGAACCTCAAGGTCGACCTGTTCCAGGACGAGGTCTTCGTGTTCACCCCCAAGGGCAAGCTGCTCTCGCTGCAGTCCGGCTCCACCCCCATAGACTTCGCCTACAGCATCCACACGGAAGTGGGCCACCGCTGCGTGGGCGCCAAGGTCAACGGCAAGATGGTGCCGCTCTCCTACCGCCTGCAGAACGGCGACATCGTTGACGTCATGACCTCCAAGAACGCCACCGGCCCCAGCCAGGACTGGCTGGGCATCGTGGAGACCTCGCGCGCCCGCAACAAGATACGGCAGTGGTTCTCCCGGGAGCGCCGCGAGGACGAGAGGCATGAGGGCAAGGAGGCTCTCGACCGGGCGATGCGCAAGAGAGGGGTGCCGTTCCAGCGCAAGGACGTATCCCGGATACTGGCGAGCCTCGCGGTCGAGCAGCACCTCACCGCCGTCGAGGACCTCTACCGCCAGATCGGAGC
>DAIQAV010000203.1:0-3577 GCA_036781505.1 Candidatus Anoxymicrobiaceae bacterium | reverse complement strand
ATACACCAAGATCCCCGGCGGGTCGCATGCGACCCGCCGGGGATCTTGGTGTATTCAGAGCCCTTGATCCGCCGGTGCATCTCGTCCGCGATGCGCTTGGGGGTCCAGGAGTCCTTGGTGCCGCAGATGAGCAGGGTGGGGACTTTCACCTTGTCCAGGATGTCCTCGCCGTCGTAGGAGGACATCGCCGCCAGCGCCTTGAAGCCCAGGTGCCAGTCCATCTTGGTGACGTACTCGAAGTAGAGGGTCATCTCCTCGGCGGCCAGCATGGTCGGGTTGAGCTCGACGCGCGTGGCTATCGGGATGTTGATAGGAAGGACGATGACCGGCCGTAACCACTCCACCAGCCAGGGGTTGTCAGACATAAACTCCAAGGCCCCCGTTATCGTCTTCTCGACCCTCTCTTTCTCGCTGAAGACGTGCCCGTATGGACCGTTGATGGGCACTATGCCCAGCACGCGCCCGGGGTGGTGCTTGTAGAACTCGAGAACGGTCATGACCCCCATGGAGAAGCCGATGAGGATGGCCTCCTTCACCCCGGCGTCGTCCATCACGGCCTTGAGGTCCTTGGCGCAGTTCTCGATCGTGAACGAGCAGATGTCTTTGGGCATGTCGCTGTCCGGGTGCCCGCGGTAGTCCCAGAAGATCATCTTGTGCCGCGGCGAGAAGTAGTCCTTGAGGTAGTGGAAGAACATGTAGGTGGTGAACACTCCCGGGCACACGATGATGGCCGGTCCGCCCTCGCCAACAGTGCGATAGGCGATGTGGGTGCCGTCGAAGCTCTTTACCGAACGCTCATCGCAGTCGGCGAACAGCTCAGACATCCTGGCGTCGTAGGCCGCGATCTTGTTCTTGATGTACATCTTGCGAAACATGTGACCTCCCCAGCGCGCGACTTGCCTTGGTCGCCTAGAACTTTAACAGATTGAAGCCGCTTGCTGTCCAGGAAATATAATTCCAATCAATTTTGACCCACCGTTCAAAAATACTGTCCGATCCCCTTCTTGACCGCGGGAAAAAGGGTTAGAATAGTGCCTCGTACCGGTATCGATGTCGGAAGGAGGCCCCTCAAATTGAAGGTTCTATCGTCACCCGTTGACCCCAAGCTGGCCGAACGGGCGTCCAAGGAACTGCTCGAGGCCCTGGGCGAAGACAAGGTCACCACCAACAAGGCCATCCTCTTCACCTACTCGGGAACCGCACTTCCGATCCCCAAGACGATGCCCGACGTCGTGGTGCGCGCCAAGAGCGTGGAAGACGTCCAGGCCGTCCTCAAGATCGCCGACAAGCTCGTCGTCCCCGTGATGCCGATATGCAGCGGGACACTGGAGCCGTCCGTCATCCCCAAGGCCGGCGGGATCGTGCTCGACCTCTACGACATGGACCAGATCCTCGAGATCAACACCGACGCCGCCTACGCGGTCGTCGAGCCCGGGGTGTCCATCGGCCAGTCCTGAGGGCGATAAGGCCGCACGGCTTCCGCGCGACCCTCGGCTCGTACCCTCCGGGCAACTCGGTCCTGGGCAACTACCACCTCAAGGGGCACGGCAGCCACAGGGCGTCCGGCATCGACTCCGAGGTGTTGGGCCTGGAGGTCATCCTCCCCGACGGCACCATCGTCCGCACCGGCTCCAAGGCGTTCGAGGACCGCTTCCCGGGGCAGGGATGGCACGCCCAGTGGGGTCCTCTCCCCGACCTGCGCGGGATCTTCATGAACGCCTGCGGCACGCTGGGGATAATCACCAAGATGGCGGCGCGCATCTACCCGCTCAACGACGTACAGGCGCTGCCGGTGATGGGGTTCGACTCTTACGGCGACGCGGTCGAGTTCATGAAGATAGTCTCGCGCGCCAACCTGGTCGAGCACTGCGTGACCTGGCACTGGGGCCTCTACACGATAATGAACGTGCTGGCCTCCGGCGGTAACATGACCGACTCGGGCGACTACCTCAAGATATTCACGACCGAGCCGTGGAAGCACCCCGGGGACAGGCCCTACTGCCTCACACTCAACATCATGACCGGCTTCGAAGAGGACATCGAGACGCACACCAAGCTGCTGGAGAAAGTAGCCAGGGGACTGGGCGGCCGCCCCATGAACGAGGAGCTGCAGGAGCGGTTCCCCGGCACCTGGGACTACTACAAGACTCACGGCATCGACCACGAGCCGTGCACGCACTTCATGAAGGGTTTCGGCATGGGCTACGGGTTCATGCACATCCTCTACGCGGAGCCCAAGAACGTGGTGCCGCTGGAGAGGTTCGGCCTCGAGTTCATCTGGAACCGCGGCCTGCAGTACGGCACGACCTACTACAGCCACTGCCTCGATCAGGGGCGCAGCATCTTCCTGCGGCTGACACCCTTCGTCGATCCCGTCGATGAAGCCGAGCACGAGCGCGCGGTCGAGATCTACCGCGACTACATCGAGGAAGGCATGAAGCGCTACGGCGCCACCACCATCCGCTACGACGGCATCAATAACTACGTCGAGCAGGCGGGCGGTTTCGGCGACCTGATGAAACGCATCAAGACGGCGGTCGACCCTAACAACATCCTGAACCCCGGCTTGAAGATGTATGAAGGGGGGTGGTAGGGATGGCACTGCCGATGGAGATGCTCATGTACACCTGCCCCAAGTGCAAGATCTGCACTGGCAACCTGCACCCGGGCGAGACCGGTGAAGTCCAGAAGCTCTGCCCCGCCTACACCCGCTACGGATTCTTCGCCTACTCCGGCGGAGGCAAGTGCTACCTCGCCCAGGGAATCAAGGAAGGGGTCCTCGAGCCGGACGAGGAGCTCGCGGACGTCCTCTTCCACTGCACCCTGTGCGGGTCCTGTGAGGAACAGTGCGCGACCGACCAGAGCCCCACGGACATCGCCAGGCTGGTGAGGCGCGAAGTGGTGAAGGCCCTCGGCGGCCCGCCCGGCGACGCTCAGACAGTGGTGAAGAGCACCGTCAACTACAAGAACCCCTACCAGCAGCCGAAGGCCATGCGCTATCGCTGGGCCAAGGGCATGAATATCAAGGACGCCTCCAAGGAGAAGGTGGAGACGCTCTACTTCGTCGGGTGCACCGCTGCGATGATCCCGGCGCGCACGCACTTCGCGCTCAACACCGTGAAGCTGCTGGAGGCGGCGGGCGAAGACTTCGGCACCCTGGGCTCCAAAGAGATCTGCTGCGGCGCCACCACCTACAACCTGGGCGTCGAGGACACCTTCAAGGAGATCGCCACCGAGAACACCGAGATGCTGAACAAGCTCGAGGTGCAGAAGGTGCTCACCAGTTGCTCCGGCTGCTACAGCGTGATGAAGAACGAGTACCCCAAGATCGCGCGGAGGAACTTCGAAGTGGTACACGTGGTGGAGTACCTCGACCAGCTGATCGCGGAGGGCAAGCTCAAGCCGGAGAAGAAGGTCGAGCTCACCGTCACCTATCACGACCCCTGCCACCTGGGAAGGTACAGCAAGCTTTACGATGCGCCCAGAAGGATACTGGAGGCGATCCCCGGGATAGAGCTAATCGAGATGCCGCGGAACCGCGAGAAGTCCTGGTGCTGCGGAGCGGGAGCGGGAGTGA
>DAIQAV010000202.1:0-3583 GCA_036781505.1 Candidatus Anoxymicrobiaceae bacterium | reverse complement strand
ACCTGGTGCAGTTCGAGGATGTCACCGAGCGCGTGCGGAACGAGAAGGCGATCAAGGCGCAGCGGGACCTTGCACTGGGGGTGCTCGCCACCGACTCCCTGGCAGAGGCCCTCGGGCAGGTGCTGTCAGCGGTCCTCGAGGCGACAGGCCTGGACGCCGGGGGAATATACGTTTACGACGAAAGCCACGGACTGCTGACCCTCACCTGCCACCAGGGAGTCTCCGCTGAATTCGTCCAGTCCGTCAGGGAATACCAGCGCACCGATCCCAGAGCGGCGATCGTCCTGAACGGACAGGCGGTCTACACGACGTATGACGAAGTGCCGCCCGATGAGGCCAGCTTCAATACTGAAGGCCTCAAAGCTTTCGCGCTGGTCCCCCTGCTCGCTGGCAAGGAAGTCCTGGGATGCATGAACCTGGCATCCCGCTACCTCGAGGAGATACCCGCGGAGCTCAGGGATTTCATCGAGTCTCTCGCCGGCGAGGCCGCCCAGGCCATCCAGAGGGAGATGACCGCGGCCGCCCTGCGCGATGAGCGCGACCGCATCAAACACATAATGGATGCCCTGCCGGTGGGCATGGTCCTGCTCGACCGCGACGCGAAGCTGCTCATGCAGAACAGGACAGCGAGAGAGATGTCAGAGCTCTCCAGCAAAGAGGAAGAGACCAGGACGGACAGTTCGCCCGAGTGGGAGACCACCGACTGGGACGGAAACCCCCTGCCCCTGGAGGAGACACCCTTTGTCAAAGCTGTGACCACCGGGAAGCCGGCGATGGGCATCAGGTTGTCGGCCCTGACCGGCGCCGGCAAGCGGATCTATGTCACGGAGAGCGCCGCCCCGATCCTCAACGAGAGCGGTGAGATCGAGTCCATCCTGCTGTCGCTCGAGGACATGACCGACCTTCGAAACGCGCTCGCCGCGGTCCGCATGGGCGAGAGACTCTATCGAGAGACGGTCGAGAGCCTCAATGAAGGCCTCTGGGTCCTTGACGCGGATGCCGTGACTACTTTTGTGAGCGACCGCATGGCGGAGATGCTGGGCTACGAGCCGGAAGAGATGATCGGGGTCAGCATCTTAGACTTTTCCGACGATGAAAGCAAAGAGAAGATGAAGCGCCGATTGGCGACGCGCCGAACGGGGGTTGCCGAGCAGTACGACTTCGAGTTCTTGCGCAAGGACGGAACCCGGCTGCAGGCATACCTCGCGGCGGCGCCCATCATGGACGAGAATGGAGACTTCATCGGCTCGCACGCCGGGGTACTCGATATCACGGACCGCAAGCGCGCCGAAGAGGAACTGAAAGAGAGCGAGTTGCGCTTCCGCACCCTCGCGGATTTCACTTACGACTGGGAGACCTGGCGTGCGCCCGACGGCACCTATGCCTACGTCTCACCTTCCTGCGAGCGGATATCCGGCTACTCCCCCGAGGAGTTCATGGCTGACCCGGACCTGTTCGTGCGCCTGGTGCACCCCGACGACCGCGATACGGTTGTCTCGCATTTCAAGAAGGAGCTCAAGAGTCGCCAGCCGCTGCACCTGGAGTTTCGCATCATCGCCCGCAACGGATCGGAGCGTTGGATCGGCCACACCTGTCAGCCGGTCCATTTAGAAGACGGGACGCCGCTGGGTCCGCGCGCCAGCAACCGCGATATCACCGAGCGAAAGAAGGCAGCGGCGGAACTGGCCAAACACCGGGAGAACCTCGAGGAATTGATCAAGGAGAGAACCGCTGAGTTGGAAAAACTGAACGATCGGCTCCGGGTCGAGATCTCCGAGCGCGAGATGGCAGAGAAGGAGCTGCTCAGGTTGAACGAGGAGCTCGACGCCTACGCCCGGACGGTGTCGCACGAGCTCCGCACGCCGCTCGCCGGCATATGGCTCGCCCTCGAATACCTCGAGCGCATCTCCGGTGAGCTCTCGACCGAGCGCTTTGAGGAAGAAGCCAAGGATACGGTGTTGAAGGCAAAATCGACCGTGAAGAAGGCCGATGAGCAGGTCAAGCGCCTGCTGGAGCTGGCGGAGGCGGGGCAGGTGCCCGTCGATATCGTGGATGTCGACGTGTCCGAGGTCGTCGACGGGGTCCTGTTCGACATCGAGGATGAGGTCGCGAGGTTGGGGGCGACGGTCGAGGTCAGTGGCGACCTGGGCCTGATCAGGGCCAACCCGACCCACATCCACCAGCTCTTCTCAAACCTCATAGTAAACGCGGTCAAGCACTGCGACAGCCCTGAGCCGCGCATCGAGATAGCGCTGATCGGTGAGGAATCGCACAAGGGCCGCAGGTACCTGATCAGGGACAACGGCTCGGGGATACCACCCGAGCTCATAGACCGGCTCTTCAGCCCCTTCGTCAAGCGTGAGGGCGGAGGGTCCGGCACCGGGCTCGCCATCGTTGACAAGATAGTAAAGATCTACAACGGCTCCATCAGGGCCTACAACGACAACGGAGCCTGCTTCGAGTTCGTCCTTTACGACTACCAGCGCGTGGGAACGACTTCGTAGCGTCATAGTGGACAAACGCAAGTTTTGGGGTCAGACCCCTTAACTTGCGTTTTGCGTCCCGCGGGCAATCTCCTTGCGAAGATATCATTCCCCCCCCCTCCCCGCCCCGGAAAGAATATATGATGTCGCTGAACGACTTCGTAGCACCGGCGCAGTGCGCGGGGACCGACACCATCGGCGCGTTCAGAGACTGAACGACCCGGGATCGACGGAGGGCACATGGAGTATCAGCCGACCAAAGAATCGGTCGATAAGCACCCGGTGCCCGAGTGGTACCACGACGCCAAGTTCGGGATCTTCATACACTGGTCGCTCTCCTGCGTGCCCGCGTTCGCCCCGACGGACAAGGGCGACATCATGGACATCCTGCGCAACGAGGGCTCGCGCGCGATGTTCGCCAACCAGCCGTATTCCGAGTGGTACCTGAACTCGCTCAGGATCAAGGGGAGCCCTGCTTACGAGTATCACGTGAAGACCTACGGCCCCGACTTCGATTACTACGAGTTCGCCAAAGACTTCAACGCCGCTCTCGACGCCTGGGACCCGGCGGGCTGGGCCGACCTGTTCAAGCAGGTGGGAGCCAGGTACGTCGTGCTGGTCACCAAGCATCACGACGGCTTCCTTCTCTGGCCGAGCGAGCACCTCAACCCAATGAAGCCGGACCTGCACGCGTCAAGGAACGTCGTGGGCGAGCTGAACGAGGCGGTCAAGGCGCGCGGGATGCGGATGGGCTTCTACTACTCGAGCCCCTACGACTGGACCTTCACCGCCAAACCGATAACGGACCTGGCGATGAGCCTGGCCCGGGTCCCCGCGTCCGGCGAGTACCGCCGGTACGCTAACTCGCACTGGTACGAGCTGATCGACAACTACGATCCCTCGGTGCTGTGGAGCGACATCGGCTATCCGAACGGCGTCAACATCAACGAGATATTCGCCCACTTCTATAACAAGACGCCGGACGGGGTCGTCAACGAGCGCTGGGGGCAGACAGACAGGTTCACCAGGGCCCTGGTCTTCATCCCGGGCATCAGGCAGGCGATCGCATCCTACGCGACGCGCCTCTGACTGCAGGGGCA
>DAIQAV010000201.1:0-3628 GCA_036781505.1 Candidatus Anoxymicrobiaceae bacterium | reverse complement strand
CTCAAGTCCGTGAGCGCGTCGGGGATCGACGTGACCGACCTGGTCAACCGGCTCTCACAGGCTCTCACCGATCTGAAGGCCGCAAAGACGGCGGCCGACGCCAATGCGGTTGCCAAGACCGCCCAGAGCGTCATCGACGAGTCCAACGCGCGCAAGACGGCTCAGGACCAGAAGAACAAGTCCGCCGATATCTGCAGGCAGAACCAGGCGGCTGTGAAGGCACGGCTGGTCGACTGGTACAACGGCACCGGAAATTTTCCCAACAGCCTCTCCGAGCTGGCAAACCTCCCGGTTTGCCCCGACGGCGGCACGTACACATACTTCGCGCCCGACACCACTCCCGCGACGCTGTACGTCTCCTGCAGCGTCCACGGCGCGCTTTGAGCTGTTGCGTGCGGGCAGGTCGGACCGGTGCACGATTCTCATGGATGGGTGGTGCCCCCAACGGGATTTGAACCCGTGCCGCCGCCTTGAAAGGGCGGTATCCTAGGCCGCTAGATGATGGGGGCACGATGTCCGGGCTCTGGCGCCGAACGCTTGATTAGTGTGGCAGGGGCTGCGCTAAAACACAAGGTAACTCGAGGCATGCAGGGTCGCGCCCCGCGCGGTCGAATCCGGACACCAACATTGGTTTGCTGATGCGCTTGGAGGCACGATTTGGAGCACGACGCGCGGCTCGAGGGCCAACCGATAACGTGGGCCAGGCTCTACGACCTGGGGACGACGCTGCTGTTCCTGGGCAGGGGCCGTGAGATGCGGGAGACGATACTCGACCTCGCCTTGCTGAAGGAAGGAGACGGGTATCTGGATATCGGCTCGGGGCCCGGGGAGCTCGCCCTCGCGGCCTGCCAGAGAGTGGGAACGCTCGGCGGCGCTTTCGGGGTCGACCTCTCGATACAGATGGTGCGCCTCGCTGGCAGGAAAGCCGCCAAGAAGTGCCGGCGAGCGGAGTTCCGCCAGGCGCCGGCGCAGCAGCTCCCGTTCGAGAACTCGTCATTCGACGCCGTCACCAGCGTGTTGACGGTCCACCACGTCCCCGGCGATTTAGAGAAGGGCAGGGCTTTCAACGAGATGCGGCGTGTGCTGAAGCATGGAGGACGGCTGGTCATCGTGGACTTCATGGTCCCGCAGGGCAGGTCCGCTTTTCTCGGCAGGCACTTCTCCGACGGCGACATGCGGCGCTACCCCGAGCTGATGGGGAGCGCGGGCTTTTCACGCATCGACAAGGGCAAGGTGGGCGTCGGGCCTCTCCACTTCGTCCGCGGCTACGCCGACGACCAGACATAGCTACTTGCGTTCTGCCGGCTTCGCACTGATTGCGTGCATTCAATAGCGTAGGCTTTGCACCCGCTCGGCCTGGTATTTGGCTTCGCGAGGGTCTGTCCCCTTTTGTTGCATGTTACGATTGCTTACCTGTTATTCACCATGGACTGGAGGCGACATGGAGGAGACCGAGCGGTTCAAGAGGGGATGGGAGCTGCTGGAGCGCATTGACGGCCAGGCCGGCGACCGCGTGATGGAGAACGTCGGCTCGATCAGCCCTGACATGGCGCGCTACATAGTTGAGTACGCCTACGGAGACGTATGGGCGCGGCCGGGCCTCGACCTGAAGCACCGTGAGCTCGCCACCACATCGGCGCTCATCACGCTGGGGCACTGCGAGCCTGAGATGAAGGTTCACATGAACGGGATGCTGCGCGTGGGCTGGACGCGCGAGGAGATCATCGAGGTCATCATCCAACTGTCGGTCTACGTCGGGTTCCCCACGACGATCGACGCGCTGAGGGTTGCCGGAGAGGTCTTCGCCGAGGCCGACGCCGGTTGAAGGGACCCGCCCCGGGCCGGCATCTTCCGCTTGCCCGCGTCAGGTGATTTAATCTAGCTGTCTCGTCAAAGCGAAAGGACGAAAGATGAAGCCGCCAGCCTGTTCGCTTCGCCGCGGGCGCACACGCACCGTCGCCGCCCTCATCATCCTCGCCATGACCCTGGGAATGGTCTGCACCGTGCTGCTGCCGTCGCTGGCGGCGCCCGCTGGAGCCGGCCAGACCCGGCTGGCGCAGATCGACAAGTCCTGGGAGTTCGAGAGATTCGACACCGACGTGACGGTCAACACCAACGGGTCGCTCTCCGTCAAGGAGACTCAGGTCGCGAACTTCACGGGCAGCTTCACGTTCTTGAACCGCGACCTCACTTCCAGCAAGGCTAACTTCAAGGGCGGCAGGACTTACGGGCGCGTCCGCTTCAGGGACATAAAGGTCTTCGACCTGCAGGGCCAACCGGCCAGCACCGTTAAGATCGAGAACATCCAGGGCGGCAAGCGGGTCCACATCGAGTTCAACGCCACCAACGCGCAGCGGGGCTGGGTGATCGAATACCGCATGACCGGCGCCCTCATCTACGGCCCGGGCTACAACCGCCTCTACTACAACACGGTGAGCACGCAGCGCGACGTGAACATCAAGTCCTCGCGCGCTACCGTGCATCTACCCGCAGGCGTCCCCAAGGACAAGGTCAAGACCGTGACCTATCCGGATACGACGAACCCGCCAACCAAGCAGACCTCGGGGCGCGAGGGCGATACCTTCTGGTGGCAGTCGACCAACATCAAGGCGTTCACCAACGTGACCATCGACGTGTCCTTCCCGTCCGGGTACGTGAAGGTGCCGCTGACCTACCGCGCCTGGTTTGGCGCGGTGATGATAGCGCTTGCCGCCATCCTGGCCTTTGGCGCGCTGGGGCTCATGCTGCTCTTGTGGTGGAGGAAAGGGCGCGACGTCGGCGCACCGTCGCTCGACGTGGTGCGTTACGAGCCGCCGCCGGACCTTCGCCCCATGGAGGTCGGTTTTCTGATGCATGAGAGTTCCGCCGCGAGCGACATCAGCGCCACGATCGTTGACCTCGCGATCCGCGGGAAGCTGGTCATCACCGAGCAGGAGGGCGGTACCATCCTGAAGCACAAGGAGTTCGGCTTCGAGCGAAAGCCAGGCACCCTGGACGACCTGGCGCCGTTCGAGGTCGACATACTGGACGGGCTTTTCGAGAGCGGCAACTCGGTGACACAGGATGACCTGCACGACAAGTTCTACAGCCACGTGAGCGGGATCGACTCCAAGCTCAAGGAGCAGGTGCTCTCCAAGGAGCTGTTCGACGGCGACCCGGGTGCGACCAAGGGACATTATTACGTGATAGGGGTGGTGCTCCTGCTGCTCATCATCCCCCTGTTCTTCTCGGTGGCATGGTTCGACCCGGGCTACCTGTACGCGTTCGTTCCAGCCCTCGCGATCAGCGGGCTGGCGGTCGTGATAATCGGTCGCTTTATGTCGCGGCGCACCGCCAAGGGCTCCGAGGCGCTCTCCTACGTGAAAGGCTTCACGGAGTACATGCGGACCGCCGAGCGCGAAGAGATGAAGCTCATGACCGCACAAAACTTCCAGACCAACCTGCCGTACGCGATGGTGCTGGGGGTCGCGAAGGAATGGGCCGGCAAGTTCCAGGACATATACGCGCAGCCGCCGGACTGGTATCGGAGCTACTACCCCGGCACGGTCTTCAGCGCGGTCTACCTGAGCGACTCGCTTTCGAGCATGCAGACCAGCATGGCTACCACGATGACGTCATCGCCCTCGTC
>DAIQAV010000200.1:0-3664 GCA_036781505.1 Candidatus Anoxymicrobiaceae bacterium | reverse complement strand
CAAGATAACGATGTACGTGTGCGGCCCCACGGTCTACAACTACATCCACATCGGCAACGCGCGCACCTTCCTCAACTTCGACATGATCAGGCGCTACCTGCTCTACCGCGGCTACGAGGTCGAGTTCATCCAGAACGTCACCGACGTCGACGACAAGATAATCAACAAGGCCAACGAAGAGGGCGTCTCCCCGGAGGTCCTCGCCGACACCTACCGCGAGGCCTTCGAGCTGGACATGGCCGACCTGGGCGTGATGCCACCCACCATGGCTCCCCGAGCCACCGAGCACATCGACGACATGCTCGAGGTCATCTCGTGCTTGGTGGAGAAGGGTTACGCCTACGAGTCGGAAGGCGATGTCTACTTCGAGGTCGAAAAGTTCGCCGACTACGGCAAGCTCTCCGGCCGCAACCTGGACGAGCAGCAGCACACCCTGGCAAGCGGCCCCGAGGACCGCAAGCGCGGTCCCTGGGACTTTGCGTTATGGAAGGCGGCCAAGTCCGGCGAGCCTTCGTGGTCCAGCCCCTGGGGTCCCGGCAGGCCCGGCTGGCACATCGAGTGCTCGACGATGTCCACCAAGTACCTGGGCGAGTCGTTCGACATCCACGGCGGCGGGCTCGACCTTGTCTTCCCCCACCACGAGAACGAGCTCGCGCAGGCCGAGGCTTGCACCGGCAAGCCGTTCGTCTCCTACTGGATACACAGCGGCATGCTGAACATCGACATGGAGAAGATGTCCAAGTCGCTGGGCAACATCAGGCCGCTCCGCGAGGTCCTGATCGAGAACGACGCCCAGGTCATCAGGATGCTGATGCTGGGCACGCACTATCGCAGCCCGCTGAACTTCTCCGATGACAGCCTGGCGGACGCCGCGGCTTCCCTCGAGCGCGTCACCAACTGCGTGTTCAACCTCGAGGACGCCCTCAAACGTGTTGCAGAATCAGATGGGGAAAGCGGCAAGACTGACCGCGAGGACCACCTACTCAAATTGCTTGAGGTTTACAAGGAAGAGTTCCATGACCGCATGGACGACGACTTCAACTCGGCCGCCGCGCTTGGCCTCCTGTTCTACGTCGTCCGCGACACCAATACGTATATTGGAGAGATGATGTCCCCTGGTCTCCTCGAGAACACGGAAACATTGCTTGAGTACAAACGCGTGCTGGACGACATGTTCCGCGCCCTGGGGTTGTTCCAGACCGCGTGGGGCACCACGAACGTGCCGGGCGAGGAGCCTGCCCGGGCGGCGGACGGAGGGCCCAGCCGCGACCAGCTGGTCGACCTGCTTCTGGAGGTCCGGCAGGCCGCTCGCGATATGAGGAGCTTCGAGCTCGCCGACAGGATACGCGACAGCCTCACCGAGCTGGGCGTGCGCGTCGAGGACGTCCCCGGCGGCTATCGCTGGCGCGTAGAGCGCTAGGGCGGCGGCGATGACATGGCGGTGAAGAAAACCCCTTCGCACTCCCCGGATCACGTCGAGGGCGTGAACCCCGTGCTCGAGGCGCTGCGCGGCACCCGCGAGGTCTACGAGGTCTACGTGGCGTCCCAGAGCCTCGAGCCTTCGGCCCAGCTTCGCAAGGTGATAGAGATGGCCAACGCCGCGGGGGTGCCGGTTAAGCACGTGCCGCGCCAGCGGATCGAGTCGATGGCTACCACAGCCGCGCCGCAGGGGGTCATTGCCGCGGTCGCGCCATACAGATACTGGGATCTGCCGGACATCGTGCGCGCCCTGGAGAAGGTGGACCGGCCGCTGCTGCTCGCGCTGGACGGGGTCGAGGACCCGCAGAACTTCGGAGCCCTGCTTCGCGTCGCCGACGCCGCGGGTGTGCAAGCCGTGATCGCTCCCGGGCGCAGGTCGGCAGGCATAAGCGCGGCGGTCGCCAAGGCGTCCGCCGGCGCGGTCGAGCACATCACCGTCATACGCATATCGAGCCTGGCCGCCGCCATCGACCGCCTGAAGGCCGCCGGGTTCTGGATCGTCGGCGCGGAGGCTGACGAAGGCGTCCCGTACTACGAAGTCGATATGCCCGTCCCGACGGTGATCGTGCTTGGCGGGGAGGGCAAGGGCCTGAGCCGGCTGGTGAGGGAGAGGTGCGACACGCTCGCGAGCCTGCCGATGAAGGGAGCCGTGACCTCGCTGAACGTTGCGGCCGCAGGAGCCGTCCTCCTGTTCGAGGCAGTGCGCCAGCGGAAAGACCTGACGTAGCCCAAAACTTGCATGGAGAAGACATGGAAGGCGACACATACATCATCGACGCCTACAACCTCATGCACGCCGACGTCGAGCTGAAGGCGCTGATGGAGCAGGACCTCGAGGCCGCCCGGGGAGCAGTCATCCACGAGGTGTCCGAGTTCGCCGCGCGTGAGGACTCTCGCGTCGTGCTTGTTTTCGATGCCGGCGGGCGCCCGGGTGCGGCCACGACCGAGAAAGCTGGGGCAAACTTCGAGGTCACCTACACCGCCCAGGGCCAGTCCGCCGACGACTTTATAGAAAAGCTGGCCTACAAGCAGCCGAAGTCGGCCGGAACAGCCATCGTGGTGACCGGCGATTACGCCCAGCAGCGCATCGCCCAGGGCGCCGGGCTGCTGCGCATGTCTCCCCGGGAGTTCCTGGCCAGGATCGCGGAGTCCCGCGAGGAGCTTCAGGAAACCGCCCGGAACGACGCTCCCGGCCGCGGAAAAGTGCGCTTGGGCGACCGGATCCCCGAGGATGTCCGCTCCGCCCTAGAGCGTCTCAAGCACGAAAAATCCTAACTTATCCCCGTTTTTCCCGCATGCAAAAAGAACTTGCGCGAAGGCCTTGACAACACCGCTACGCGGGCATAGAGTGGCACGTGACCCTTCCTATAAACGGTTAAAAACAAGGGTTAAAAGGTAAAAAATCCCGACTGAACGGAGGGAAGCAAGTGTTTGACGATCTACTCGAAAGTACAGACATCATAGGCTCACACTACCTCGAGATGACGGATAAGGACCTGGTCAGGCAGGCGCAGGCTGAGGACACCAAGGCCCTCGTCACGATGCTCGAGAGGTACGGCGAGTTCGTGAGGCTGAAGGGGCGCTCCTACTTCCTGGTGGGCGCCGATCGGGAGGACATCATCCAGGAAGGGATGATCGGGCTCTACAAGGCGATCCGCGACTACCGCGAGGACCGCGAGACCTCTTTCAAGGCGTTCGCCGAGATATGCATCACCCGGCAGATAATCACCGCGATCAAGACGGCCACGCGCCAGAAGCACTCGCCTCTCAACTCGTACGTCTCGCTCAACAACCCGATAAGCGAGGCGGACGACCCGGACAGGCTCTACATGGACTTCCTGGCGTCCGACAGCGCGCTCGATCCGGCGGAGGTCGTCATCAGCTTCGAGGAGACCGAGAGCATCAAGACAAACTTCCGGGAGATGCTCTCGACGCTTGAGACACAGGTGCTCCTTCTCTACATCGAGGGGCGCTCTTACCAGGAGATAGCTGAGGACCTTGACCGTCATGTCAAATCGATTGATAATGCGCTCCAGAGGATCAAGCGCAAGGTCGAGCAGCACCTTCAGTACCGCGAAAACCTGGCCCGTGGCATTCTACCGAAGGGGCACGGCCGGCGCACATGCAGCTAGCCGGCGTAGCTCAGTTGGTAGAGCAGCGCACTTGTAATGCGCAGGTCGTAGGT
>DAIQAV010000199.1:0-3707 GCA_036781505.1 Candidatus Anoxymicrobiaceae bacterium | reverse complement strand
CGGCGATACTGGTCATCGTGGTGCCGATCCTGGTCGGCCGCTTCGCCGGCAGGCAGGCCCTGACCGGCCTTCTGGCCGGAGCACTCGCCGCCGGATTCATGCTTGCCATCTTCATGTCCAACGCCTCCGGGGTCTGGAGCGCGGCGCGCCGAAAGCTCGCCGATAACGCCGCCGGCGCCTCCGAACTGTCCCTCCTCAGCAAGGCGGGCGGCCCCCTGATAGAGTCGGCCGCACCCACGCTGGACATCATGATCAAGGCGATGATTGTGGTGTCCCTGGTGTTCATTCCACTGTTCACCAAGTAGGAGCAGACGCGGCCGCGGTTTGCCTTGCGCCTTTGACCGTGCCTGCCCGCGTATGTAAACTCCGTAATTATGAAACTAATCGTGACCGAGAAAAATCAGACCGCCAAGCGCATCGCGGAGATCCTCTCCGGCGGAACGGCCAAGCACGAGGGCGGCCCCCGCAGTACCGTCTACTCGTACGACGAGAACGGCAGCGAGGTGAAATCGGTGGGCATGCGCGGCCACGTGCTGCAGGTGGACTTCCCCGAGGAGTACCGCTCCTGGCAGGAGGTCGAGCCGCGCTCGCTGATCGACGCGGAGATCATCAAGACCCCCAAAGAGAAGATGCTCATCAACACGCTCAAGCGGCTGGCCAAGCAGGCCGACGAGGTAGTGATCGCGACTGACTACGACCGCGAGGGCGAGCTCATCGGCTCGGACATCCGCGACCTGGTCAGGGAGGTCAACCCCGACGCGCCCATAACGCGCGCGCGGTTCTCGGCGCTGACGTCCAAGGAGATCAACGACGCCTTCAACGAGCTGGGCATGCTGGACGAGAACCTGGCCAGGGCCGGAGAGGCGCGCCAGGACATCGACCTCATCTGGGGGGCCGCGCTCACCAGGTTCATATCGCTTGCCAGCAACAGGCTGTGGCAGAAGTTCCTGTCCGCCGGCCGGGTGCAGAGCCCGACGCTGGCTCTGCTGGTGGACCGCGAGGCCGAGATACGGGCGTTTGTGCCCGAGGACTTCTGGCAGGTGAAGGTCACGCTCTCCCACGGTCCCGACCAGTTCACCGCCCGCCACAAGACCGACCGCTTCACCGAGGAGGCGGCCGCCCGCCAGGCGTTCGACCGGATCGGATCCGAGGGCAAGGTCACCGAGGTCAAGACGCGTGAGCGGACCCTCAACCCGCCGGCGCCCTTCAACACCACCGCGTTTTTAACCGCGGCCTCGAGCCTCAGGGTCCCGCCGGCCAGGGCCATGGACGTCGCTGAGAGCCTGTATTCGCGCGGCTTCATCAGCTACCCGCGCGTGGACAACACCGTCTACCCGGAATCGCTGGAGCTGGACGGGGTGCTGCGTGCCATCGAGGGGTCTGACGTGGTGGGGCCGCTTGCCGCCGAGCTGCTGGCGAAAGGTGAGCTCAAGGCGACGCGGGGCAAGAAGTTCTCGACCGACCACCCACCGATCTACCCCACCGGCTCGGCCAGGCGCTCGGCGCTGTCGGACCTGGAGTGGAAGATATACGAGCTCATTGCGCGACGGTTCATGGCCACGCTGTCCGAGGCGGCCTTGGCGCGCTCGACGCGGGTGGACGTCGACCTGTCGGGCGAGCCCTTCGTCGCGCGCGGGGACGTCATCGTCTCCGAGGGCTTCCTGCGCTACTACCCTTACCCCAGGAAGAAGGACGACGAGCTGCCGGCGCTGTCGGAGGGCGACACGGTCAACGTCGTCGACAAGGACCTGGAGGCCAAGCAGACGCAGCCACCGGCCCGCTACACCGAGGGGGTCCTCATCCAGAAGATGGAGGACCTGGGGCTGGGCACCAAGTCGACGAGGCATAACATAATCCAGAGCCTGGTCGAGCGGGGCTACGTCTACGGCAGCCCGCTCAAGCCCAGCGAGACGGGGATAGCCGTGTCCAAGGCGCTCGAGCGCCACGCGACGATGGTCACCAGCCCGGACATGACTTCCGAGCTCGAGAGGGACATGGACGCGATCGTCGATGGCAAGCAGACCTTCGAGGTGGTGGTCGACCGCTCGCGCGAGGTCCTGGGCAAGGTCCTCGACGCCATGGAGAGCAAGAAAGAGGAGATCTCCAGCGAGATCAAGGAGGGCATGAGAGGGGACACGGTGCTGGGGTCCTGTCCCGACTGCGAGGGCGAGCTCTCCATCAAGACCGCCAAGAAGTCCGGCAAGCGCTTTGCCGGTTGCAGGAACTATCCGGATTGCACTCGCACTTATCCGCTCCCGCAGCGAGGCGGAATAATGCCCATGGGCGAGACCTGCGAGGAGTGCGGGACCCCGCGGATCCGTGTAGTCACCAAGGGCCGCAGGCCCTGGGAGCTGTGCCTCGACCCGGACTGTCCGACCAAGCCCAAGCGCGAGGCGCCGCCGGCGCAGGAAAAGGAGAGCGACGCCCCGAAGGCTGAATGAGGCGAGGCACGGGGAGGGTTGATGGACAAGGTGACCATATTCGGCGCCGGTCACGTCGGCGCCACGACCGCATTTTACCTGGCGCTCTCCGCTACCCTCGAGATAGCGCTGGTCGACGTCGCCGAGGGCAGGGCGACGGGGATCGCGATGGACATCGCCCAGGCCATGCCCTACACGGGCTCGGGCTCGCGGCTGGTGGGAGGGACCGACCCCGGCCTCGCCGAGGGCTCCGACCTGGTGGTGGTGACCGCGGGCTTTCCGCGCACCCCGGGGATGTCCCGACTCGACCTCACCACCCGCAACGCCCCGATCGTGACCGATATCGCGCGCACGGTGGCTGCAGGCTCACCCTCGGCCGTGCTGGTGAACGTCACTAACCCCGTCGACGAGATGACCTTCATGGCCTGGGAGGCCTCGGGCTTCGATGAGCGTCGCGTGGCAGGGATGGCGGGCGTGCTCGACACCTCCCGCTTCATGTACTTCCTGGACAGGCTCGCATCAAAGCCTCCACGCGACGTGAACGCGATGGTCCTGGGCACGCATGGCGATGAGATGGTCCCGCTCACGGAGACGTCCACCGTGGGGGGTCGGCCGTTGAGCGGGGAGGTCGACGCGGATGTCCTCGGGCGCGTGGTCGAGCGCACCAGGGACGGCGGCGCCGAGATCGTGAGCTACATGAAGACCGGCAGCGCCTACTACGCTCCGGCGGTGTCGATCGGGACAATGGCGCTGGCCATCCTCGGCGACACGGGGCGCGTCCTGCCGGTGTCCGCTTACCTCAAGGGCGAGTACGGCATAAGTGACATGTTCCTGGGCGTGCCGGCGAAGCTGGGGAGGGACGGTGTGCTCGAAGTGGTCGAGCTGCCGCTGTCTCCGGGTGAGCTCTCCGCGCTGGAGGCCGCCGCGACGGGTGTCGGCGCCCGGCTTGCCGAGGCCCGAAAGGCCGGTTCTGATGAGAGTGATTGAGGCATCAAAGCTGGGCGAGGCCATCGAGTCGCTCTGCCTCGACGTGGCGACCACGCTTCCCCCCGATGTCCTGGGCGCGCTCGAGCAGTCGAGGGTGCACGAGCGCTCCGAGCAGGGCCGCTCGGTGCTGGACATGATCATCGACAACGCGCTCATCGCGAGGACCGAGGGCGTCCCGCTCTGCCAGGACACCGGCGTCTTCACCGTCTACGTCACCCTGGGCCGCGACACCGCCATCGAGGGCGACCTGCAGGCCGAGGCCTCCGCGGCGGTGGCAAGGGCGACCGCGCGGGGCAGGCT
>DAIQAV010000198.1:0-3717 GCA_036781505.1 Candidatus Anoxymicrobiaceae bacterium | reverse complement strand
GCTCTACCAGGCCAGGCAGAGCAGCGGGATAAAGGCGGTCCTCATAAGGATAGACAGCCCGGGAGGCACGCCGGCGGCGTCACAGGAGATCTACGGCGAGATCAAGAAGACCACCGAGGTCAAGCCGGTGGTGGTGTCGATCGGAGACACCGGCGCGTCGGGCGCCTATTACCTGGCTTCCGCGGCAAACGTCATCTACGCCGAGCCCGACTCCAACGTCGGCAGCATCGGCGTCATCCTCGAGATACCCAACGTGCAGGGGCTCGACAACAAGATCGGCCTGCAGTGGTACGTCTACACGCAAGGACAGTACAAAGACATCGGAAGTCCGCTGAGGCCACCCACACCCGCGGAGGAGGCAATCATCACCGAGCAGATGAGAGTCGCCTACGACCACTTCATCAAGGACGTCGCGCGGGGAAGGCACCTCGCCGAGGCGAAGGTCCGCGACCTGGCGACGGGAGTGACGTTCCCGGGGACTCAGGCCAAGGACCTCGGCCTGATCGACGCGCTCGGCAACTATCGCGACGCGGTGACCAGGGCCGGACGGATGGGGGGCATAAGCGGGCAGGTCCGCACGATATCGCTCTCGCAGTCGGGTCCTTTCAGCCTCTTCACGGAGCTGCTGACGTCTTTCAAGGACATTTCGAACAGCCTCAAGTCACTGGTCGACAAGAGCGGTGCTTCCAACGACAACAGCCCGCCGCAGGTGCGGTAGCACGATGGAGGGAAAGATGGTCGAGGACGTCGCGGTGAAGCCACTGAAGATCGCGCACATCTCCGACATACACGTCGGGTCCGGCCATTTCGTATCCAACCTGCTCAACCGAGCCATCACCGAGATAAACGAGGTCGAGCCCGACCTGGTGCTGGTCTCGGGAGACCTCACCAATGACGGCTTCCGCCAGCAGTACTCGGCCGCCCGCGCCTACCTGGACAACATCGAGTGCGACGAGATGGTGGTCATCCCCGGCAACCACGACTCGCGCAACGTGGGATACGTCCACTTCGAGGACATGTTCGGGCAGCGCAACAAGGTCGCCACCCTGCCCGGGGTGACGATGGTCGCCCTCGACTCGTCGCAGCCCGACCTCAACGAGGGGAGGCTCGGCCGGCAGAACTACCGCTGGATGGTCGAGAGCTTCGAGCGGCCGCAGGACTTCAAGATCGTGGCGCTGCACCACCACCTGCTCCCGCTGCCCGGAACGGGCCGCGAGCGCAACATCATCGAGGACGCCGGCGACTTCCTGGAGCTCCTGGTGGACAGCGGCGTCGACCTGGTGCTGTCCGGCCACAAGCACGTGCCGCACACCTGGCACTTCGAGGACTTCTACGTCTCGAACGCCGGCACGGTGTCTTCGCTGCGCGTGCGCGGCTACGCGCGGCCCTGCTACAACATAATCGAGGTCACCTCCGACAGCTGCGTGATCCGGCGGAGGTATCCGTTCGGCGAGGACATCGAGGTCGTCGCTTTCCCGATAGGGCCGAAGCCGAAGCCGACGCGCATGATCGACCACCCGGACAGGCTGGTCAAGTGAGGGCGCGATGACCTCGCCGGACGAGCCCGCCCCGGGCGCGGGGTTGCAGGCCATCGCCCTGGTCGACGGCGAGCACTACCCTGACGTGACGCAAGCGGCGCTGGCTTATATCGAGGACGTGCTCTCCTATGAGCTGCGCGCGATCGTCTTCCTGGGAGGGACCGAGAAGATATCCGACCTCGCGGGCTTCGACTACAGGGGCGTGAAGGTATACTCCGGGGACACGCGCGAGGCGCTGCTGCGGCGAGCCATCAAAGAGGCCGGGGCGGACGTCGTCCTTGACCTCTCCGACGAGCCTGTCCTCGGGTACGTCGAGCGCTTCAGGCTCATCAGCGAGGCGCTCGCCCTGGGAGTCTCTTATCTCGGCGCCGACTTCCACTTCGAGGCGCCGGCGCGCCCGTTCCTCTGCGACAAGCCTTCGATCGGGATCATAGGGACCGGCAAACGCGTGGGCAAGACCGCGCTCTCCGGTTTCGCGGCCCGCCGGCTTTGCCAGACCGGAGTGCGACCCTGTATCTGCACGATGGGCAGGGGCGGCCCGGCCGAGCCGGAGCTGCTGTCGGCCCCGGCGGAGGTGACCGACTCTTACCTGCGAGCGAGGGCGCTCGACGGAAGGCACGCGGCGAGCGACCACTTCGAGGACGCGATGATGGGCGGCGTGGTCGCGGTGGGTTGCAGGCGCTGCGGCGGAGGCATGGCCGGCAAGCCATTCTACTCCAACGTGCCGGAGGGCGCGGCCATAGCGTGCGCGCAAGAAGCTGATGTCGTCATCTTCGAGGGCAGTGGCGCGGCCATCCCTCCGGTGGGCATGGACTCGGTCATGCTCCTGGCCGGGGCCACCCAGCCGCTCTCCTACATCCTCGGCTACCTGGGGCCGTACCGACTATTGCTTTGTGACCTCCTTGTCGTTACAATGTGTGAGGAAATTCTGGTATCCAGCGAGAAGCTTCGCAAACTCATAGATGGCGTCTGTTCCATCAATCCCGAGGTGAAGGTCGTTAAGACCGTTTTCAAACCCCGACCCCTTGGCGAACTGCGCGAGCGGAAGGTGTTTCTCACCAGCACCGCGCCCCCGGAGGCGATCGGTCATCAGGAGCGACACCTGGCTACTGAGTACGGGGCTCGGATCGTGGGGTCGAGCGCGAACCTCGCTGACAGGAAGCGGCTGGTGGCGGACCTCGCCGGGGCGCGCGAAGCGGAAGTGCTCGCGACGGAGCTGAAGGCCGCGGGAGTCGACACGGTGTCGCTCTTCGCGAAGGAGAACAACAAGGAGCTCGTCTACCTCGAGAACCTCCCCGTTGCGATTGGTGGAGATAACCTCGAGGATGAGATCGACCACCTGGCGGCACTGGCGCGCGAGAGGGCGGTCGGCAGGTAAACCGGCCCGAGCGGCGTAGTAGGCCGCTGAGGAGTATTCCGGTATCAATTCCCAGACACCAGCGGCCGAACCGCACCAGCGGAGCGATGGCCGGCAGCACAGCCCTCTTGTGGGCACCAAGCGTCGTAATCACAGACGGCGCACGAGGCGACCGAGATAGAGATGCCTGAACGACTTGACAAGATAATCATCACGGATGAAGAGCACCACCTCCCTTATTCCAAGGGGTTGATGGCCGTCTCCATCATGGCCACCGGGCTGGCGCCGGACCAGGCTTACAACATCGCCACGCTGATCCAGGAGGAGCTCCGAAGCCAGGGCAACCCCACGGTAACGATGAAGCACATCCGCTGCACGGCGGAGGATATACTGGAGAGCGAGGCCGGCACTCACTACGTGGACATATACCGCAAGTGGCAGGCGGTCGGCCACCTCAGCAAACCCATCATCATCCTGATGGGCGGGGCGACCGGCGTCGGTAAGTCCACGGTGGCGACGATGCTCGGGGCGCGGCTGGGCATCACCCGGCAGGTCTCGACCGACGTCATCCGCGAAGTCATGAGGTCGTCGTTCGCGCAGGACCTGGTCCCCGTCCTGTACAACTCGTCGTTCAGCGCGTTCGAAGCGCTGGGCTCTCTGCCGCTGCCGCGGACCACCGACAAGGTGATACTGGGCTTCCTCGAACAGGCCTCGATGGTCTGGGTGGGGATACGCGCGCTGATCGAGCGAGCGATCGTCGAGCGCACCAACTTCATCATAGAGGGCGCCCACGTGGTGCCGGGGATAGTCGACGAGAAGTAC
>DAIQAV010000197.1:0-3749 GCA_036781505.1 Candidatus Anoxymicrobiaceae bacterium | reverse complement strand
GTCCCACACGGCCTTGAGCGCCACCGGCTTTATCGCCGGCCCGGACAGACCGCCGGTCACCGCGCCGAGCCTGGGCTTGCGACGCTCTATGTCTATCGCCATCCCCGGGATGGTGTTTATGAGCGAGAGACCGGATGCCCCCGCCTGGCAGGCGGCGTCCGCGACCCTGGTTATGTCTCCCACCGCCGCCGACAGTTTCACGAACATCGGCAGCGAGCAGTTCTCCCGGACGGCCATCACGACCGCCTTGGTGGCGTTGGGGTCGACCCCGAACTGGATGCCGCCCCTCTCTACGTTCGGGCAGGACACGTTGACCTCTATGGCCGCGAACCCTCCGGCGTTCTGGAGCATCGCTCCAAGGCGCGCGAACGCCCTGACCGTCTCGCCCGCGATACTCGCGAAGACCGGCAGGCCCAGGTCGGCCAGCTCCGGCAGCACACGGCCGATGAGCGCTTCAATACCAACGTTCTCGAGCCCTATCGAGTTGAGCATCCCCGAGGACGTCTCCCATATTCGTGGCTCGGGGTTCCCCTTGCTCGGCTCGACCGTGACCGACTTGAGGACGATTCCCCCCAGCCGCGAAAGGTCGATGACCGGCGCGAGCTCGGTGCCGTAGCCGGCGGTGCCGGACGCGAGCATAACGGGGTTCGCCAGCGCTATGCCCGCCAGGTCGGTCTTCAGGTCTATCTCAGCCATAAGCCTTACCGTTCCTCAAGATGCACCACCGGGGTCAGGCGCCGGTGGTGCGTTGAAGGTCACTTGCGTCGAGTCGAAGACCGGGCCGTCCGTGCAGACGCAGAGGTTTGAGCCGTCCGCGCCTTTTCTCACACATCCCCGGCAGGCGCCGATGCCGCACGCCATCCGCGAGTCGAGCGACACCTCACAAGGGACGCCTCGCTGCTCGCAGGCCCGAGCCACGACCGCCATCATCGGCTCCGGCCCGCAGGTGTAGACTTTCGTATAACCGTTCCGGGAAAGCTGCGACGCGGCCGCGTCGCAGACCAGCCCCTTGACGCCGATGGTCCCGTCGTCGGAGAAGATCTCGACTCCGCCCTTCAGCTTGGCCATCGCCGGGATGTACTTGTCCCTGGTGGAGATGCCCACCATCAGGTCGTACTCCCGCCCATCCTTGTCCAGGGTGCTCGCGAGGTAGTGCAGCGGGGCGAACCCCGCACCGCCCGCGACGATCAGCGCCCTGCCTTCGTCCAGAGGCCCGAAACCGCGGCCCAGCGGGCCGAGCACGCGGACCGACTGCCCGACCTCGAGCGCGCAGAGCCTCGCCGTCCCCCAGCCGACCACCTCTATCATCATGGAGAGTATGAGACCGCCGGACTGCTCCCTGGCGTCGAGCACCCCCATCGGCCTCGGCAGCAGGTGCTCCCGCCCCCCGCCGCAGTCGACCTGGTAGAACTGGCCCGGCGCCGGCACCGGCACGACTCCCTCGATATCGAAGGTGAGCACGTGCACGCCCGAGGCCACGTCGTCTCGCCTCTTCAGCGCCGCCGTGGAAGCTGCGGGCGCGGTTCGCCCGAGGCTCTCACTCATTGCTCGCCTCCGCCTGCTGTTCGGCTATGGCCGCGTGGTACTCCTGGATGCTCTTGACCTTGAGTCCGCTCTTCTTGAGCGCCTTGATCCCCATTATGACGATGGTGGCCAGCTCGATGGTCGTTATGCAAGGCACACCGTTCATAGTGGCCTCGGTCCTGATGGCGTAGCCGCTCCCCCTGGTCCCGCGCCCCTCGGGCACGTTGATGATCAGGTCGATCTGCCCCTCCCTGATGAAATCGACGACGTCAGGCTTGCCCTCGCCCACCTTGTTCACGGTCTCGACCTTGATGCCCTGCTCGCGGATGCGCTCGGCGGTGCCCACGGTGGCCAGCATCCTGAAGCCCTCCTCCGTGAGCCGCTTGGCTATGAACGCGGCGTCGCCCTTCTTCCTGTCGGGGACGCTCACGAACGCGGTCCCCGAGACCGGGAAATCGTTGTAGGAGGCGATCTGCGACTTGACCATCGCCATGCCGATGCCCGTGTCCGAGCTGGGCGAGTAGTCGTCGATGCCCATCACCTCGCCGGTGGACTTCATCTCCGGGCCCAGGACCGTATCGACGCCGGGGAAGCGCACGAACGGGAGCACGGCTTCCTTGACCGCCACGTGCTTTAGCGATGAGAACCTGTCCCCCTCCAAGCCGAGCTCATCGAGCGTCTGGCCCAGCGCGATGCGTGTGGCCATCTTCGCCAGCGGTATGCCGATGGTCTTGCTCACGAACGGGACGGTCCGGCTGGCGCGAGGGTTGACCTCGAGCACGAATACCTCGCCTTCCTTGACCGCGTACTGTATGTTGATGAGCCCCACCACTCCCAGCTCCAGGGCGAGCTTCTCGGTGTTGCGCGTGATGACCTCTTTCTCCTGGTTGGACAGGAAAGGCGGCGGTATCACGCAGGCCGAGTCGCCGGAATGGATGCCGGCCTCCTCGACGTGCTCCATTATCGCGCCGATAAACACCCGCCTCCCGTCGCAGAGCGCGTCGACGTCGATCTCCTTGGCGTCCTCCAGGAACCGGTCTACCAGCACCGGGTGCTCGGGCGACGCCTTCACCGCCGACTTCATGTAGTGCTCCATCATCTCGTCGGAGTAGACGATCTCCATCGCCCGCCCGCCCAGCACGTAGGATGGCCTCACCAGCACCGGGTAGCCGATGCGTTTCGCTATCTCGATGGCACCGTCCACCGACGTCGCCGTGCCGTCCTCGGGGTGCTGTATCTTCAGCTTCTTGAGCATGTTGCCGAACTGCTCGCGGTCCTCGGCGCGGTCGATCGCCGCCGGCGACGTCCCCAGGATCTTCACCCCGGCCTGCTCGAGCGGGATCGCCAGCTTCAGCGGGGTCTGCCCGCCCAGCTGGATGATCGCGCCCATCGGCTTCTCGCGCTCCACGATGTTCATAACGTCCTCGAACGTGAGCGGCTCGAAGAACAGGCGGTCGCTGGTGTCGTAGTCGGTGGAGACGGTCTCGGGGTTGCAGTTGACCATGATGGTCTCGTAGCCCATCTCGCGGCAGGCGAACGACGCGTGCACGCAGCAGTAGTCGAACTCGATTCCCTGGCCGATGCGGTTGGGCCCGCTGCCCAGGATCATCACCTTCTGCTTGTCGGTCTCGCGCGTTTCGTCTTCGTCCTCGTAGGTCGAGTAGTAATACGGAGTGTATGCCTCGAACTCGGCCGCGCAGGTGTCGACCGACTTGAACACCGCGTTGATGCCGCGCCCCTGCCTGCCCCTTCGCACCTCCAGCTCGCTGGAGGAGAAAAGCCTGCCCAGTTCGATGTCGGAGAAGCCGAAGCGCTTGGCCTCGCGCAGCAGGTCATCGGGCACGCTAGCCAGGTCATAGCCCGCGAGCAAGGCTTCCATCTCGGCTATCTGCTGCAGGTTGTCGAGGAACCAGGGGTCTATCCCGGTGCGCCGGTATATCTCGTCGACTCCCATGTTCTCCTGCAGCGCGTGGTAAATCTGGTAGAGCCTGTCGTGGCTGGCGATCTCCAGCTCTCCGGGAAGCTGGTCGACCGGGGTGTCCTCGAGGTCGCGCAGGCTGTAGCGATCGATCTCCAGAGAGCGCACAGCCTTCTGTATGGCTTCCTTGAAGGTGCGGCCGATGGCCATGACCTCTCCCACCGACTTCATCCTGGTGGTGAGGACCTGGTCGGCGCCGGGGAACTTCTCGAACGCCCAGCGCGGGACCTTGACCACCGTGTAGTCG
>DAIQAV010000196.1:0-3849 GCA_036781505.1 Candidatus Anoxymicrobiaceae bacterium | reverse complement strand
CACATCGACATCGCCCAGCATCGAAGGCGTTTCGCGCACGGCGACCGCGCCCGGGGCGATGCCGCCCCCGAACGCCGATACCGAAAGTGTCATGGCCTCGCTGCTCGAGTCGTACCTGGAGTGCTACCGGGTGGCGGCGCACGCAGCCGGCTCGGTCCCACGGAGCGGGATCTCCCGCGAGGACCTCGTCGAGCGCTGCATGGCCGAAGGCGAGCGCATGCTGCGGGCGGGCCTGATCAGGCGCCCCGAGTCCGTCTCGAAGACGTCCGTGCTCAACGCGATCAGGCACTTCGCGTCATGCGGCATGCTCGAGCAGCACAGGGCCAGGGTCGAAGGAAAGGCCGACGTGGTCTCGCTGTCGCCGGGCCCCCGCTTCGACGAGCTTGCGAAGGTCGAGGAGACTCTGGTGCGAACGCGCTCGTAGCGCCGGCGTCCCGACTGCTTTGCACGGATGGCCGATATCCATTGACCTGTGTCTTGCGCACGCTGGACCTGATATTCGGCTTCGCGGGGTCTGACCTCTTCTGTTGCGTTAACATATCCCCATGAGAAAGAGGCTGCGGATATACATCTCCATGCTTGCCGCCGTGGTGCGCGCGACGGCGCTTGCCGCGACCGTCTCGGCGTGGTGGTTCGGCCACATCAAGTACGCCACTCCGGTGGTGCACACCGACGACCATAGAGACCTGGCGCGGCAGGCCCTGGCCTACCTTATCAAGAGCAAGGCGATCGGCAAGGAGTCGCAGCTGGCGCGCCACCGTGCCGAGGTCGAGACCGCCTGCGGCATGCTGGACCTGGTCGAGTCGGACGCGGGCAGGACGCCCGGCAGGCTGCAGTGGGAGTACTCTCACATGTACGACCCGCTCGCACGCAGGGGCATCGACGACAGGCGCTACGTGAATGCGCAGGACGAGTTCATCGACTGGTGGGAGCGCGCGCTGATGCACGCCAGGATCAGCAACCCGGCCAAGGCGTTCACCTTCCTCGGCTACTGCTGCCACCTGCTGCAGGACATGGCGGTCCCATCGCACACACACTGCATCAACCACGGCCTCAAGACTCGGATGGCCGACAACCTCGAGCTGGTGTCCAGCTCGCGACGCTTCCACCTGCGCGAGCCCGCGGGCGCGCCGTATCCGGGCGAGGAGGAAATGCACCTGTCGCTGTTTGTCGCTCTCGGCGAAGAGTCACGGGGGCTGGAGCCGGGTCTGGGGGAGTCCAACGAGATAGCCCCTGTGATCGTGAAGTACTACCAGGTACCGGCATGGACGGCCGGGGGCTGGGCCGGCGAGTACTTGGGCGACCCTTACTACCCGATACACAGGCTGCTCCCCTCCAGCCCGCGCATCGACCTGATCGACGTCGTCACGCTTCGCAACTACCTGATGTGCGCCGCAGCCGAGCGGACCGCGCAGCTTATCGCGCACTTCGCGGACATCACGGGGGTCGGCGGATGAGGAGCGCCCGGGGCGAATGGACCACCGCATGAAGATCGACCTCCACGTCCACACCAACGTATCTTCTCCCTGCAGCCTGATCGACCCCGAGCGCGTAATCGCCCTGGCGATGCAGGCGGGGCTGGACGGCATCTGCGTGACCGAGCACGACGAGATCGAAGGGGCCGAGGTCGCGAGCGCGCTGGGCCGCAAGCACGGCTTTCCCGTCTTCCGGGGCATAGAGATATACACTGAGATGGGGGACATGCTGGTGTTCGGCCTGTATGAGGACGCGGGCGGCTGGAAGGTGCCCTTCGAGGAGCTGCTCGAGCGGTGCCGGTCGGCGGGCGCGGTGATCGTGCCGGCGCACTGCTGCCGCGTGACGGGCGAGCTCGCCAGGGTGCACGGGCCGGAGCGCGCCGACTGGTTGATGCGGAACGTCGACGCGGTGGAGACGCACAACGGAGGCTGCACTCCACAGGGAAACAGCGCGGCGCTTGAGCTCGCCAGGCGTTTCGATCTGCCCGGCACGGGGGGCAGCGACTCTCACCACGAGTTCCAGATAGGTCGCTGCTATACTGTGTTCAAGGATTCGATAGATTCTGACGAAGCCTTAGTAGCAGCGCTGAAGGCAGGCCGCTATCACGGCGCCTACAGCGTGGATCCGACGGCTTGAAGGAGAACGACGGTTGCATCGATACCTCGTCATATTCGAGAAGAACTCCGATAGTTACTCGGTCTATTCGCCGGACCTCCCCGGCTGTGTCGCGACGGGCTCGAGCCGTGAGGAAGCCGAGAAGAACATGACCAAAGCGGTCGAGGTCCACATCCGCGGGCTGCTCGAGGCGGGTCTGCCGATTCCGGAGGCGAGATCGATCGCCGAATGGGTCGCCGTCGAGGAAGCCAACAACAGCTGAAGACACAAGTTTTGGGGTCAGCGCCCAAGACTTGCGTTTTGAAAACTCTCCCGCACATCCCGCTCTTTCCCCTGCTGGCGCCGTCGTAATCCAACGTATAGACTTCTTTGCCGGTACCGTTCCAGCGCGCAAGGGGGCCAGGATGAGGCACGCCGTCAAGAAGATCCGTTTCGCGGCCGACCGCTCGGTGACGTTCGGCAACTTCATGGACAAGCTCGCCGAGACCTACGGCGACAAGACGTGCTTCATACTCGACCGGCCTCTCCGCTACTCTTTCATGCCGGGGGAGCGCCACTCGTTCGAGCAGTGGCGCGAGTACACCGACAGGGTCGCCAACGTGCTGGCAAACGACCTCGGTGTCCGGAAAGGCGACCGGGTGGTCGTAGACATGTCCAACCGCATGGAGATCCCCTTCACCTGCTTCGCGCTGATGAAGATCGGCGCGGTGGCGGTGCCGCTCAACTTCATGCTCACCGGCAAGGAGATCGCCTATATCGCGTCGGATGCCGGCGCGAAGTTCATGATCACCGACAGGCCCGTCTTCGAGTTCCAGATACGCGAGCAGTCAGCGGTGCCCTGCATAGAGAAGTGGGCCGTGATGGAGAAAGCGGAGGGTCTGCCGGGCGAGTTCGTGGAGCTGGCCCCGTTGATCGAGGCCGCGCCTTCTACGTTCCCGGTGCAGGACAAAGACCCCGAGGATGTCGTCGGCATCTTCTACACCTCGGGCACCACCGGTTTCCCCAAGGGCGCGATGATGACCTCGAAGAGCCTGCTCACGGCCCAGCGTATAACCGCCGCGCTGGTCCCGGCGACCGCCAACGACGTCGGCCTGATGGCACTACCGCTGGCCCATCTGTTCGGGTTCGGTCTGACGCTCATCTCGCTGTCGGGCGGACTGACCGGGATGTTCATACGCTCGTTCGATCCCCACCGGATCCTCTCCGGGATACAAGACAGCAAGGCGACCATATTCGTGGGGGTGCCGGCCATGTACTCGATGTTGCTCGAGGCCGGCCTCGACTCCTACGACCTGTCCAGCGTGCGCATCTGGGGGTCGTCGGCCGACGCCATGCCGGACGAGATAGCGATCGAGTTCCGCAAGCGGGGACGGCTGAAGGTCGGGCCGCTGGATTTCGATTCCATATTCATCGACGCCTACGGCATGGTGGAGCTTTCATCGATGACCTGCATGAAGATGCCGCTGCCTGGCATCAACTTCCCGCCCAAGTGCGTCGGGTTCCCGGTTCCGCCCATCAGGGTGCGGATACTCGACGAGGACGGCCGCAAGGTGAAGACGGGCGAGGTCGGGGAGCTGGCGGTCAAAGGGCCGTGCGTGATGAAGGGGTACTGGGCCAAGCCCGAGGAGACCGCCGCCCAGATGGTCAACGGATGGTTCCGCACCGGCGACATGGCGAAGAAGGACAGGATCGGCCGGGTGTACTTCGCCGACCGCAAGAAGGACGTCGTGAAGAGCGGCGGCTACTCGGTGTTCTCGG
>DAIQAV010000195.1:0-3895 GCA_036781505.1 Candidatus Anoxymicrobiaceae bacterium | reverse complement strand
TTGCGTGGTCTACATGGGCGAGGTCGACATCGAGCGCCAGTCCCAGAATGTATTTCGCATGGAGCTGCTGGGTGCGGAAGTGCGACCGGTGTCTTCGGGCAGCCGGACGCTCAAGGACGCGATCAACGAGGCACTGCGGGACTGGGTCGCCACCGTGGAGACCACCCACTACTGTCTGGGCTCGGTGGTCGGCCCGCACCCGTTCCCGATGATCGTGCGGGAACTGCAGTCGGTGATCGGTGATGAGACGGCCGCCGTGTGCGCTGAGCGCGAGGGCAGGATGCCCGACATGCTGGTGGCGTGCGTCGGCGGCGGGAGCAACTCGCTGGGGCTGTTCTCGGCATTCATAGGCAAGGGGCCCGAGCTGGTCGGTGTCGAGGCCGGAGGTGTCGGGGACGGTCCCGGCGAGCACGGCAGCAGCCTTGGCCTGGGCGAGGTCGGCGTGCTGCACGGCGCCAAGAGCTACCTGCTGCAGGATGAGGTCGGCCAGGTTACGGAGACCCATTCGGTCTCCGCGGGCCTGGACTACCCCGGGGTGGGGCCGGAGCACTCGTTCCTCAAGGAAAACGGCCTGGCCAGGTACGTGAGCGTGAGCGACGCCGAGGCGCTTGCGGCAGCGCGCTTCCTCACCAGGACCGAGGGGATCCTGCCGGCGTTGGAGAGCGCACATGCCATCGCCTACGCCATGCAGGCAGCGCCGCGGATGCGCGCCGACGAGGTCATCGTCGTCTGCCTGTCGGGGCGGGGCGACAAGGACGTCGACACTCTGAGGGGGTGCTCCTAGTGGGAGCGGCGAGACTCAGCGAGATGTTCGAATCGCTGTCGGGCAAGCGCGCGGCGCTGATCGCCTACGCGACGGGCTACTACCCGGACCGCGGGACCAGCGAGCGGATCGTCGCAAAGATGCTCGAGTGCGGGGCGGACGCGGTCGAGATCGGGATACCGTTCTCAGACCCCGTGATGGACGGACCCGTGATCCAGGGTGCGAGCCGGGTGGGGCTCCAGGCCGGGGCGACCCCGGATGGCATCTTCGAGATGGCGGCCTCGCTCAGGCGCGCCACCGACCGGCCTCTCATGGCGATGACCTACTACAACCTGGTCCTTCGGCGCGGCCTTGAACGCTTCGCCGACGACGCGGCGGCCGCCGGACTCGACGCGCTGGTCGTTCCAGACCTGCCGGCCGAGGAGATGGGACCGCTGAAGGAGGCGTGCGACGCCGCCGGGGTAGCCACCGTCGCGTTCTGCTCGCGGACCACCAGTATCGAGCGGATGGCGCGAGCCTCGGGCATGGCGACCGGTTTCCTCTACTGTATCTCTTTGCTGGGCACGACCGGGGCCCGCGATTCCCTCGATGAGGGCCTCCCCTCATTTCTCGAGAGCGTTCGCGCGAACACCGACCGCCCTCTCGCCGTCGGCCTTGGCATCTCCACACCCGCGCAGTGCGCCGAGGTGGGGCGCCTCGCGGACGGCGTCATCGTGGGAAGCTCGCTGGTGCGGGCGGTGGGGCAAGGTAACGGCGACCTGTCGCGGCTGGCGGACCTGGTATCCGGAATGGCGTCGGCTCTGCGCCACTGATGTTAATAGGACGGGGAAGGGTAAGCCTTTTGCTCGCTGGTCCTCGCGTCTTTGAAATCAGCAGACTCTCTTGCTCCCCGAGACGCTGCGAATCGCTCGCAAAAGGCCAACCCTGCCCCCGTCGGGAGTTCCCCCCTATATATAAAAATCAAGAAGACTGTCTGACCAGTAGGGATGAGACGTGGCGTTGATCGAAAGTTGCCGAAGTGCCCCCCCGAGTTGCGTTTTTGCTCAACAAGGCAACCGACCCCCTTCGTCGTATAGAATGATTAGAGCAATCTAAGGGGGAGGCTGGCATGGACGTTATGCAGTGGAAGTGGTCATCGGTAGCCTTGAGGGGGGTCGCCGCCCTGGCATTCGGCGTCCTGGCTCTGACGTGGTCGGCCATCACGCTACATACCCTGGTGATCATCTTCGGCATCTTCGCGCTGGTCGACGGCATGCTCGAGGGCTACAACGCAATGACCGCGAAGCGCCAGGAGCAGAAGTGGTTCCTTACGGCGCTGCGCAGCTTAATCGGCATCGTCATCGGCATCGTCTCCCTGGCGGTCCCAGGGGTCACCGGCACGGTCTTCCTGGCGCTGATAGGGATCTGGGCTATCCTTTCCGGCGTCGGTGAGATAGTGATCGCGATCAAGCTGCCGCTCTCCAAGGCCGGACAGTACCTGCTCGAGTTCGGCGGGCTCATCTCACTGATCTTCGGAATCATCATGCTATCCCTGGTGAACAGCCAGGCGCTCGATCAGACCTGGCTCATCGGCATCTACGCGCTGGTGTTCGGGGTCGTCATGGTCTGCCTGGCCGTGCAGATCCGGACCATCCAGAAGCAGGCGGTCGGCGCGGGAGGCGGCAAGGTCAAGGTCAAGTCCGGCTAGCCCTGGCCCTGGCACGCCCCGGGCTCGTAGCGGAAGAACTCGTACCACATCATCTTTTCCTGGCTGCCAGTGGCTAGCGCGTACAGCGCCTTGCCCAGGCTCAGCATCGCCCGCGCCATCAGCCGTCCCTGGAGGCCCGGCACCTTGATCACCGGCGCGAACCCGTCCTGGGTCGCCTGTGGCGAGACCTGGCCGGCCCAGGCGCCGGCGCTCGGCACCTCGATCACCGCCAGGCAGCAGTCATCGCCCTTCGACAGCAGCTTGGTAATCTCGGGGACCTTGAGCTGCGGGTTGATGATGGAGAACGTCCCGGCCTCCATCGCCATCATCAGGCAGGTGCAGACCTCGGGGCAGGCGGCGAGCTCTCCCGCGGCCGGGCAGCGGCGCTCCTCTTTGACCGCGCGGCCCATGTTCTCTTCGGTCCAGATGCCGCGCACGCCCACCATTCCGTCCTCGTAGTCGAGCACCCTGCCCAGGCTGCGCGCGTCGTTGGGGTCGATGTCGAGCGCGTGCTTGAGCAGTTGTGCGCGGTCGACCCCCACCTGGTAGAAGACGTACTGAAGCGCCTTCACGCCTTCTTCTCCACGAGTCTTGTAGAGCCAGGGCATGAGCTTGGTGAGGCCGAGCATCGTGAGCCGGAGCGGCGCCTCGCGCTGCCACTCCAGGTCGATCAGGTCGGACGGCTGCGGCTTGAGTCGCGTGAGCGCTCCCGCGTAACCGATCGTCCCGAGCACCGCCAGCCTCTTTATCGTCTTGCGCTTCATGTTTGTCCTTTCTGACGCACCACAGGCGCCTGACCCCCAGCGGTGCGTTTTTATGCAGTCTGGAAGTAGCGCCGCTTCACGCGGTCCGCGCGGCCCCAGAAGAACCTGGCGCCCCTCTTCCAGGGGCCGAACTCGAGCGGAGTTGCCGGATAGCGCTCGTACATCGAGCGCAAAGCTGTGCCGACTATCCCCATCCTCGCGATCGTGGCAAGCGACCCGAGGCTGAGCTTGCGCTGCACCACGGCGCGCACCAGCTCGGGCAGCGCCTTCAACGCGCCGTCCCGGTCAGTGCGAACCTCGAAGTCCTCCTGCAGAGCCAGCGCGCTCTCCTCGGTCATCATGCCCGGTAGCGAGAAGAACGTCTCCATCTCCTCCTCCGAGACCAGCATCAAGGCGGGAAGCACGGCCGTCAGGAACGCGAACTTCGCGCCCTGGCCGCGGAAGTAGTCGCGGTTGTAGCGCCACAGGCCTTCGCGGGTCAG
Organism: Candidatus Anoxymicrobiaceae bacterium; assembly: GCA_036781505.1. Classification (GTDB taxonomy): domain Bacteria; phylum Actinomycetota; class Geothermincolia; order Fen-727; family Anoxymicrobiaceae; genus FEN-680. The sequence goes on along the minus strand of DAIQAV010000195.1, from coordinate 199 downwards.
GTCGTCGGCGGCAAGGGCTTCGGCCGCCGCGGTGACGGCCGCCTCGCAGCCGGTGAACCCCGAGGTCACGCCTTCGCCCGAGAACGGCTTGTTCATGCAGGCCGCGTCCCCCACAACCATCAGCGAGTTATCCACCAGCGAGAGAGGCGGGCGCCTGTAGGGGATGATGCCCCTGGCGCTGCCCACGACCGTCCCCTTG
>DAIQAV010000194.1:0-4000 GCA_036781505.1 Candidatus Anoxymicrobiaceae bacterium | reverse complement strand
TACCTCTACACGCTTGCCGCCGCCGCCCTGATAAGCGGGCTCGGGCTCGCCGCCGGCTTGATATGGGTACACAACTGGGAGGCTGCCGTGGCAGCGGCTATCGGCCTGTTCGTGGCGATAGCGGTCGCCGGCATGCTGGGGCTGGGGCTGCCGCTCGCGCTCAAGCGGGCAAGGCCGGGGCCGGCGGTCGGTCCCGGCAGGATGGTCGTGGTCCTCGCCACCGCGGCTTCGCTGGTTTGTTTTCTGGCCGTCAGTGACCTGCTGGTACGGGCCTTGCACTAGACCATGATCGGAGAAGGAGTTGGCGGAGCCACGTATCAGCTGGCTTAACAAAACGAACGTGCTCATGATGCTCTCCGTGCTGGGCCCGGGGATCATCGTGAGCATGGTTGACAACGACGCGGGCGGCATCGCGACCTACTCGGTCGCCGGGGCCAAGTACGGCTACTCCATCCTCTGGATCCTCATTCCCACCGGCGTGCTGCTGTACCTGGTACAGGAGATGAACGCCCGCATGGGCATCGTCACCGGAAAGGGCCTGGCCTCCCTGATACGCGAGGAGTTCTCCTTCAGGCTCACCGCGATAATAATGGTCGCGATGCTGGTGGCAAACTTCGCGAACACCGTCTCCGAGTTCGCGGGCATCGCGGCGAGCTCGCAGATCTTCGGGGTCTCGAAGTACATCGCGGTGCCGATAGCCGCCGTGGCCATCTGGTGGCTGGTGCTGAAGGGCAGCTACAAGGTGGTCGAGAAAGTCTTCATGCTGGTGAGCCTGGTCTACATCGCCTACATAATCTCGGCGATCCTGGCAAAGCCCCAGTGGAACGAGGTCGCGCACGGTCTGCTGGTCCCCAGCGGCCAGCTCAACGGACCGTTCGTGGTGATGGCCGTGACGATCATCGGCACGACGATCGCGCCCTGGATGCAGTTCTATCAGCAGTCCGCGATCGTCGATAAGGGATTGAGCGTCGACCAGCTGGTCTACGAGCGTCTGGATACCGCGATAGGCACCGTCTTCCTGACGATCGCCGCGCTGGCGATCATGATCTGCTGCGCCGCCGCGTTCTTCAACAAGCCGGGCATCGGCGCGACGACCATCACCTCGGCCGAGCAGGCCGCCAAGGGACTTGCGCCTGTCGCGGGCCAGTACGCGACGTACCTCTTTGCCTTCGGCCTGCTCTTCGCCTCTATATTCGCGGGCTGCATCTTGCCACTCACCACCGCCTACACCGTGTGTGAGGCGTTCGGATGGGAGTACGGAGTGGACCGCAAGTTCTCACAGGCGCCTAAGTTCTACACCGTTTACACGACGTTCATCGCCGGAGGGGCGATACTGATATTGATCCCCAAGATGCCTCTCATCACCTTGATGATAGTGTCGCAGACCATCATGGGCATGCTGCTGCCCGTGATCCTCACCTGCATGCTGAAGGTCATTCGCAACCGTGACGTAATGGGGGATTATGTCAACGGGGACGCCTACAACGCGGTGGCGTGGATCGCCGTGATAATCCTGTATGCTCTCGACCTCTTGCTGGTCATATCCAGCATATTTCCAGTCGGGCGATAGACATGGAGGTGTGTGGCTTGGAGGAAGGCCAACCGATAGGTTTCAGAGATCTGCTGAAGGTGGAGGTCAGGGACGCCACCGGCCGCCAGATAGGGCACGTCCAGGACATGGCGCTGGAGGCGGACCTGGGCAGAGTGCCCTACATCGAGTTTCTGGGCGTGCATCTTTTCTGGACCGACCGCGTAGGGGACATAGAGCTGGTGAGGCGGGCCGAGGACCTGGTGCTGCTGGTTCCCTGGTCCGACGTCGCGAGCGCCAACAAGGAGGTCATCACGCTCAACAGCAAGCACCCCGAGTTCCCGGTGAAGACCGCGGCGGGCAAGTGGCTCGTCCGCAAGGATATCCTCGACAAGCAGATGGTGGACCCTGAAGGAAGCAGGATCCACCGGGTGGACGACGTCGTCCTTGTGCTCCGAGGAGGCCGGCTCAAGGTAGTTGGGCTGGAGGTCAGCAAGGGGTTGCTGCTCACGAGCTCCGCGCTGAGGAGATACCTCGCCGAGATCCGCAGAAAGCACGCCAGCAGGAGCACCTCGGAGGTGATCCCCTGGGAGGCTGTGGAGGGTATAACGCCCGATGCGGTGGTCATCGGTGAGGAGGTGCCCCACTAAACCCGTTGTTGGAGCGACCTGGCTTGGGATATACTGCTGGGGTCGGAGCTGGCCGCGATCGACCGGTTGGTGCGAGGAGCGTGGCGACGAGCAGTTTATCGTCACGGTCAATATGACCGGTAGTCGTGGCTATTTTTGGGTGAGGTAACGTGCCACCTGTCTGCCTATGAAAAAAGTCTACACAGATAAGAATATGGACAGGCGAAGGCGGAGAAGGCCGTCCCGGCTGGCGAAGCTCAACATCAGGAACTGGCGTCTCTGGGTAGCCGGGGTCGTGCTGCTGCTGGTGCTTATTTTCTTTGTCTCATGCCTGCTCACCGCAGCCGACGCGAACATCGGTTCTTCCGTATCGGAGACCACCAGGCAGATAAAGGCGCCCTCCGGCAGCAAGGCGGCGGCGCCCGGCGTCTGGGCCAACGCGGCAGTCCTGATGGACGCGGAGAGCGGGCGGGTGCTCTACGACAAGAACGGCGAGGTCAAGCTTCCTCTGGCCTCGACGACCAAGATGGTCACCGCCCTGGTGGTGAGGGAGAAGACCAAGCTCTCCGACAAGGTCCTCATCAGCAAGGCGGCCGCCGACGTGGGGGAGGAGGGCATCGGGCTGACCCCTGGCGAGACACTGTCCGTCGACCAGTTGCTCAACGCCATGCTCATCCAGTCGGCTAACGACGCCGCCTACGCGCTCGCCGAGCACACGGGTGGTTCCATCAAGGCTTTCTCCGAGCTGATGAACAAGAAGGCCGCTGAGCTGGGCGCGACCAGCTCCCACTTCGTCAACCCTCACGGCCTCGACGCGGCCGGGCACTACTCGACCGCCCGCGACCTCGCGACGATCGGCCGTGCCGTGATGGCCGACCCGGTGCTGGCGAGGATAGTGGTCACCAAGACCTACTCGATACCCTGGCCGGGTCACCCCGGACCGAGGGTCGCCGTCGGGCACAACGAGATACTCGCGCAGTACCCCGCGGCCAACGGCATCAAGACCGGCTATACGGTGCCCGCCGGCTGGTGCCTGGTGGCCTCCGCGTCCAAAGACGGAAAGTCGCTCATCGCCTCGGTGCTGAACAGCTCCCACCGGGCGGATGACGCGATAGCCATGTTCAACTACGGGTTTAACAACACTGCCAGGATCGTGTTCGCCACCGCGGGACAGAAGCTGGGCGACAGCAGGATAAGCTCGTTCCCCAGGCGCTCGGTCGCCGTGGTCTCCAAGACCACGATGGCGGCGCTCACGTTCGTTGGATCGACCGACGTCTTTCAGGTCAGGGTGTCTATGGCCAAGACAGCCAGCAGGAGCGTGAAGGCGGGAGAGCAACTCGGCAAGATCGAAGCGTCGCTCAACAACTCACCGCTCGAGAACGGGCAGGCCGTGGCCAAGACGTCAAAAGGACACCCCAACGTGCTGGCCGGGCTGGTGGCTTTTATCTGGTACAGCTTCTGCTGGACAGGCAAGATCATCGCCGCTCCGTTCCGGATATTCTAGCCTCTGCGGCACCCCCGCCAGACCCGCCTCGGCAACTTCCCCGAGGGTCTCACGCGTGAGCGACGAATCCGATAATGGTGGGCTTTTTTAAGGCTCGAACGCTGGTTTGACCTTGCCATATCGTTGGGGTATAAAGGAGTCGGTGAGGCAAATGATCAAGATGAACATCGTCGGGGTCCGCGTTGAGCTGCCGACGAACCAACCAATAGTACTGTTGCAGGAGGAAGAGGGAGAGCGCTTCCTTCCCATATGGATCGGCGCGTTCGAAGCGACGGCGATCGCCTTCGCGGTGCAGGGCGTCGAGACGGCCAGGCCGATGACGCACGCTCTGTTCAAGAA
>DAIQAV010000193.1:0-4006 GCA_036781505.1 Candidatus Anoxymicrobiaceae bacterium | reverse complement strand
CTTCTTCAACTGCTCGCCCTCGGAGCCCTTGAGCCTGACCAGGTTGTCCCGCATCTTGTTGCCGAGCTCGCTGAGACGGTCCACGCGCCGTTTGATCTCAGTTAAGTTGCTCAATCGTTTCCCCCTCCTTCACACAAAACCCACCACGTAAGATGCCCGCATATCGATAAACGGTATCTTACCACGCGCCGCCCGGCTTACATTCCAGAGGACCGGCGCCCCCCCCCCGAAATCCTGTTCAAACAAGAAAACGCAAGTTTCCGGGTCAGACCCCTTAACTTGCGTTTTCGCTTGTCCGGCGCTCGCCGGTATCAGTCGCTACCTTCTGGCCAGTACCATATCCACCGGCGCCAGGAAGACGTGCACCACCCCTGTCCCGGCATCACCGACCACGCATCCGTGTCTGAAGTTGTCGTATTTCTCACGGAAGTATTCGAGAATCCTGCCCGCGTTGCCGTTGTCCGGAAAGGTCACTCGCAGGTCGCCCGGTTCCGCCCCCGGAAACTCTTTGAGCTCGCTCCTCAGAGCGACGAGGCGTATCTCGTGCCAGGAGTAGCGGCAGTCCCGCGCGTTGAAATCGTAGTTCTTGACTTCCCAGTCCAGATGCATCCGTGTCACCGTCCTGTTCTCAGTCGAGGTTGTCGAAACTATGACGCCCCCACATCACGTTTTGTTCGGCATCGATGACAAATACCATATTTTGGGATTTGACACGCGATTCTCTCGTCCCGCCGGCCGTGCACAGGTGGTCTAAATTGAATAGCGCAGGTTTGCGCCGGCCATGCCTGACACCCTGCTTCGCGGCGTCAGAAAGGTTCGAAGAACGGAGCTGTCGAAAATCTCGACAGCAGTAGCATTTCCTTGATCGACACTACGGATGCCCATGGCCAGAACGATTACCCACAAACAAGCTATGTTTTCCACGGCCGGTGGCAGGGTCCGCAGGGGCTCGAGCCGCCGCGTCCAGACGGTCGGGCGCGCGCCGCGAAGGCCCAGGGGTCCGGCGCCCATAGTCATCATCGTGGCTCTGATCGCCCTGGTCGTCGCCTGCTGGGTGTTCGGCCGGGGCTGCGGCACGTCGCAGCAGGCTGTGGAGAACGACAGGCTCAAGACCTACACCCTCGATACCAACAAGCTCGTGGAGCAGTCCGCGAACACCGCCCAGTCGTTCAGCAACCTGGCGAACGGCGTGGGCTCGATCCCGAAGAACGACGCCGACCGGCAGCTGACCGAGATAGTGAACGAGTGCAAGTCGCTCGAGCAGGGCGCCGTGCAGGTGAAGGTGCCCGCCAAGGGCACGAGCGTGCAGCCGCTGCTGAAGTTCGGCCTCAACAGGCGCAGCAAGGGCGCGACCGAGTACCAGAAGGGGATCACGACCCTGCTGACCGGCACCGACACTGCCGCCGCCGCGCAGTCGATACAGGCGGGACTGCGCGACCTGGTCGTGAGCGACGAGACGCTGCTGGCCTTCAAGAGCTCGCTCGAGACCAAGCTGCGGGCCGCCAAGGCCGACACGCCGGTCGCCGATCCGGGGCGCTTCGTGGCAAGCCTGGACAGTGCCTCGACGGCCTCGATCAACGCGTATGTGGCGTCCATAGCCAAGAAGCTGCCCGCGACGGCGGCCTCCACGTCGACCACGGCCGCGGCGAACCCGTCGCAGGCGATGACGGCCTACTTGAAGAGCAAGGGGACCGACACCTCGTCGATGACCTACGAAGTGGTAAGCTCGAGCTCCAGCGATCCGGGCTGGAAGATCGACGCGGCAAGTGAGTCCGGGGGCGGCAAGACCTACTTCCTGCTGCACCAGGTCAACGGCTCCTGGACGGTCGTGGACTCCGGGAGCGCCATCACCGCCGCGCAGCTGAAGGCGGGCGCCGCCCCGACCGACCTCAAACCGGTCGGATAGCCCTCCCCTATTCCAGCACCGCGCCGTTCCGCCTGGTTGAATATCAGTGCGCTGAATGGCTTCTTCATGGCTCGCTCCTCCCTTATGGACTTTTTGCCGCCGGCGGTTGCGCTTGCGTCTGATTCCCGCGCCTGCCCGCGCGCGACGATATTTCCCGGGCCTTCTTCTTGCGCTCGGAGCTCAATGAATACCAGGCGCGACCCGTGACCTCGGCCGTGATGAACGCGTAGATCTCCACCGGGATCTCCATGGACCAGCGCCCGTAACACGGCGGGGCCGACCGCGCCTTGAGGGCCTCCTCGAGGTGGACGTCGGCGACGGCGATGCCCTCATCGGCCCCCAGCCGAACCAGGATGCTCCCGTCGGAGTCCGCGATAGTGGACTCGCCCGGGAAGTGCGAGTTCTGCGGGTAGAAGGGCATGCCCGGGACGGGCGAGACAAAAGGCCCGGTCTTGTTGATGAACACGACCGGAACGCCCAAAATATTCGCGTAGTAAACAGGGAGCTTCCGCAAGACGTCGGCGATGGCTTGCGACCGCTTCCTGTGCAGCCACCAAGCCGGGGTAGGGGCCGGCGCCGAGTGCGGCATCAGGACGATGTCGGCCGAATGCCCGTGCATCAGGCCGGGGGTGAAGGCCAGCTGGTTCTCGTAACAGATGCCGACGCCGATGATCCCGATTTCGGTCTCGATCACATGGCTGCCCTTCTCGCCCTTGAAAAAGTAGGCCTCGGCAGCCGCGGGCGTCTGCTTGCGCACTCTGCCCGCCACTTTGCCATCGGGACCGGTGATCACGAACGTGTTGAAGAAGTCCTCTCCCTCGGCCTCGAGGAAGCTGGTGCCGAGGTGGATGCCCAGCCGCTTCGAATTCTCCGCGAGCCACGCCATCGTCGGGCCGTCCGAAGGCTCGGCCCCGTCCCATATCTCACGCGTGAAGATATAACCTGTGGGCATGAACTCCGGAAAGACCACCAGTTTCGCGCCCTGCCCCGCCGCCTCGTCGGCAAGGGGCGTGGCCCGCTCGAGATTCGCCTCCACAGCGCCGTTTTCGGACTCCATCTGCACTGCGGCCACCCGCAGTTCCCTCATATCAGCAGCCATCGAATGCCCCCCAGCTTCTCGTCCGGCTCGACCAGAGTTGGATGAATAATTCTACCGCAGACATTTAGCGCAGAGTTCGAGGCGGGCCTGGCGGCCCGCCTCGATCATCTATCTATTGTGACCCGGCTGAGCTCAGCCGTCGGTCGTTACCTACATCTGCGGCGGCTGCGTCGGGGGCTCGAACTGCGGACGGCGTCTTCGCCTATTACCATTTGCTGACCCACTCGCTGACTCGACGGTTGGTCTGTTGATCCGGGCAATCTTAGCATGACGAGATGTCGTGGTCGGCCAAGGATGCGCCCTCTCCAGCTAGAAAGGAAGACTACAAATACTGCTGGAACACTGGAGGTCTGTAATGGAATCGAACAGGCACCGCTTCGCGTCACGCTCCCTTGCTACGATCACGGTCCTCTTACTGGTGGTGGGACTTCTGGCGTTTATGGTCCCCTCCGCTGCGGCGGCGCCCCCTGGTGGCGCGGCTGCCACCGACTGGTTCAAGTGGAACTGGCAGAACCCCGGCGACCTCGTGGTTCATGGCGGAGGGTGTGACAGCATCGCCGTTCCAGACCTGGATACTGGTGCAGAACCCCGGGAACAAGACCGCCAAGGCTCAGGTCACTTACATGACCAACTCGGGTCAGGTGACGGGGCCCGCGCTCACGCTCGCGCCCCACAGCCGTCAGACGGTCAACGTTGCAGACACGGTCGCCAACAACTTCAACGTCGCGACAACCGTAACGTCGGACAATCCCGTGGTCGCCGAGAGAGCGACCTACTGGAACAACCGCTCCCAGGACGGGACAGAGTCAATAGGGTTCACGCCCTAGCGTGGAATAATGGCGCTGCGGCTTGGATTGAAGCGTCACCCGTCACCTGAAGGAGCGCGGTGAAAAGAGAGCGGTGGTACATACTCTTCGGCGCGGTGCTGATAGTCAGTTCCGCGCTGCTGTACCTTCTTCACTACGCCATCTTCCGTAACGCGCACCACATATACATCTACC
>DAIQAV010000192.1:0-4092 GCA_036781505.1 Candidatus Anoxymicrobiaceae bacterium | reverse complement strand
GCGAGGGCTTGCCCCCTGGCAAAGTTTAGGCGTATCAAATTGGAAGTGCACTAGTCAGCAGTCATCTTAAATTATCTTATTATTGTTGGGGGGAAATCCCGACAGGGGCAGGGTGAGCGTTTTGCGTAGCCTCCGCAGCGTCTCGGGGAGCATAGATAGTCTGCTGGTTTCAAAGACGCGAGGACCAGCAAGCAAAAGGCTCACCCCGCCCCCTCACATTTGGTGTTGCTACCACGCCTACGAGTTACGCCATCATCTCCGCGACCAGGTCGGCGACCGCGTCCTCGCGGCCGAAGAGGTAGTGGTCTGTGGCGGGCAGGACCGTCACGTTCTCGGCGTCCCGCGGTGAGAGTGACGTGGTGAAGGCCTCGAGGAAATCGAGTGAGCAGAACTGGTCGTTCGCACCGACGATGTAGTGCCGCTCAGCGGCCGACGCCGCGATTCTCTCTACAACGGGACGCCAGTCATAGAGGACCAGCGGGGGCGCGATCGCCACGCATGCCGCGGCGTCGAGTCCGTCGGCGAGAGCCATCAGGCACATCCAGGCCCCGAACGACCAGCCGCAGATGCCGGTCAGCTCCGAAGCGAGCCCCGTGCGCGAGTGCAGGGCTTCCATCGCCGCCGCCACGTCGCCTGGCTCCTGGAGCCCATCGGAGAAGTACCCGGTGCTGCGACCGACACCGGTGAAGTTGAACCGCAGCACGGCAAGACCGGCTGTCAGGAGGCGCCTCTCGATGACTACCAGCAGGCCGACGTCCATCGCCCCGCCCCCGGCCGGGTGCGGGTGGCAGAGCACGACTCCCCCGCTGGCGGCGCCGTCGGGCACCGCGAGGCTTGCTTCGAGTTCCACCGCCCCGGATGGATGCTCCGAGGTGAAGGTGAGCTTCTCCGCCATGGACCCCGCCTCTCGAAAATGCAAAAAGGGGACTGTCCCCTTTTTGCATTTTTGCGCTTTTCCTAGAACTTGACCTTGATGAGCTGGAGCGGGCAGGCGTCCACGCAGAACCCGCACAGGATGCAGCGGTCCTTGTCGAGCTCGAGCTCCCAGTCGGGAGCCTGCACCTTGAGCGCGCGCGGCAGGCACACGGCGGTGCACGCCCCGCAGGAGATGCAGAGCTCTTCCTCGAGCTCGATGTCCGTGATGGCCTCCTCGACCTGGACGCCCATCGCCTTGAGGTGCTCGACACCGACCTTTATCTTCTTGCCCTCTCCCTCGAGCTCGACCAGCATGCGCCCGATCTCGCCCTCGTGGATCTCGGCGCGAAGTATGTTGGTGATGACGTCATATTCCTTGACCATCAGCGAGACCACCGGTCGCTCCACGACATCCGGGGGGAACGTCAGCACGAGCCTCTTCTTGGCCATCTAGATCCCCTCCTCTCCGCGAACGTCGAGCGGCAGCACCGTGCCCTCGGACGGAAGGAGCTGCACGGGCTCGGTCAGCTCGAACTTGCTCTCTGTTATCCAGGCCTTCAGGGTCTGTGCTATCCGGCGGGCCACCTTGTAGCTCGACAGCGGCGCCGTGGGCACCTTCTTCTCCCCGATCTTGATCGAGCCGGAGCGCAGCCGCTCGTAATCGATCCTGCCCAGAGGGTCACGCGACCTGCTCTGCTGGCTGTAGTCGAATATGGAGGTCACGATGTCCGCGTCCGCCACCCCCGTATATGCCGCCATCTCCTCGTCGAGGATGGGTATGGGGATCCCGACTCCGACATACAGGCTCACCCCGTACCTGTGGAAGCGGGCGCCGCGGATGAACCGCGAGTCCATCTGCTTGAGGTCCCCGATCAGAGCCAGGCTCGCGGCCGGGCCCACCGGAGTCCCGCCGGGCGAACGCTCGACCGTGGGCTTATGCTGCGTACCCTCCCAGGCGACGTAACCGGCCGCCCCGCCCAGGAAGATACGGGTGCCAAGCCCGATAGTCCGGTACAGCGGGTCGTTCAACAGCGGGCTCAACTGCCCGGCGCTGCAGTAGGTGGCGTTGCCGAAGTTGGGCAGCAGTACACCCATGTAGGTATATATGGTCCGGTCGGAGGAGTTGGTCGCGCAGGCGTAGTTCTGGTATGAGTTGCGCGGGTTGAACAGGTAGGCCTGGTTGATAGTGTCCTTGTCCACCCAGGTCTCGATCTCGCGCAACGGGTAGCAGTCGGTGCCGTACGCCGTGCTCCTGAGCTTGACCTGCTTTCCCTCGATGAGGTCCTGGATGACGTGGGCGCCTCCATAGGCCATCCCCTCGGTATCCGACATCGCCGTGGCGCCGATGTAGACGTCGACAGCGGCCAGGTCCGCGCACACGGGCACGTCGTTGAGCCACACCTTGCTCATCTTTATCGGGGGCTCGCTGTGACCGAAATTCACGAACGCGCCCGAAGAGCACATCGGCCCAAAGGTCCCCGTTGTGACTACGTCCACCTTGGCGGCCGCCTTTTTAGCGCCGTCAGACTTCACCAGCTCGGTCATCTCCTCCGCCGTGAGGACGACGGCCTCGCCTCTCGAGATCCTCTGGTTGATCTCCTGGTATGTCTTGGCCACAATCTCACATCCCCGGTCTGAGTTTCTTCCGTTCTCTACACATCGACATCCATTGTACTTGAAGGGCCGGCCGCGAGGTCGCATGAAAAAAGCCCTCCGCCCATGGGGACGAAAGGCCTGGCCTTCGTGGTGCCACCCCACTTCGCCCGCGCCTCGCGGCGTGAGCCTTATCGGGTACGGCCCTTCCCGGGCGATACCCTGGTCCTGTGACGGGGACGTCCGCCCGGTTCTACTCACCACATCCGTGGCTTTCTTCCGGGAGCTCAGGGGGCATGTTCGAGAAGGCTCCGCGGCGCCGGCTCCCACCGTCCCGGCTCGCTTCAGCCTGGCTGCTCCTCTACTCTTCCCCTTCAACGCTTTTCGTGGATATCGATTTTTCAAGCGACACTACGTGGAGGTAAACCTAGCATTTCGGTGGGAATATGTCAACAAAGGGGTTGACTGCTACAATGGGCGAAAGTTCTGCGGTAACCGCCATGGATTTAGATTCAGAAAGAAGAAGACTCATACCTCTAAAACCATCCGCGAGGAGAGGCCTCCTCATATTGCTGGGCGGAGCGAGCTTCATCTGCTACTGGCTGCTCATGTCGATCGCCCTCAACCCTAAGCTCCAGATCGTCTACAGCGTGAAAGGCGCGACCTACGGCGGGCCGCTCGTCTGGCCGTCCCGCTGGTTTCACCTGGCGACCCTCCCCGCGCTTACCCGGATGTGGCTCTTCATGTTCCTGGTAATCGCGCTGACCCTGATGTGGCTCGCCGCGATCTATGTCGTCCGCAAGGACTCCAGCAGAGGCACCGCGCTCATCATCGGGGGCGCGTTCCTCCTGTTCGCACTGCTGTTCGTGTTCGGCCCCACGTTCCAGTCCAAGGACGTGTTCAGCTACATCTTCCACGGCCGGGCGATGTCCGTCTACCACTCCAACCCGTATCTGCTCATCCCGCACGCGCGGACCGGGGACGTCTTCTACCCGCTCATAGGCTGGAAGTTCAACGCGAGCGTGTACGGGCCGGTCTATAACTTCATTTCGTACGCGATCACGAAGGTCGCGGGCAACAGCGTGGCCGCCAACGTGCTCGGGTTCAAGATGCTCGCGTTCCTCTCGTACGCGGCCTGCCTGCCCCTGGTCTACTGGCTCACCAAGCGGGTGACGCCGGGCAAGGAGAACATGGCGCTGGCGATAACGGCGTGGTGCCCGATCCTGGTGATGCACGTGCTCGGTGCCGGGCACAACGATCCGGTCATGGTCGCCTTCCTGCTGGCGGGTTTCCTGCTCTACCGGAAGGGCTACCTGCTGACCGGCATAGCGTTCGTTGTGCTCGGTGCCATGGTCAAGATCACCGGGGCGCTGGCGCTCGCCCCCATGCTGGTGATGTACGTGAGGGACAGGCGGGGCGCGCCGCTCAAACGCGCGGCGGCCGCCGGCGGGGTGGTGGTCGGCCTCTCGATGCTGGTCTACCTCCCGTTCCTGAGCAGCCTCAAGATCTTCGGAACCACCCTGCACATGACCAAGCTATACTCCACGTCCTCGATACCCAACATGTTCAGCGACTGGTATAGGC
>DAIQAV010000191.1:3302-4115 GCA_036781505.1 Candidatus Anoxymicrobiaceae bacterium | reverse complement strand
CCCCCTATATATAACAAAATCTAAGAAGACTGCTGACCAGTAGGAATCATCACTGACGTGTAATCATAGCCAGCCTGATACTCGGCTTCGCGGGGGTCAGACCCCTTGTGTTGCATTTGGCGCTACGCCAACGAGTTCAGTCGGGCGAGGGGTCCCCTCTCCGGAGTGAGTCGGCCTCCGTCGAATCGACGGAGAGGGGACCCCGAGCAACCTAAACCTTGAAGCGCTGGACCATGTCTTTGAGCTCGCGCGCCATGACCGATAGCCTGCGCGCCGCCGCGGCTACGTCACGCGCCGCGCCGCGCTGGTCCTGGGTAGCCGCCGCTATCTCCACGGCCTTGTTCGACCCGACGTCGGCGAGGATCTCGCTCTCCCGCAGCAGCTCTTTTATCTCCACGACCGCTTCGAGCTTCTGAACGTCGTCGGGCATGGAATCGACGTACTCCATGACCTTTCTGATCTTCTGGGTCTGAGAGTCGATGTTCTTAGTGAGCATCACCACGGATTCGAAGATCTCCTCGGCGTTCTCGAAGACGTCGCCGGTGCCGGCCGACTGCTCTTCGGCAAGCTCCGACATCCTGTCGGAGGTGTAGCCGGCCTCGGACAGCGCTGTCCGGAGGTAGTCCCTCATCCTGAGGAACGCGGCGGCGAGGGTCCCGATCTGGTCGCGCGTCCTGATGACGACGTCGCCGGTGAGGTCGCCGGAGCCAACCCGCTCGGTGTTCGAGACCAGCTCGTTGATCGGGCGGGTGATGCTGCGGCCCAGCACGAACGCCGCCACGGCGCCGCCGAGCAGCAGCACCAGGGCGAGCA
>DAIQAV010000191.1:0-3292 GCA_036781505.1 Candidatus Anoxymicrobiaceae bacterium | reverse complement strand
AGGTAGCCCCTGCCGGCGTACTTGACCGACTCCTGGCCGCTGCGCCCCTTGGACATCTCACCAAGGAGGTTGTCCAGCGTCACTTTGTCCGCGGGCGCGGGCGGCGGGGTCGGCGGGAAGACCTGCCCCGCGACGACGGTACCGGCGTCGTTGACCAGGAAGCCGTGGCCGGTCCTGGCTATCATGACGCTTTCGATCGCGGTCGCTATGTCAGTCGTGTTGGTGAAGGTGACGACGTAGCCGAAGATCTGGTTCTTGCTGTCCCTCACGTCGGAGGACACGGCAAGCACAGGGGTCAGGAAGAAGGCGCTGGTGAGCTCCGACTTGTTGTAGATGTAGGTGAAAGTGATCCCGCCTGACTGTGCGTTCTCGAACCAGCTGGTCCCCGAGGCGCTGGGCAGCTCGGCGAGCTTGCCCGTCCCGCAGACGATGTTGCCGTTGGTGTCGGCGAATAAGGCTTCCCTCGCGACCGGCCAGGTCTGGACCGATAGAGCCAGCGTCGCCTGCCGCACGTCGGGCGGCGTCGCCGGGTCTCGCATCACCGGAAGGTTGGCCAGCAAGGCCGTGCGGGCGGCTCTGCTCTCCAGGACCACATCGATCACGTCGCGACTGAGGCGCGCGGCGTCGGCGTTTCCCTGCTGGATGTTGTTGCGCACGATGTGGGTGACCAGGGTATAGCTGATGACAAGCGCGGCCCCCGTGGCAACGATTATGAAGACCAGGAGGATGGTCGTGATCTTTACGCGGAGGTCCTTTTCGAAGAATCTCAAGCCGGTCCTTTCAGTGCCTTCCGGTTGCCGTTAGAGGCACGGTTCATGATATAACAGCGCCCCGGGGCCCACAAATCAGCTGGGCCGGCGCGTCATTCCTCTCCCAGGGCTTTGGCGCCGCTGAAGTATTCGCCGGTCGCCACGGCTATCGCGTGGGCGACCCTGTTGAGGAAGGACTGCTCCCCGAGGAGCTCCTCCTCGCGCGGGTTGGTTATGAACGCCGGCTCGACGATCACGACGGGCATCCTCGTCTCCCGCAGCAGCCGGTAGGTGCGGCCGTGGGCCCGGCAGTCGAGGCGGCCGCACTCGCCGATGAGGGCGTCCTGGACGTGGTTGGCCAGGCGGTAGCCGTATGGCGAGCGATAGTTGCCGCTGGCGAAGTAGTAGCAGGACGCGCCACACGCCTGGGGCGTCGGCGACGAGTTCAGGTGGATAGAGAGCATGAGTTCGACCGACTGCTGGTGGGCCGCGGCCTCACGGGCGTCCAGCTCGAGGAACTCGCCCCGCCTGCGCGAGTAGAACACCACGGCCCCGGCGTCGACCAGCATCCCCCCCAGCTCCTCGACGATGGACTCGGCGACCTCGCTCTCCCTGAGACCCGCCGGTCCGATCTCCCCGGGGTCGGGCGGGTAGCCGTGGCCCGCGTCCAGCATGATGCGTCGCCCGGAGATGCCTCCCGAGGGAAGGCCTCTCTCGATCTCCCGCACGGAGGCGACGCTGGTGTTCTTGGTGACCCGGGAAAGCCGCAGCAGCGCTTCGACCGTGGAAGTGCCGACTATGCCGTCGGGGGGAAGGCCGCTGTTCCGCTGGAACTGCTCGACCGCGACCGCGGTGGCCTGATCGAAGATGCCGCTCTCCTTGCCGCTGTAGAATCCCAGCGCGTTGAGCCGGCGCTTCAGGTCGGTGATGTCATCCCCGCGCAGCGGCGGCTCGCGCAGGTAGAGGAAGCGGCTGCCCAGCACGCGGCTGGCCTCGACCAGGGCGGGCCAGGTATCCGGCCCGACGATGCCGTCCGCCCTCAGGCCCTTGATCTGCTGGAAGGCGCGCAGCGCCTTGCCGGTTTCGGAAGCAAACTCCCCACGGGACAGCTCGCCGCTATCCTCGGAGAGAAAACCCGCGGCGACCAGGCGGGCCTGGATATCCCGGACCTCGCGGCCTGTGGACCCTTGCTTGTACAGCTTCACTTATTTCCTGCTTAGACTGGGCGATTACACAGCATGCCGGAAGGGGGCACGTCCCCACCTCCGGCAGGGTTCTATTATATCCCAGCAGCCGGTCCGGAGCCGGGGCGGAACAGCCCCGCCAGAAGCCTGCACAAGGGGTAAGATGTCATCGCGCGCCTCAGCGGTTTCGCGTATACTAACCGTTGACTGTGCTAGGTGGGGAGCCAGCGGTGCCCTGTAACCCGCAAACCGCTACAGCGGGGCCGAATTCCCACCGGAGGTTCTTTGGGGCCGGACGCTTTTGTTCCGGTAAGCGGCGTTGAAGGCTGGGTCCCACGCAACGAATATTTGTGAACCCCGTCAGGTCCGGGAGGAAGCAGCGGTAAGCAAAAACTTTCGTGTGCCGTGGAGCAACCTGGTTGGAGTTGGCTGCCGGTCCGGAGCCCGTCTCCTGGAGTCGATGGTGGGTGCACAGTCACTCTAAATCCGAGGCTGGTCTACGATGGAACACATATCTCTTTACCGTAAATGGAGGCCCCAGACCTTCTCCGAGGTCGTGGGTCAGGCCAGGGTGACCAACACTCTCGCCAACGCGCTGGAGAGTGGGCGCGTGGTGCACGCCTACCTCTTCTCGGGTCCCCGCGGCACCGGCAAGACCAGCACCGCGCGGATACTGGCCAAGGCGATAAACTGCGTCGAGGGCCCGACCGCCACGCCCTGCGGCGTGTGCGACGCGTGCGTCTCGATCTCCGAGGGGACCGCGCTCGACGTCATCGAGATCGACGCCGCGAGCAACCGCAAGATCGACGAGATCCGCGACCTGCTCGACAAGATACCTTACACGCCGACATCGCTGCGGACCAAGGTCTACATCGTGGACGAGGTCCACCAGCTGACCACGGAGGCGTCCAGCGCGCTGCTCAAGACGCTGGAGGAGCCTCCCAGCCACGTCGTCTTCGTACTGGCGACCACGGAGCCTCACAAGCTCCTGCCCACGATCGTCTCGCGCTGCCAGAAGTTCGACTTCAGCCTGGTGTCCGCGCAGGACATGTGCCGCCTGCTCGAGCACATCGCTTCCCGCGAGGGCATACAGGTCGAGGAAGAGGCGGTGGGCATGATCGCCGAGCACGCGCACGGCTCGGTGCGCGACGCCATCGGGGTGATGGACCAGATTGCAAACCTTTCCGGCGAGCTGATAACGCATGAGCAGCTCGCGGAGATGCTCGGCGAGGTCGAGACCGACCTGGTCTTCGAGATGGTCGACCTGATCGCAGACCGGGACACGCCCGGGACGCTGACCGTGGTCGGTAGCCTGGTGGAGGACGGCAAGGAGCCCAGGCGGTTCGTAGAGTCCCTCAT
>DAIQAV010000190.1:2045-4177 GCA_036781505.1 Candidatus Anoxymicrobiaceae bacterium | reverse complement strand
GGCACTTCCAGTTAGCCCCGTCGCTGTCCATCCAGATCTGGTTCGACCGCAAGCTCACCGACATCGACTGCACATTTTTCTCCAACGACTGCGTCTTCAACACCTACGCGGACCTGTCCAACGTCCTCCCGCACATCTTCAAGGGCGGCAGCATGCTGGAGATGGTGATATCGCCGGGGGACGCGGTGCAGGGGCTGCCCGATGCCGTGATATTCGATCAGTGCATCGAGCAGATCAGGGAAGTGTTTCCCATCGCGCGTCAGGCCGAGGTGCGCAAGTGGAAGGTGGTCCGCGAACGGCAGGGAGTCTACCGGGCCTATCCGGGGATGGAGAAGCACCGGCCGTTCCAGCGCTCTCCCTTCCCGAACTTCTACCTGACCGGCGACTACACCAAGACGCACGTCAGCTCGGGCGGGATGGAGGCCGCGATCTGGACGGCCAACAAGACCGCCGAGCTCGTCGCCGCCGATAAACTGGGCAGGACTGTCTCCCTCAATGAGGAATTCAAGCCTTATAACACGCTGGTGCGGGCCGCGGGGATCGCCAGGCTCGTCAGCCTGGCGCTGCTTGCGCTCGGCGCGGCCGCGGTCCTCAGGAGGGCAATGCGGCGCCGCGCAGAAGTGTGATGGTGGTGATGGAGGTAGGGGCTGTTTGAACGGGGTCGCCGCGAGGCGGCCCCGTCCCATTTGCGCCAGAGCGCGCTCGCTCGTCTTGCTCTCCTGGACACGACCTTCAGACCGAACCTATAATTATCAAAGGCATCTCTTAGACATAGTGACTCCGCGCGGCTGGGAGTGGGTCATGGCGCATGGCGCAGATAACAGATGTGGCACTTCAAGAGGTTTAACCACGCCTCTATTCCTCATTTCTTCGATCACCAGTAAAGAAACAAGTCTCTAAAGACCGTGGGTCGAACGCGAGCGGCAACCACTACCATGGAGGGGAACATGGAGGGGACAGCGAGCGGCGCGGGTGACAGAGAGAAAGACGCGGCATTCGAGAGGGCGGAAGCGGACGATAGCGGGATCCGCACGGAGTTCGAGCGGATGATGTTCGAATTCAACCCCGAGGATAGCGCGCCCACCAGTGAGCCGGAAGCGTCCCGGCCCACCCCGCAGGTTCAGTCGGAGCCGGACGAGCCGCTGGCGTACGACTGAGCAGAGTTTAACAGAACGCAACATGTCTTGACAGAAGACGTGATACCTACCTATAATACTGCCTGGGTATAACCAGCCGCAACTTCTGAGGCGACATGGCCAAGCAGATCCAGTCAATCGAGCGCGGGCTCTACATCCTGAAGTCGATACTCTTCGACAAAGAACCAGTGACGGCGACCGAGATCGCGCGGCGCCTGGGAGTCCACAAGAGCACAATCTCCCACCTGACGGCGACCCTCGTCGAGCAGGGCTTCCTGGCCAGGGTGGACGGCTCCACCAGGCTGGTGGCTGGACCCGAGATATACAGGGTGGCGCGGGCGGTGCAGCTCACGGGGGAGCAGATAATGCGGGTGCCGCCCGCCCTCGAGCGGCTGGCCGCCGACACCGGCGAGACGGCGCACCTCGCCGAGCTGCGCGGCCGGTTCGTGATCTACCTGGCCAACAGCTTCCCCGAGCGCTCGCTTCGCGTGCAGACGGAAGCCGGCGCCGTAGAGGCGGCGCACTCCACGGCGGTGGGCAAGGCGCTGCTGGCCTGGCTGCCCGCCGACGATGTGCGGTCGCTGTATGAGGGCGTGAAGCTCGAGTCGTTCACCGACAGGACGATCGGGGATATCGATTCGCTCCTCGGCGAGCTCGAGAGCGTGCGGTCCCGGGGATTCGCGACGGACCAGGGGGAGCAGACCGGGGGCACCTGCTGCCTGGCGGCCCCGGTGCGTGACGCGCGCGGGGTGGTGGTCGCGAGCGTTGGCATCTCTGGGCCGGAGACGGCTCAGACCGCCGGCGAGGAGAAGTCCCGCGCCGTGTTGGACTGCGCGGCCCAGATAGAGGAGCTTATATAGCGCCGGCGTCCCGCCGGCATGCACTACCGGCGCCTGACCCCGGTGGTGCATTTTGGAAGGGGTTCAAATGAGGCTTACCGGCGGCGAGATAGTAGCGGAGTCACTAATCTCGCAAGGTGTCCCTTACGTCCTGGGG
>DAIQAV010000190.1:0-1945 GCA_036781505.1 Candidatus Anoxymicrobiaceae bacterium | reverse complement strand
CCTGGGGCTCACCGACGCGTTCCTGGGCAGGGACAAGCGCATCAAGGTCCTGCAGATGATGCAGGAGATGAGCGGAGTGCACATCGCCGACGGGTATTACCGCGCGTCAAAGCGTCCGCTCGCGGTGTTCACCAGCATCGGGCCGGGCGCCATTAACACCGCCATCGGCGCGGGAACCGCGTTCGTCGATTCCGTTCCCGTGCTCATCATCACCGGCTCAGCCCACACCCACATGCGTGGCAAGGGCTTGCTCCAGGAGATCGAGCGGGCGCGTGACGACGATTTCGAGCGCGTGCTGCAACCGGTGGTGAAGCGCGCGATGCGCGTCGACACGATCGACCAGGTGGCGTCCGTCATGAAGAGGGCGTTCAACGTGATGATGACCGGTCGACGCGGCCCGGTGAACGTGGTCCTGCCGATGGACGTGCAGAGCGAGTCGACCGAGGTGAAGCTGTCGAAGCCCGAGCAGTCTGCTCCCACCGGGCGAGCCGAAGGCGACCCGGGGGAGATCGAGCGCGCCGTCAAGATGCTCATCAAGGCCCAGAGGCCTGTCATTCTGGTCGGCGGAGGCGTCGGCGCCGCGGGGGCGGCCGAAGCGCTGCAGCGCGTGGCCGAGATAAAGGGAGCGGCGGTGGTCACCACGATGGCGGGCAAAGGCTCCTTCCCCGAAGACCATCCGCTCTTCGCATGGCACACCGGGTCGAAGGGGACCTCGGTAGGTCTGAAGATGACCTCGACGGCCGACGTCATTCTGGCGGTCGGGTGCAGGTTCGCGGACGAGACCGCCTGCTCCTATCGGCCCGGCGTGGCGTTCTCGATCCCACCGACCAAGCTGATCCAGGTCGACATCGACCCCTACGAGATTGGAAAGAACTATCCAGTGGAGGTCGGCATCCAGGGAGACGCGGCGGCAGTCCTCGAGGACATCGCCGACGGGCTCGATGAGGCTTCCTCCTCGAGGGCGATCATCAACTACGCGTTCGTCGGAGAGCTCGGGCGCGAGCAGGCGAAGTGGAAGAGGCACGTCGACAAGCTCCTGGCCGCCGACACCAGGCTCCCGACGATATCGCAGGCGCTGCGCGAGGTGCGCAACGCGATCGCACGCGACGCCTACCTGGTGACCTCATCGGGCAACACCCAGGCGCAGATGCTGCAGGAGTTCCCGTTCTACGTCCCCGGCACCTGCATAACCACCGGCGGCTTCTCGACCATGGGGTGGGCGCTGCCGGCGGCCATCGGGGTGAAGCTCGCAAGGCCGGACAGGCAGGTGGTGGGGATGGTGGGCGACGGCGACTTCCTGATGACCATGCAAGAGATGGCGACCGCCATGCAGGTCGGCGTCCCCGTGGTGATGGTGGTGGTGAACAACCAGGGGTGGCTTGCCATCAAGGACCTGCAGATGGACGCGTTCGGCAAGCGTCGCGCGCTCGCGACCGACTTCACCACGCCGGACGGGGAGCTCTACACGCCGGACATCGCCGCGGCGGCGAGCGCGTTCGGCTGGCACGCGCAGAAGACCTCGGCGCGGAAGGGGATAGGTCCGGCGCTGAAGAAGGCTATTGCCTCGGGGCGCCCGGCGCTGGTCGAAGTGACGGTGCACCGCGACTACCCGCTCTCGGGAAGCCCGGCCGTGGGCTGGTGGGACGTCCCGGTGCCGACATACCTGAAGGAGCGGAGGGAGCGCTACGACAAGGCGCGCGCCGAAGAGAATCTTTAGTAATGCAATGAGGGAGGTACGATGGCGAAGGCATCGAGCGGCAGACCAAAGATAGCGGTCCAGTACATCCTGGACCAGGCCAAGCTCAAGAGCGTGCCAGGGCTGTCCGAGCACGTGCAGGGAGTTAAGCGCGTGTTGAGGACGCTCGGGTGGGAGCTGACCGAGCTCGGGCCGGACATAGACGCCGACGTTATAGCCGCCAACGCGCTCGCCTGCGCCGGACAGCAC
>DAIQAV010000189.1:0-4204 GCA_036781505.1 Candidatus Anoxymicrobiaceae bacterium | reverse complement strand
ACCTGCAAAGCACCGTCACAGACCGTCATGCACTTCTCGGCGGCGTAGTTCTTGGCGATCGCCGCGTCGTTGGCGAACTCTTCGTCGCGGTCGGCCTTCCATGCGGCCTCCCACACCAGCATCCTGGTCGCGTCGGTCTCCATGAACATCTCAGCGATCATGAACGCTATCGCCTGGCGCGAGCCGATCGGATCGCCGAACGCGATGCGCTCCTTGGCGTAGTCGCGCGAGTGCTCCGCGGCGCGCTTCATCGTCCCGATGGCCATCGCGGCCAGGGCGAGGCGCGAGCGCGATATCAGCTCCAGGTAGTCGATGCCCGCCTGGCCGCCGACCTTGGCGGCGAGTGGCACCTTCACGTTGTTCAGTGTGACCTCGTAGGTCTTCAGCGCTTTGAGCCCCATGTTCTTCTCGGGCTCTTCGCTGATGACGAGGTTCTCGGCGCCCTTGGGCACCACGAACGCCTGAACGCCCGCGAAGCCGGCACCGGGCTCGGTGGCGGCAAAGACGAGCAGGTTGTCCGAATCCGCCGCAAGCGGCACCAGGCACTTGGAGCCCTTGAGCACGTACTCCTCGCCCTCGCGCTTCGCGGTGGTGCCCAGCTTTGACGGGCAGAACGCGAACTTGGGCTCGACGAGCGCGGCAGCGGCGGCCTTGAACTCGCCCCCGCAGGCGACCGGGAGCAATTGCTGCTTCTGCTCCTCGGTGCCGTACATGAGAACGGTGTAAGCCATCATCGTGGGTGAGCATATGTGCAGCGCCGTCGAGAGGTCGCCGTAGGCGAGCTCCTCGTAGGCGATGGCGCCTGTCAGCGCGGACGGGCCCTCACCAAAGCCCCCGTACTCCTCCGGGACGCACGAGCTGATGATCTCGAGCTCCCAACCCGTCTTCACGAGGTCAGTCGAGACCGCGCAGGCCTCATCCATCTCCCTCGAGGCGGGATCCATCTGGTCTGTCGCGAAGCCCGCGATGGTCTCCTTGACCATCGCTTGTTCTTCGCTTGGTTCGAACGACAGCATAGGCTACTCCTCCTTTCCCGGGGCCAGTGTGTCCGTCCCCTTCGATGCCGCCTCTTTCTCGAGGCGGCTCCTGAGTTCCCTTTTCATGACCTTGAGCGTCATGGTCAGCGGCATCTGCTCGATGATGCAGACCCGACGCGGTGATTTGTACGCTGCTATGTGGTCCCTGCACCAGGCAAGGAGCTCTTCTTCCGTCGCTTCGGCCCCGTCGCCCAGTTGCACGAACGCGACGGGCACCTCGCCCTTGGTCGGGTGCGGTTCTCCCACCAGGGCGACCTCGAAGACCTTGGGGTTCCTCAGTATCTCCTCCTCGACCTCGCGCGAGAACACCGAGTAGCCGCCGTGCTTGATGACGTCCTTCTCGCGGTCGGCGAAGTGCAGGAAACCGAGGTGGTCGCGGAAGCCCATGTCGCCGGTGTGGAACCAGCCGTACTCGAAGGCCGCCGCGGTCCTCTCCTCGTCCCCCCAGTAGCCCTTCATGACGTTGGGCCCGCGCACCACGAACTCACCGACCTTGCCGCGGCTCAGCTTCTTGCCGACGTCGTCCATCACCTTGACCCTGACGCCGGGGACGGGCAGGCCGACGGTGCCCGACCTCCTGATGAAAGAGTTGACCGAGATGATTGGGGAGGTCTCGACGAGTCCGTATCCCTCGATGAACCGGCCGCCGTAGGACTCCAGCAGCTTGATCTGGTCTCGCGGCATTGCGTCGGCGCCGGAGATCCAGTATCGGATGGTGGAGAGGTCGTACTTCTCGGGGTGGCACTGCAGCATCATGTTCCACATCGCCGGCACGCCTGTCACGACCGTCGCCCCGTACTCCTCGACCAGCTTGAGCGTCTTCTCGGGATCGAAGAAGCGCAACAGCACTCCTCCGCAGCCGGAGTAGAAAGCCCCGATGATGCTGGTGGTGAACCCGAAGATGTGAGCCAGGGGCAGCCCGGTGACGCCGATGTCCTTGCGCCCTATGCGCAGCATCAGGACGGAGAGGGTAGCGGTCGAGAGCAGGTTCTTGCTGGTCAGGATCGCCCCCTTGGGGAAGCCGGTGGTGCCCGAGGTATAGAAGATCGCGATGGGGTCGTCGGGCTCGATGAGCAGCGGCTCCACGAAGGTGTCGGCGAAGCCCTCGGTCAGGTCGTCGATCGACATGAAGCCATCGGGGACCCCTTCGGCGTCGCCGACCATGAGCCAGTGCTCGATGGCGGGGACGTTGGCCTTGTCCCTGATATTGGCCGCGAACAGTTCCGGCTCCGTGATGAGCACCTTGGCGCCGCAGTCGGCGATGGCGCCCTGCAGCTCGCCGGCCTTGAGCATGTAGTTGAAAGGAACGGTCACGGCGCCGAGCCTGGCGGCGGCCGTGAACAGCAGGCCGATCTCGGGCACGTTGGTGAGGACTATGGCGATCCTGTCCCCTCGCTTCACGCCCAGGCGGTCGCGCAAGGCAGCGGCCACCGTGTTGCAGGAATGGTAGGCCTGGTTGAACGTGAGAGCCTTGGTGGTGTGGTCGTAGCCGAGGTGCTTGTAGGTGACCTTCTTCTCGCGGATCGCGAGCGTCTTGTCCCCGTATTTCCTCGCGGCGCGGTCGACGAGGTTTGCGACCGAAAGACTTTTCCGTGCCAATTTGCCCCCTGGCTCCCTGACAGCCGCTCTATTATATATAACCGGGTGCAAGTGGGTGCCAGACCCGCGGCTGCCGGTGACAGTGTTGGTCGTCTCGCCGGTTGATGAAGGCCGGCAGCCGGCCCAGAGCGGTTCTCATCACTGAACAGCAATAAAGTGCAGGTTATATTAGCAGGACGCGGTTCAGGAGTAAACGAGTAGACCCCCCTGAGGCTGTTGACGTCGCGTCAGATGGCGAAATGGACCATCGAGAGCCTCGATCTCCAGGCCGTTCAGGGGTCAGCGGTTTGCTGGTGGCTTGTAGCGCCAGACGGCCTTTTGCCCTGCCACGACATAGAGGACGCGCTGGGCAGGGTCGAAGTAAAGGTCGCCGATGTCTTTCGAGCTTACCGCTCCACCCGTGTTGGTCATGATCGGGCTCGTATCAGGATTGGAGCAGGCCCAGACGCCCGTGCTGTGTGTGTTGACTCTGGGAGCCGGACTTGAGCGCTCTGCGTTGATCGGGAACGGCTCCGTCTCCGCGGAAGGAATATAAGCCCCCGCGTAAAGGATATTGCTGGCCTGGTCGTATGCCACGGAGCCGATCGTATCAGAGTTGACCGCGCCGCCCATTCTCTCCCAGGAGGGAGCGTTTTCGGCTCTCGTGCAGCGCAGAATTTCTTTTTCATTCGACATACAGAGGATGTCGCGCGTGGGGTCGTATGCAAGTGGGCCGGCGCTGCCAATGGACTGGGAGGCGCTGAAGTTCTTGTCGGTGTTGGTCCAGGTGCCCCCCTGGTCATTGTGGGAGGGCTCATAGAGGACGGAGGTGACGTAGTCCAGGGGTGCGCCTCCCACCATGTGAGTCCAGGTTGGGTTCGTGCCCGGGGCCGTGCAGCGCCAGACTCCCTGGCCACTGGTCGCGGCGTAAAGGATGTCGCGCGTGGGGTCGCTGACGATGGAACGGATGCTGGAGGCAACCGACGGGGCAAGCCTCTTCCCGGTGATGTTGGTCCAGTAGGTCGGGCCGCACCCTGCAAGGAAGAGTGCTGCCAGCGACAGGAGCATGACTGCGATCAAGGTGCACTGAATATAATGACGGTTGCCCCGACTGATCCGCCGCATGCAAAACCCCCGTTGCCTGTTGGATGCCTGGGTTCGGATTCTATCTTACTTTGTCCTGACCACGGGTATCGGTAGGCGTGTTTGTCAGAGTGTGACATGAGGGGAGAACGAATTGTCGCTTGAGCCGGAGATATCAGTTGGTGTATTGGTTCAAACCGTGGAGCCGAGGGGACATCGAACCGTCGCTGGCGTATCGGTCAGAGAGTGGCGCGAGGGGACATCGAACCGTCGCTGCACCCCTGCCCTCTTTCAGGCTTGTCGCTGGTTTGCTGTTAAGGGGTTTCGCTCCCCAACGGGTGGGGACTCCGTCCCCCCCGATGGCGCTCGCCTGCGGCTCGCTGTTGCCCCCCCCAAGTTCGAAATCAATGCGGGGAAATACTTTCCCCGGCCCCCTTGTGGTTCGAGTCCCCTCGGCTTAAGCGATGGTTGCTGTTGAAGAGTGGTGGAGCCGAGGGGACTCGAAC
>DAIQAV010000188.1:4081-4312 GCA_036781505.1 Candidatus Anoxymicrobiaceae bacterium | reverse complement strand
CTCTATCTTGGAGACGGCCGCGTTCGCGAGCCTCCCCCTCAGATACTCACGTATCTTGATGTCCTCGAGGACCAGGTCGGGGTACTCCTTGTCGGCGATCCACCTGGATTTCCAGTTGTTGATGACCCCCAGGCGGAAACCGTAAGGGTGTACTTTCTGCCCCACGTCATTCCTCGCTTTTCTCGTCAGCGGCTGGTTTCTTTGCTTCGGTCTTTTTGGCCGCCGGTTTTT
>DAIQAV010000188.1:0-3981 GCA_036781505.1 Candidatus Anoxymicrobiaceae bacterium | reverse complement strand
TAGCTGACGTTTTCTTCGCCGTGTCCTTATCGGATGGTTCCTCCGACTCAGCCTCAGGCTGAGTCTCCGTCACGGGCTTTGGCTTGGCTGCCTTCTTCTCCGGCTTATCGGCGGCCTCAGGCTTGGGCTTTGCAGCCTTCTTGGCAGCCGGTTTCGCGGTTGGCTTAGAGGCCTTTGCCGCGGGTTTCTTGGCTTCGGTCTTTTTGGCCGCCGGTTTTTTAGCTGACGTTTTCTTCGCCGTGTCCTTATCGGATGGTTCCTCCGACTCAGCCTCCGGCTGAGTCTCCGTCACGTCCGTCACGGCGGCGGCCTTCTCGGCCGCAGCCATCTTGCGCCTGCGGCGCCTGGAGGTGACCAGTTCCTGCTCCTTCTCGTCGAGTATCACGGTGATGTGACAGGTGCGCTTGTTGATGCGCGTGGCACGGCCCATCGCGCGCGGCCTGAACCGCTTCAGCGTGGGGCCCTCGTCCACGAAGACCTTGGAGACGAAGAGCGCCTCAGGAGCGATCCCGTTGTTGTTCTCCGCGTTGGCCGCCGCGCTCCTCAGGACTTTGGAGACGACCCTGGCCGCTCCCATGTCGGAGAAATCCAGGATCTGCTCGGCCGCGTAGAGGTCCCTGCCCCTGATCATGTCAATGACCAGGCGGGCCTTGCGCGGGCTGATCCTTATGTACCTTGCGACTGCCTTGGTCTCCACCGTTTATCCTTCCGCCCTACTTGATCCGGGCGCGCTTCTCCTTGGCCAGCTTGCCACCGTGACCTCTGAAGGTCCTCGACGGGGCGAACTCTCCCAGCTTGTGCCCGACCATGCTTTCGGTGATATACACCGGAACGTGCTTCTTGCCGTCGTGGACAGCGATGGTGTGCCCGACCATCTCCGGGAAGATGGTGGAGCGCCGCGACCACGTCTTGAGCACAGACTTCTCGTTGCGACGGTTCATGTCGATGATCCTCGCAAGGAGCTTCTCGTTTGCGTATGGACCTTTCTTCAGTGAACGGGACAACTCGCCCTCCCGTGCTCGCCCGGCACTTTCTCTACTTCTGCCTCTTCGTCCTGACTATGTACTTGGCCGATTGCTTCTTCTTGTTCCTGGTGCGGTATCCCAGGGTCGGCTTGCCCCACGGGGTGACCGGGTGGCGTCCCGACTTGGACTTGCCCTCGCCGCCGCCGTGCGGGTGGTCGACCGGATTCATCGCCGCGCCCCTGGTCTGTGGCCTGATCCCCATGTGCCTCGACGCGCCGGCCTTGCCGATGCGTATCAGCTCGTGCTCGGCGTTGCCGACCGTTCCCACGGTGGCCCTGCACTCCGTGTGCACTTTCCTGACCTCGTTGGACGGAAGCCTCAGGTGCACGAAACCGCCCTCGCGCGCCATTATCTGCGCGGAGGTGCCGGCGCTGCGCACGATCTTCGCGCCCTGCCCGGGCTTGAGCTCCACCGCGTGGACCATGGTGCCCAGAGGTATGATGCCGAGCGGCATCGCGTTTCCGGGCTTGACGTCCACGCCGCTCCCGGACTCTACGATGTCGCCGACCTGGAGATCCGAGGGGCACAAGATGTATCTCTTCTCGCCGTCGGAGTAATGGAGCAGCGCGAGCCTCGCCGACCTGTTGGGGTCGTATTCGATGTGTGCGACCTTCGCCGGCACGCCGTCCTTGTCCCTCTTGAAATCGACGAACCTGTACAGGCGCTTGGCGCCTCCGCCCCTGTGCCTCGACGTCTTACGGCCGTAGGCGTTCCGGCCCCCGGTCTTGTTGAGCGGCGCGGTCAGAGACTTCTCGGGCTCGGCGCGCGTGATCTCCGCGAAGTCGGAGACCGTCGCGAACCTCCTGCCCGGTGACGTCGGCTTGTATTTTTTTATTCCCATTTCGTTTCCCCCGCTATCAGCGGCTCTCGAAGAACTCTATCTTCTGTCCCGGCGCCAGGGTCACGACCGCCTTCTTGCCTCGAGCCGTGCGGCCCTGGGTCATGCCCCTTCGCCGCGGCTTGCCCTTGGTCCTCATGGTGTTCACGCCCGTGACCTTGACGTCGAATATGTCCTCGACCGCATCCTTGATCTCCGACTTGTTGCACCGTGGGTCGACCATGAACGTGTACTGACGCATGTCGATCGCGGCGTAACTCTTCTCGCTTATGATCGGGTACAGGACCACATCATGCGGATCCTTCATCTGCACCTTCCCCCTGCAACGTATCGAGCGCCCCCTTCAGGAAAAGGAGGCTGTCAAACCTCAGGATGTCGTAGGTGTTCATCTCGCTGGGCAGGAACGTCTCAACTCTGGGGAGGTTGCGGAACGACTTCTCGACGTTGACGTCGTCCTCGCCCACGATGATCATCACCTTGCCCGGCACATCGAGCTTGTCGAGGATGTCGACCCCCGTCCTGGTGGACGGGACGTCCAGCGCGAAGTCCTCCAGCACCGAGACCCGCTCGCCCTTCGCCGCATCCGAGAGCGCCGAGCAGAACGCCAGCTTGCGAACCTTCCTGGGAACGCGGAAATCGTAGTCGCGCGGTTTGGGTCCGAACACCGTGCCGCCGCCCTTCCATATCGGCGAGCGGCTGCTGCCGGCACGGGCCCTGCCGGTGCCCTTCTGGCGCCATGGCTTGGCACC
Source organism: Candidatus Anoxymicrobiaceae bacterium (assembly GCA_036781505.1). Taxonomy (GTDB): domain Bacteria; phylum Actinomycetota; class Geothermincolia; order Fen-727; family Anoxymicrobiaceae; genus FEN-680. Next base: position 1,369 of record DAIQAV010000188.1, on the reverse strand, counting down.
GCCTCCGCGGACCTCGCCCCGCCTTTTGGTGGACGCGGTCCCCGAGCGCCCCGCGGCGCGCTGCATGCGCACCACCATGTGCACGGCGTGCTGGTTCGGCTCTATCCCGAACAGCGCGTGGGCGAGATCGATCTCGCCCACGGTCTTCCCCTCTACGCTTCTCAGCGGTACCTTCACGTCCATCACCGCTTACCTTTGCTCGCTATCTTCACCGACTCGCGGATGAGCACGATGCTCCCACGCCGACCCGGCACCGAACCCCTGACCATCATCAGGCTCTTGTCCTTATCCACCTCGACGACCTTGAGGTTCAGAGCCGTGACTTTGTCGCCGCCCATCCTTCCGGGGAGCTTCTTCCCCTTGAAGACCCTCGAGGGCGTCGCGCACTGCCCGACCGAACCGGGCGCCCTGTGGAACCTCGAACCGTGCGAGGCGGGCCCTCCGGAATAGCCGTGACGCTTGATGACTCCGGCGAAGCCTTTTCCCTTGGAGACGCCTGTGATGTCGGTCTGGTCGCCTTCCGCGAAGTCGACCGTCAGGCGCTGTCCGACCTTGAACTCGCCAGGGTCCAACGCGACCTCGGCCAGGTACTTCTGCGGGGGGCACTTCGCCTTGTCGAAGTGGCCCTGCATCGGCATGTTGACCTTCTTCTCGACCTTCTCGCGCGGGATCTCCCCGAAGCCGAGCTGGACGGCCTCGTACCCGTCCTTCTCCTTCGACTTCAGCTGAGTCACCACGCACGGCCCGACTCGCAGCACCGTGACCGGGATGAGCAGGTCACCCTTGAACAGCTGGGTCATCCCGAGTTTTTCGCCTAGTATCGCTTTGCTCATCTCTGCTCACCCTTCAGCAAGCTTGCTTCTTCTTACTCTTCGTCTCCCCGAAGGTGCATCTTAGACGCACCGCCGGTGCAAATCTTGAGGCCCCAATGGGTCGTGCGGTCAGGCTGAAGCCTGCCCGCTAAAGCTTTATCTCGATGTCCACCCCTGCCGGCAGGTCCATGCCCATCAGGGCATCCACCGTGGCCGGCGTGGGGTCGATTATGTCTATCAACCGTTTGTGCGTCCTGATCTCGAAGTGCTCACGCGAGTCCTTGTCCACGTGAGGCGACCTTATGACGCAGTAGATATTCTTCTCCGTCGGCAGCGGGACCGGCCCGGAGATCGCGGCCCCGGTCTTCTTGGCCGTCTCGACGATCATCTTCGCCGATTGGTCGATGATCTCGTGGTCGTAGGCCTTGAGCCTGATGCGAATCTTTTCTCTGCTCACTCGCGTTCCTCTCCGCTCGGGCTTTCGCCCTCCTCGGACTCCGTTTTACTTTTCGATCTTGATGACTCGGCCGGCGCCCACGGTCCTGCCGCCCTCACGG
>DAIQAV010000187.1:0-4319 GCA_036781505.1 Candidatus Anoxymicrobiaceae bacterium | reverse complement strand
AAACCGTTGTGGGCGTTAGTCCACCGTGGGTTCGAATCCCACCCTCTCCGCCAGCTTTTTAGCTTTATTGAGGGAAACCCAACAGATTGACCGTTGCTAATACTGCGTGGTCTTTATGCTGATTCATAGTGATTTGTAGACAATTTGTAGACAATCCGCCCTTCACGAAGTGCCGGATGCCGAACTCCAATATCCTCTCGCCCATGTACGCCATTACCAGCCCTCTTTATCGGGACCGCCCACCCGATGCGCTCGATTGCTGCAGCCAGACGATGGCGTCCAGCAGCTTGTCCGCGGTATAGCTCTTGTCGATGCTCATGAGCAGGCTAGCGGTCTCCAGGAAACCGACCAGCACGTAGCTCATGATATCTATGTCGTCCAACGGTGGTAGTCGCCCTTCCTCGATGGCTTTGACCAGGTCCCTCTTGACCGTCATCGCGATCGACGCGTAGATGTCCTTGCGCTTCGCCTCCAGACGCGGGTCGTCTTCCACTGTGCTGTGCAGCACCTGTAGGACGTCCACGAACTGCGGGTAGGACTTAAGCACGACCTCGCCCCGCTTCCGCAGCCTCATGAGCGGGTCTTTCTCGTCGCGTATCTCCTGCCAGACCCCGCTGAACATCGTCTCGAAGACGCCGTCGATGCATTCTATGAACAGCGCCAGCTTGTTGGGGAAGTAGAGGTAGAAGGTGCTGTGCCCCACCCCCAGCGCGTTCGTGATGTCCGTTACCTTGGTCTGGTGATATCCCTTGCGCGCGAATAGCTCGACCGCCTTGTCGATTATCTGCTGTTTTCTTTCGGGAGTGACACCGGCACTCCTCGAGGGCCCGGACTTCTTCTCCCTCTCCGAGTCCATGACCTCGCGGATGCGCGCGACGGGAAAGCCAGTGTCACGCAGGCGGCGGATCTCGTTGATCTCGTCCACGTGCGTGGGGCTGTAATAGGCCATGGTCTTGCTGGTGCGCTCGGGCGGCGAGACCAGCCCCTCGCGGATGTAATAGTGGATGGTCCCTCGCGGAATGCCGGTGAGCTCCTCGAGGTCGGATATTCTGAGCGGCCTGTCCTCGCTGTTTGGCAAGGATTCTCCTTCATATTATGTAGTGATTGTTAAGCGATTCTATTAAGTTACGCCCTGATTGTCAAGGGCGCCAGGGTTGACACGCGTGCCGATACATGCCTATAATCCCGCTAATTCTCGATAACATGCACTGAAGATGGCAGGCGGGACAGGTTACAAGACTGTACTGACAAGTCATTCCCAATCGGTGAGTATTTTGGCGGGAGTGTCTATCCGGAAGAAAGGAGACGTCCATGGGCGCAGGTGACTTCGCCGTGATCGGCACAGGCGAGGTGCCGACCGGCAATTTCCCGGAGAGATCCGAGTTCGAGATCGCTTACGAGGTGAGCAGGATGGCGATCCAGGATGCGGGCATCGACAAGAACGAGATCGGCGCGGTGCTCACGGCCGGCCACATAATGAACAACCCTGACAACGACTACAACACCGAGATGTTCTTCGGGCGGCTGCCGGAGGCCATCGGTGCCCACGGCACCAAGGTCGTGGCGACGACCATCTCGGGCGGGGCATCGAGCTTCTCGATCCGCAAGACCGCCGAGGGCATCCTCGAGTCCGGCGAGACCGACACGGTCCTGGTGGTCCACGCGCAGAGGTTCAGCCAGTTCACGGCCAACGAGCAGGCGAAGTATTTCTCGGTCGCGGGCTCGGACGTGGAGTGGGAAGTGCCATACGGCATGACCTACAACTCGCTCGCCGCGATCGTCACCCAGGGCTATATGGCTTACAAGGGCGCGACCATCGAGCAGATCGCCGCGGTCTGCGTCGCGTGCCGCGAGTGGGCCTGCCTGCAGCCGAACGCCATGTTCAACAACAAGCACATCACCGTGGACAAGGTTGTGAACGCCCGCATGGTCTCCTACCCGCTGACCACCCTGATGTGCAACGTGCTGGGCGACGGTGGCAGCGCCTACGTGATGACCACGGCGGAGAAGGCGAAGAAGGTCTGCGCCAATCCGGTCTACGTGCTGGGCGATGCGTCCCAGTACTCTCATAGGACCATCACCCGCGCCAGGGAGAAAGACCCGGGTAAGATGGGTGACGAGCTCGGGGTCACCGCCAAGCTGGCGTACGAGCGCGCCGGGCTGGGGCCCGAGGACATGGACATCTTCGAGATCTACGGCTCGTATCCGGTCATCTCGCTCATCGTGATGGACGCGCTGGGCATACACGACCCGCGCACCTCGGGCGAGCTGGTGCTTGCCGGGGAGACGAGCCCGGGCGGCAAGTTCCCGGTCTCGACCAACGGAGAAGCGATGAGCTTCGGACACACCGGTACCGGCGTCGGCTTCAGCACTTTCGTGGAGGGCGTGCGCCAGTTGCAGGGAAAGGCCGGCGAGGCGCAGGTCCCCGGCGCGAAGTTCCTCATCGAGAACTGCGGTGGCGGGGCGTTCATGGACTGCCATTTCACCGTGATGGGCAACGAGGTCGCGTAAGAACGGTGCCAGGCACCTTTTTACACCCGTTTAGATTTGAAGGAGGATGCAATGGCCGGCGAAAAGATTGACATAGAGACCATCAAGGCGATGCTGAACCTCACCGACGAGGACCTCGTAAAGCCTCTCCCGATACCGACGAAGTGGTCGCAGCCGTTCTGGGACGCGGCGCGCGAGCACAAGCTCGTCCTCAAGAAATGCTCGAAGTGCGGCTTCATCGACCACCCGCCGTACCTCTACTGCACCAACTGCACCGCCGACGAGCACGAGTGGGTCGAAGCATCCGGCAAGGGCACGCTGGCGGCATACGCCATCAACCAGTTCGGTGTCCCGTTCCCGTTCTGGGTGGACCTGCCGTACGTGGTGGGGCTCATCGACCTCGAAGAGAGGATTCGGATGATCTCCAACATCGTCGAGTGCGACCAGGAGAAGCTGAGCAACGGCATGGACCTCGAGGTGGTATTCGACGATGTCACTGATGAAGTGACTCTTCCCAAGTGGCGGCCGGTGGACGAATCGATGAGGGGGTAGGGCGATGGCCGACGAGCAAGCAGCCTTCGAGAAGGACGACTACTTCAAGGTCGACGTCGAGATGCACATCGTGGGCGACATGAAGCCCATCGAGTATTTCCCGGGCGTCCAGGCGTGGTGGAAGGGGATAGCAGGCGTCACGCGGCCCCTGATGACCAACCTCAAACCGGAGCACTTCCCGACGGCTGAGGAGATCACCAAGAGGCCCGAGCCCGAGGCGATCATCGAGTGGATGGACACCTACGGCGTGGACGTGGCGTGTGTCATCCCCGAGTCCATGATGGACACCACGGGTTACTCGACCCGCTGGGTTACGAACGGCTTCGCGGCCGAGGTCTGTGGCGCGCACCCCGACCGGCTCATCCTGACCCCCAACGTGGGCCCCATCAAGATCAGGGGCGCGAAGAACGCGCTCTGGGAACTCGAGTACCTGGTCAAGGAGCACGACGCGCGCATGGTCAAGGTCTACCCGCCCGAGGACCTGCCGCTCAACGACCCGCAGATGTACCCGCTCTACGAGAAGTGCGGCGAGCTGGATATACCGGTCGCAGTGCACCTGGGCTGGTGCTGGGTCCCGCCGGGGGTCTCCGCCAACTGCTTGCCGGTGCTGCTGGACCAGGTGGCGTCCGACTTTCCCGAGGTCAACTTCGTCGCTTTCCACGCGGGCTATCCGCACTACCGGGAGCTGGCACTCTCGGCGTGCGTCCACCCGAACATCTACTACGGCCTGAACCTGCTCGTGCCTTGGGCGGCCACCGCCCCGATGAGGCTGGCCGAGATCATCGGTGAGGCGCTGCGCTTCGTCGGCTCGGACCGGATGGTGTGGGGCACCGACTGCGCCGGCTTCCCTATCCAGGTGAAGGGCGCGGTGCAGGGCCTGCGCGAGTTCGTCATCCCCGAGGAGATGCGCGAGGGCTACGGATACCCCGAGCTCACCGACCTCGACAAGGCGAACATCTTCGGGCTCAACATGGCGAAGCTGCTAAAGATCGAGCCCGTCCGCAAGGTCTGATGGAGGAGGAGGAATGCGCGAATACAGCAACGTCCTTTACGAGATAGGCGGGCCGGAAGACTCGCTCTGCACCATCACCATGAACCGCCCCGATCAACGCAACGCCATCAACCGTGAGCTCGCCGAAGAGCTGCTTGACGCGTTCACCCGGGTCAGGGACGAGGAGACCGTCAAGGTGGTGCTGTTCACCGGCGCGGGCAAGTCGTTCTGTGCGGGCGGCGATCTCTCGGTGCTCCCGACCTTCGACCACTACAGGGTCCTGGAC
>DAIQAV010000186.1:0-4320 GCA_036781505.1 Candidatus Anoxymicrobiaceae bacterium | reverse complement strand
TGAGTGGAGTCGCAACCTCACGAACAACTACCGCGCCGGAAAGTCCGGGCAGGACTTCGACCAGATCATGGCCGCACGCGAAAAGGAGGCCAACGAGTTTTACGCAGACCTCACGCCGCCCGGAGCGTCGCCCGACGAGGCGATGGTGCTGCGCGAAGCGCTCGGAGGGATGCTGTGGTCGAAGCAGTTCTACCACTACGACGTTCACCGGTGGCTCGTGGGCGACCCGGCGGAACCGAAGCCGCCTGATTCGCGGCTGACGGGTCGGAACTCGGATTGGCAGCACCTCAACAACCGCGACGTCATCTCCATGCCTGACAAGTGGGAGTACCCGTGGTACGCGGCGTGGGACCTGGCTTTCCACTGCGTGACGCTCGCGCGTGTCGACCCCGAGTTCGCGAAGGCGCAGCTCGTCCTTTTATGTCGTGAGTGGTTCATGCACCCCAACGGCCAGCTCCCCGCCTACGAGTGGGCCTTCGGGGATGTGAATCCTCCTGTCCATGCATGGGCGGCGCTGCGAGTCTTTGAAATCGACGGCAGCAAGGACCACGCGTTTCTGGAGCGGATATTTCACAAGCTGCTGCTCAACTTCACGTGGTGGGTGAATCGCAAGGACAGCGAAGGCAACAACATCTTCGAGGGAGGGTTCCTGGGCCTCGACAACATCGGCCCGTTCGATCGCTCGCACCTCCCAACCTCAGGGCACATCGAGCAATCCGACGGGACCGCCTGGATGGCGATGTATTGCCAGAACCTGCTCGAGGTTGCGCTCGCCCTGGCGGAGCACGACAAGACCTACGAGGATATGGCCACCAAGTTCTTCGAGCACTTCGCGCTCATCGCATCGGCGATGAATGCGAAGGGTCTATGGAACGAGGAGGACGGTTTCTACTACGACGTCTTTCATTTCGCGGACGGACGCATGGAGCCCTTCCGAGCGCACTCGCTCGTCGGATTGGTGCCGCTGTTCGCGGTCTCGACCATCGGGCCTGAGACCATGGCGCGGCTGCCGGAGTTCTCTGCAAGGACGACTTGGTTCGTCGATCACCGTCCTGACATGAATGCGGTGATTCAGCACATCCACGACCGGGGCCACGCCGGCTGGCAGATGCTTTCGATCGTCTCGCCGGACCGGCTTCGCCGCATCCTGTCGCGCATGCTCGATCCCGCTGAATTTCTGTCGGATCATGGCGTCCGTGCCCTGTCGCGCTACCACCTCGAGCATCCATGCAACATGGACCTGGGCGGCGTCATGGCTTCGATGACGTATGAGCCGGCCGAGTCGCCCAACGGGCTGTTCGGGGGCAACTCGAACTGGCGCGGCCCGGTCTGGATGCCGGTCAACTACCTGCTGGTCGAGGTGCTTCGCGTGTACCACCGCTACCTGGGCCCGGACTTCAAGGTCGAGTGTCCAACCGGGTCGGGCCAGATGCGCGACCTGTCCCAGGTCGCCGATGAAATCGCCGCGCGACTGGTGGGCATATTCCTCGACGAGGGCGGTCGCCGTCCCGTGTTTGGCACGGAGGCGAGGTTCCAGGAAGACCACGCGTGGCACGACCTGATCCCTTTCCACGAGTACTTCAACGGGGACACTGGCGCAGGGCTGGGCGCCTCGCACCAGACCGGTTGGACGGGCCTCGTCGCCGATCTGATTATCCGAAGACACAAGGGGGAGTGAGTTGGATCTCAACGGCAAGGTTGCGATAGTCACCGGGGCAGGCAGCGGCATCGGCTACTCGCTCGCCGAGCGATTCGCGTCAGCAGGCGCGAGCGTTTGCGTCAACTATCTCGGTTACGAGGAGGACGCCAAGGCGCTTGCGCAACAGCTGCCGAAAGCGATCGCGTTCAAGGCGGACGTCTCGAAGGCGGCCGATGTCCAGGCCATGGTGGATGCGACGATCAAGGAGCTCGGCTCGCTCGACGTGCTCGTCAATAACGCAGGCGTCGAGAGGTCGATGCCGTTCCTCGACGTCGACGAGGCGACGTGGGACCTCATGCTCGGCGTTGACCTCAAGGGAGCGTTCCTATGCGCACAGGCCTGCGCGCGGGCGATGCGTGACTCCGGACGCGGTGGCTCGATCGTCAACATCTCCTCGATCCATGAAGACGTTCCGTTTCCCGGCTACACGCCCTACTGCGCTGCCAAAGGTGGGCTGCGCATGATGATGCGCAACGCGGCGCTGGAGCTCGCGGAGCACCGCATCCGCGTCAACAACGTCGCGCCCGGTGCGATCGCAACGCCGATCAACGCCAAGATACTGAACGATCCCGAGAAGGTTGCGACTCTGCAGAAGATCATCCCGCTCCAGCGCATGGGCCGGCCGGAGGAGGTCGCCGAGGTGGCGCTGTTTCTTGCCTCCGACGCCTCGTCCTATGTGACTGGCTCGACCTACTACGTGGATGGCGGCATGGTCCGGTACTCGCAACCCCTTTAAATCAGGTCGCCGCGCTCCGGGTATCGTGTGCCCCGTCAATGACGTCGTTCCTCGCCTTTCCGACGTTCGTAACGTCTGCGACCCGTCTGCCGTTTCTGCTTACGTGGCAGGGTTGGCCGGGGTCCCCCCGGCCATGACTTTGTATCACTCGTCTCACAATCGTGGCTTGGAGAATCCAATCGACATTAAGTCCCATCGATATGCCGGAAGATGAGCAGGCGCTCGCGAAGCGACCGCCGGTGAGAGGGAACCATCTGGGTTCCCTCTCACCCTTCAGGCTCGGGGTAGGTGCGCTAGCTGCTGTTCTGATGCTGGCCGCCTGCGGTAGTGCCCCCACGGCAGGCACTCCAAGCCCGAGCCCGTCTGAGATCGCCAGCCTGACGCCCACTCCCTCACCCAGCCCCGAGCCCAGCGTGACTCCATCGCCACTGCCGCCGCCAAGCCCCGTGCCGGTCCCCTCATGGGCGGTAATGAAGGCCACCTGCACCGGCCAGCCAAGCGCCCGCGAGGCGATAGTGCTGATGAAAAGCGCGACGACCAAGGTCATCGCGGATGTCACCGACCCAGTGCACCCGAAGACGATCTGCAAGCTCAGTGGTGGTTGGTCTCCGCTCCTGGTCACCGCCAGCGAGATCTCATGGGCGGCGAGCGAACACCGTCCGGGAACGGCCGGCGCGAGCGCGATCGTCACGCTCGACGTCTTCTCCGGAATTGCCTCCGTAGTGGTGATGTGGCAGGGCGGCGGGTACCTCGACGGCCTGCATGCGTGGAGCCCTCACCGTGACCTGCTCGCGTACCTCGTGTCCGACACGACCGGCGTCGACCTTCACCTGCTGAGCGGGGGAGGGGACAGGGTCGTCGCGTCCCTCGGAGCAGTACCTGGGCGCAGCATCAACTCCAGCGAGGATGACTCGTTCCTCCAGTTCTCACCTGACGGCGCTTACTTCGCACTGGAGCAAACCTTCACGGCAAGCGGGGCGCATCTACAGATAAGGAAGGCGCCGACCGGGGCGCTGGCTTACTCCGAGACCTCCGCGACCATGGCCAGCTGGGGCAGCACTGCCAGCAAGCTCTACTTCAGGCATCCCCTGGCGGCGACCATCTATTCCTGGGACCCAGCCGGAGGCCGGACCCAACCGATCGGCCAGGCGCTCGCCTGGATCAAGCCGCGGGCCGACGCGGGCGACGACCAGCTCGCTTTCACCGTGCGGGACGCCTCGGGGATACCGCACGTCTGGCTCTACGGCCACGGTGGGCGATCAGGTTCTCAGCTACCTAACGTGCGGTCCTCGCCGGAGTTCTTAACCGCGAGTCAGATCTTCTACATCGAGGAGTCGCCGTGTGGCGCCAACTGCGGTCCGGGCCCAGCGACCCTTCCCGATGGCAAGACCTTCATCTTCGACATGAGCCACCAGACCGAAACTGCGTCAACCATCGCCACCGTATATGCAACGTGGCCGCTGCCCGGGCAGATCTAAAGAACAGTCCGGAATAAGTTAGGCTATCCTATCTCTCGTGATAGGCATGCCCATAGTGGTGATTAGGACCTCCTAGGTGGTCGAGCTCGTCCGGCGACCAGCGTTCACCCGCGCGCAGGAGGACTACCTCAAAGCGCTCTATCTGCTCCATGGCCACCAGCGACCGGTGCCAACCCGCGACCTCGCGCAACGCCTGGGCATCTCGTCGCCTTCCGTCAGCGAGATGGTCACGCGCCTCACCGCCCAAGGCCTGGTCGAGCATGATCGCTACAAGGGTCAACAGCTGACTCGCGAGGGCCGCAAGGTCGCCCTCGAGCTGGTGCGGCATCACCGCCTCCTGGAGATGTTCCTCGTCCAGGTGCTCGGCTACAGCTGGGACGAGGTGCACGACGAGGCCGAGCGGCTGG
>DAIQAV010000185.1:0-4343 GCA_036781505.1 Candidatus Anoxymicrobiaceae bacterium | reverse complement strand
CGGCCCATGACTGACTTCCGCTCCCAGCACCACGGCATCGAGGGGCTGGTGCGAGACCACCCCGAGCCCACGGTCGATCTCAACACCGCGGACGCCGCCGAGCGCGGCATCTCTGACGGCGACCTGGTGGAGGTGCGAAGCCCCAGGGGGGCGATGACGTTCAGGGCGCGTGTCACTCCCGACATAATGCCCGGCGCGGTCGAGTGCGTCATGGGGGGCGGCTCGCCCATCGGGCCGAAGCCCTGGCGCGAGTGGAACGTGAACGAGCTGACCGACCTGCGCAACTTCGACGAGGTGTCGGGTTTCCCGGTGTACAAGGCCCTGCTCTGCGACGTCGTCCAACTGGAGTCGGGCAACGCGGAAACGCCGCGGCCGGCGGGGCGCGTGACAGAGTTCCAGACGCCGGCGCCCGGCGGAAACGGCAACGGCTCGGGGCCTCGCGTCACGGTCTACCTCGACAACAACGCCACTACCCGGGTCGCGGATGAAGTGCGCGAGGCGATGCTCCCGTTCCTGGCGGACGGCCACGGAAACCCGTCGAGCATCCACGCCGCCGGCCGGGACGCGCGCGAGGCGGTGGACAAGGCGCGCCGACTCCTGGCCCAGTGCCTGAAGGCGAAGCCGCGGCGGATCGTCTTCACCGCAGGGGGCTCGGAGGCGGACAACCTCGCGCTCAAGGGCGTGGCGTTCCGCTATCGCGACAGGGGCGACCGCATCATCACGACCACGGTCGAGCACCCCGCGATCCTCAACGCCTGCCGCTTCCTGGAGAGGAACGGCTTCACCGTCACCTACCTGGACGTCGACGAGGACGGCCTGCTCTCGCCCGAGGCTCTCAGCCTGGCCATAGACGGCTCCACCATCCTCGTCTCGGTGATGATGGCAAACAACGAGGTCGGCACTATCATGCCGGTCAAGGAACTGTGTGAGGCGGCGCACGCCAGAGGCGTCCTGTTCCACACCGACGCCGTTCAGGCGGTCGGCAAGATCGAGGTGGACGTGGACGAGCTGGGCGTCGACCTTCTCAGCGTCTCGGGCCACAAGCTTCACGCGCCCAAAGGCGTCGGAGCGCTCTATGTCAGAAAGGGTCTCGAGCTGGAGCCGCTGGTGCACGGGGGCAGCCAGGAGCGAGGCTTGAGGGCCGGCACCGAGAACGTCCCCGCCATCGTGGGCATGGGGAAGGCGGCGGAGCTCAGCGCGCGGGAGCTGGGGCAGATGGAGCGGATCGAAGCGCTGCGCGACTCTCTGGAAGCCGGGGTGATGGAGCTCGTCCCCGGTGCGGTGCTGAACGGCCATCGCGACCTCAGGCTGCCCAACACGCTCAACCTCACGCTGCCGGGGATCCGCGGCGAGTCGGTGGTGATCGCGATGGACCAGCACGGGATCGCCCTGTCCTCGGGCTCCGCCTGCAAGTCGGGTTCGCCCGAGCCCACCCACGTGCTCATCGCGATGGGCAGGACGCCCGAGGAGGCCCACTGCTCGGTGCGCTTCTCGCTGTCGCGCTACACCCAGCCCGCCGACATCGACGAAACGCTCGCCGCCCTGGCGCAGGTGCTGGTGGAGAAGGACGCGGTCAAGCTGATGCCGTGTAAGTAGGCGATGAGGATTGCCGGCGGGACTCCCGTGTTACATATTCACGTGGCTTGAGAGGTACTGTACGCTGAACCAGTCGCGCTCGTCGGTCCAGACCTTTCCGACTTCGAAACCCGTCCGCGAGACAAGACGCTCGAAGTCCTCGATCGAGTATTTGTAGGAGCTCTCGGTCCAGATGCTCTCGCCCACGCTGAAGTGGACGGTCACGCCACCGACATGAACGTCCTGTTCCCGCAGGCTCACCAGATGCATCTCGATGCGACTCGCCAAGGGATTGAAGAACGCATAATGGGTGAAGCCGTCGAGCCGGAAATCGGCGCCCAGCTCCCTGTTGATGCGCGCCAGGATATTGAGGTTGAACGCGGCGGTCACTCCGTCGCGGTCGTTGTATGCCCGGTGCAGAACCCTCGGGTCTTTGCGCAGGTCAACACCGATCAGGAGCGCGCCACCTGTCCCGCAGGTGTCGCCTATGTGGTCGAGGAAGTCGCGAGCCGGCAGCGGGTCGAAGTTGCCCAGGGTCGAGCCCGGGAAGTAGACCACCTTGCGCGAGAAGGACCTGGCGGGCCAGGGCAGCGTGTAGTATCGCGTGTAGTCGGCGCAGACCGGCATCACCTCGAGGCCGGGGTAGGAACTCTCCAGGTCCGAGGCAACGCGGTGGAGCTGTTCCGAGGAGATGTCTATCGGGACGAAGCCCGCCGGGCTGTGCAGGCGGTCGAGGAGCAGGCGGGTCTTGGCGCAGTCGCCGCAGCCGTACTCGATGAGGAGGACATCCTCGCCCAGGAGGTCGACCATCTCGTCGATGTGCGTCTCCATGATCTCGGTCTCGGCGGACGGGATGTAGTATTCCTCGAGCGCGCAGATGTCCTCGAAGAGCCGAGCCCCTCTGGCGTCATAAAAGTACTTGGGGGGAAGTTGCTTCCGCGGCCTGCTCAGTCCGTCAAGGACGTCGGTCAGGAAATCGTGGCTACCCGGTGACCGGTCCACTGTAACGCCCGGCAGTGGGCGTAGCGACCGGTGGTCCGCTCCCAGCCCCCTTCGCTCCTCTTTAGTCTGCTGCAGTCCGTAAGTGCTGCCGAAGCGCTCTCCACTCCGCATCCCGCGAGGTCCTCCGTGATTGAGCCACACTGAGGCGTAGCATTAGTGATTCAGCCAACTATGCAGGGGACTCTTTCTCAGGTCAGCCGTTCTTCCCTCCCGAACGCAGGCGTTAAAACGCAAGTTTTAGGGTCAGACTCTCGCGAAGCCATATACCAGGCCGAGCTCGCGCAAAGCTTACACCGTTAATGCAACACAAAGGGTCTGACCCCTTTTGTTGCATTATGGGATTAGTGTGACCAGTCGCCCACCGTGTCCGTGCCGACGCCCCGGTTGTTCCAGTACATCGACCTCTCCGCCAGCACCTTCAAGCCGTTGGTCTGGCAGGTGACGACGATCGAAGCCCTGCCCGACGGGATCTTGTCGCCCATGTTGAACGTGGCGCGCGAGTTGGCACCTGCCGGTGCCTAAACACCTGCTACCAACCCAACTAAATGTAGTAAGCAAGCAACTCCCTATCAAGGCAAGCAAGCACCCCTGACATGAGCGATTTTCCCTGTTTTGCGGCGAATTCGACGACCGCGCGGTGAATCCTATCGGCCTATTCCGGCAGGGCCGCGGCCTGCTCGCGCCTCTTTCTCTCCGGCGCCCTGGTGAGCTTCATCGCGGATTCAGCAGCGAGCACGGTGAAGCCGGCCCGCAGGAACTCGAGGTAGCTGGGATAGATCAGGTATCGATTGACCCAGAGCGGTGAGAACTTGCGGTCGTAGGTGTAGGCGGACATGACGGGAAAATATCGGTCGATGACCCTGGCGGCGAGACGCCAGAACCTGCTCGGCTTGTGCTCGCTGCCCTCGCGGTAGTACTGAGAGAGAGCCAGGAAGTGCAGCGACATGTAACGGTAGCCCTTTTCTTTCAAGAAGAAAGCGGTCCTGGCTATGAGGTAGTCGGACAGCGGCCTGGGCGCGCCGATCCTGGTGCGGGTGACGTCGAGGGAGTACCCCTGGTGCGGGTACATCGGCGCGAAGTATAGAAAACCCTCGGGCGCGCTGTCAGAATCCCGGGCCAGCGCGAGAAGGCAGTCCGGATCGCTGGAGCTGAGCAGCCTTCCCAGTCCCATGGCATAGCCGGTCTCCGGATTGTCGCCGCGCCACTGGCGCGATATCTCCTGCAGCTCGTGCCTCACGTGTGACGGGATGCTGGCGTTGAACATGAACTCGACTGAGACGCCCTTCCTCTCGACCGCGGCCATGGTCTGCCTGAGCTTCCTCGCTTCGCGGCCTTCGAGTGTGAAGCCGTTCACGTCCACGATTGCTTCCTCGCCCAGCACGAACGTGTGAACGCCCATGTTGTGCAGGATGTCCGCTACGCGGTCGCCCTGCCCTATTCCGCCGAGGCGCCAGCCCATCTTGAGGCAATAGGCTCTGAAATCTACGAGCAGCCGGTGAAACATCTCCTCTGGCCCCATCGGGTCCGCGGAGATCAACGCCATCCCGCCGACCACGCGGTATGCCAGGAAGCACTCGTCGCCGGCGAAGAAATAGCTCTTGCCTCTCCTGGTATTGAAGTAGGACAGGCTTTCGTGCCCGTGCGACTCGATGATCTTCCTGGCTGTCTCCTCTTCCTCCCAGGTGCGTTCGACGGGAGCCCGGTGCGGCCGGAACAGAAGAAAAAGAAGGAACGCGACAAGGACGACGGCGGCGATGACCAGAGTG
>DAIQAV010000184.1:3101-4371 GCA_036781505.1 Candidatus Anoxymicrobiaceae bacterium | reverse complement strand
CTCGAGCCCGGGCCTTGATCATTCTGAAAGCCGCTGCCTAGAGGTCCTCCGCGGGGTTGGCCTTGTAGTCGCCGTTGCTTGGCTTGTAAGGCCAGAACGGGAGGATGACCCTTCCGTATATCTCCTCGAGGTTCTCCGCCATCGCCAGGTAGAGGGCCGCGGCGCCGGTGATGACGCCGATGATGCCGGCCACCTTCACCACGTCGGCATTGCCCCAGCCGATGCCGCCGGCCAGCAGGAAGAATACGACCGTCAGTGTCGCGAATACGAAGACCAGCACCTTGTTGATCCTCAGGGTCGCGATCAGCATGAACACCGTGAAGACCCCCCACAAGAGCATGAACCACCCCAGTCCCTTACCGCTGGGCTCGTAGAGCAGCGCGGCCAGGAGCGTCTTGTTCGCCGCGATGTGGTGTTCGTACATCAGCACGAAGGTGGTCGCGATCCAGAACGTGCCATAGGCGAGGAACGCCGTCATGGCGAAAGTGTTTCCCTTCCTGAACTCCATGATGCCAGCGATGACCTGTGCCAGGCCGCCGACGAACAGGCCCAACCCGAATATCGCCGGGTCGAGCTTGAACACCCCCGCGTTGTGCAGGCTGAGCAGCATGGTCGTCAGACCAAAGCAAGCCAACCCCAGCACAGCGGGATTTGCCAACTTGATGTCGTCCATCATACCCTGTCCCCCTCCTAAACCTTTGCCGGTATTATTACCTCATACCTATTTGGCCATCAGCTCCCTGGAGCCCGCGATCAGCTGGTCGACCACCCCGGGCTCAGCCAGTGTGCTGGTGTCGCCCAGCGAGTCCGCGGTCCCCTCGGCTATCTTCCTCAGGATCCTTCTCATGATCTTGCCGCTTCGAGTCTTTGGCAGAGCGGGCGTGAACTGGATGATGTCAGGCGTGGCGATAGGACCGATCTCCTTGCGCACGTGAAGCACCAGCTCCTTGCGGACGTCCTCCTCCTCCCTGGTCTCGTACTCGCTCTTGAGCGTGACGTAGGCGTAGATGCCCTGCCCTTTTATGTCGTGCGGCATGCCGACAACGGCCGCTTCCGAGACGAACTCGTGGCTGACCAGCGCGCTCTCCACCTCGGCGGTGCCGATCCTGTGGCCGGACACGTTGATCACGTCGTCGATGCGTCCCTGCAGCCAGTAGAAACCATCCTCGTCCACCCGGCAGCCGTCTCCGGTCAGGTAGACGCCGGGGAACATCGAGTAGTAGGTCTTCACAAAGATCTCGTGGTTCCCGTAGATCGTGCGCATCATACC
>DAIQAV010000184.1:0-3091 GCA_036781505.1 Candidatus Anoxymicrobiaceae bacterium | reverse complement strand
ATACCGGGCCACGGCTTACGGATGCAGAGGAAGCCGCTCTCGTTGACGCCCGCCTCGGTGCCGTCCTGGCGCAGGATGACGGGGTCGACGCCGGGGAACGGGAAGCTGGCGGAGCCGGGCTTCATCGCGGTCGCCCCGGCGAACGGGGTGATGAGGATGCCGCCGGTCTCGGTCTGCCACCAGGTGTCGCAGACCGGGCAGCGGCCGCCGCCGATGTTGTCGTAGTACCACATCCACACGTCGGGGTTGATCGGCTCTCCGACCGTCCCCAGCACGCGCAGCGACGAGAGGTCGCGCGTCTTGGTCCACTTGTCGCCCAGCCTCATCAGCGAGCGGATGACCGTGGGCGCGGTGTAGAAGACCGTCACTTTGTCCTTCTCGCAGATCTCCCAGAACCTGTCGGGGTTCGGGTAGGTCGGGACGCCCTCGAACATGACCCCGGTGAACCCGTTGGCAAGCGGGCCGTAGACTATGTAGCTGTGGCCGGTCACCCAGCCGATGTCGGCGGTGCACCACCAGACGTCGTCGTCGTGGATGTCGAAGATCCACTTGTGTGACAGCGCGACGTGGAGGAGGTAGCCGGCCGTGGTGTGCATGACTCCCTTGGGCTTGCCGGTGCTGCCGCTGGTGTAGAGGATAAACAGCGGGTCCTCGGCGTCCATCAGCTCGGGGTCGCACCAGGGCTTGATGTCGTCGGCCGACATCTCCTCGTCCCACCAGAGGTCCCTGCCCTCCTTCATGTCGACCTCGATGCCCGCGCGCCTGACCACGAACGTCTGCTTCACGTTGGGGCACTCCTCGACCGCCCAGTCGACGTTCTTCTTCAGAGGGATGACCTTGCCGCTGCGGTAGGAAGCGTCGGAGGCGATGACCGTCTCGCAATCGCAGTCCAGTATGCGGTCGCGCAGGGCGTCGGAGCTGAAGCCGCCGAACACCACGCTGTGGATGGCGCCTATCCTGGTGCATGCGAGCATCGCGATGGGGAGCTCGGGGATCATCGGAAGGTAGATGCAGACCCTGTCGCCCTTCTTGATGCCGTGCTTCTTGAGCACGTTGGCGAAGCGGCAAACCTCGTCGAGGAGCTGCTGGTAGGTAAATGTCTTGCTGGGGCCGGGCTCGTCTGGCTCGAAGATGATCGCTATCTTGTCGCGCTTGGCCGTCTTGCAGTGCCTGTCCAGGCAGTTGTAGGAGACGTTGAGCTTGCCGCCCGCGAACCAGGTCAGCTCGTGCTTGGACTCGTCCCAGGAATAGACCGTGTCCCACTTGTCGAACCAGTCCAGCGTCTCGGCCATCTCGGCCCAGAAAGCGTCGGGGTCGTTTATAGAGCGATCGTGCATCTTCTTGTACTCGTCGAATGTCTTGATATATGCGCCCTTGCTCAGCTCCTCGGGCGGGTAGATCTTCTGTACCTCTGGGGTTTTTTCCTCATCCGGCCCTGCCATCTCTATCTCCTTTCAGTCAACTCCCTGACGTTCTAGCAAAGCAGACGTGGCCGACGTATCAGGCCCGGCCACGCCTCCGGTGTCATCATATTGAACCCAGCGAGCCCCGGTTCTTCCGCAGCGTGCCGCGTAAACCGTTTGTCTCTGGTTCTTTGCTCTAAGGGTCGTGCCATCTCGGGGCAGGAATTCCCTGCCCTCACAAATCGGGAAGTATATAGAAATCCAGGCCAGTATGCAATCCGACCGCCCCGTTCAGTAGTGCTTTCCGCCCACCGGCAACACAACGGCTCAGGCTGCGCCGGGACACGCGGGTCCTGGCGGACGCAGGCGGCTGCAAGTAGAATTGTCCAGGTCCGAGGAACGGCGGGCAGAGGCGGGGGGCGTTGATGAAAAAGAGTTCATTGCTGGTGGGCGCGGTGGGCGCCGTCACGGGCGCCGTGGCGTACAAGGGATACCGGGACTATTATCGCCCCGGGCCGCTTCCGGCGGCCTCCGAGATCGATTCTTACCTCGACTCGCTCTTCGTGCGGATGGGCCTGCCCGGCCTGAGGCACCAGATCGAGGAGGACTCCATCGAGTGCAAAGGCGACAGGCTCCACCTCGACGTCTTCCCCTCGGATGCGAGCAGGCGCGCCATAGTCTTCGTGCCCGGGACCTCACTGTATGCGCTGGCCTACGCCGAGTACATGCACAAGATGCGGCTCCTCGGCTTCAACGTGGTCGGCTTCGACCCCAGAGGGCACGGCAGGAGCGGCGGGCGCCGGGGCAGCTACACGCTCGATACTCTGCTCGAGGACGCGGCGGCGGTCGTGGGCTACGCGATGGACAGGTTCGGCGACGGAGTGGCGATATCGGGGAGCAGCCAGGGCGGGATCGTCTCGTTCTATGCGGCGGCGGCCGACGAGAGGCTCGACGCGGCTGTGTGCCACAACATCGGGGTCATGGACGAGCCGTCGGTGTACTCGATCAGCCGGTGGCCGAACGTCTCGCGCTTCTCCTCCAGCCTGATGCCGCTCGCGGGGCTTATCCCCGAACTGCGTCTGCCCCTCTCGGTATACCTGGACCTGGCCGCGGAGCCGACCCGCTTCGGGATGAACGCGCTGGAGTTCGTCAAGGACGACCCGCTGGTGGTGCTGGCCGTGGCCCTGAAGGCTCTCGCGTCGCTCACCTCCAAACCGCTGCCGAGGCCTGTCGAGGAGATCCGGGTGCCCGTGATGGTGCTGCAGGCGGAGCTGGACGCGTTGTTCACCGAAGCCTACACGCGCGGCATCTACGACCGCCTCACCTGCGACAAGGAGTTCCTGGTCGTGGGCGGCGCGTCCCACCTGGTGCTGACCAACGACGTCGATGCCGTCGTCCCCGAGGTTGCGGCCTTCCTCAACGAACACATGTAAGTGGCATTTGAGCCTGGTTATATGATTCACTGTCCACGGGCAACAGTCATGGGGGTACTTGATGAAAAAGAATGCCGCATTCGTATTGCTTTGTAACCTGCTCGTCCTTGGCCTCCTGCTCATCGCGCCATTGGCGGTCTCAGGATGCGGCGGTGGCACGAGTTCTGGCGGGAAGACGATCAATGCCGGCCAGTTCAACCTGCTCCAGAAGGCCCGCAGCGAGATCGGCACGATGATCCAGGAGACCTCGGAAGC
>DAIQAV010000183.1:0-4406 GCA_036781505.1 Candidatus Anoxymicrobiaceae bacterium | reverse complement strand
TTCGCCGACCGCAAGAAGGACGTCGTGAAGAGCGGCGGCTACTCGGTGTTCTCGGTCGAGGTGGAGCAGGAGATCCTGGAGCACCCTGACGTGCTGGAGGTCGCCATCGTGGGCATCCCGCACCCGACCAAGAAAGAAGCGCCCGTGGCGATCTGCGTGCTGGAGGAGGGAGCTGCCGCGACCTCCGACGATATACACGAGTGGTGCCGCGACAACATCGCCCGCTACAAGAGCCCGCGCGCCGTGATCGTCATCTCCTCCGAGGAGATGCCGCGCACCCCTACCCTGAAGATACTGAAGAGGGAGCTGCGCGACCGCTACAAGGATCTTTTCCAGTAGGGGAAAAGTGTACCAGGTACTTTTCGTACCGCTATTTCACCCTCTGGAATTCTAATGTGAGCGGCCTTGCAATATAATCTGCATTGCTGCGACGCAAGGGGGTAGGAATGACCACGAAGATCCGTCCGGCGACTCGCGATGATTGTCGCATCCTGGCGTACCACGGGTACCTCGCTGGCAAGAGCCACGTGGACAAGTCCATATACGACGAGATGTTCCCCGGGATCCCCGGCCCGACCGACGCGCGGCTCACGGCGATCGAGAAGATACTGCAGACCGAGACGGTATCCTGGATGCACTACACGTTCTGCAGTGTCGCCGAGGTCGACGGCACGGTCGCGGGTTCGCTCAGCCACTACAACACGCGGGACGGCGCCGACGTCAAGATCCTCAACGCGCTTCTCGAGGCCGGCTGGACACAGGACGACATCAAGGCGATGGGCGGACGGCTCAAGCCCCTGTTCGACATCGACTTCGTCAAGCCACCCGAGGCCATGATTATCGAGAACGTCGCGGCGTCTCCGATGTTCAGGCGGCACGGGGTCGTCAGCTCTCTGCTGGAGGACGCCGCGCACCTCGCGCGCAACGACGGCTTCGAGTTCATGCAGCTCGGGATGATGGTCGGCAACGTGCCCGCCAGGAAGGCTTACGAGAAGGCGGGGTTCGAGGTCGTGGAGACGCGTATCAGCCCCGACTTCGAAAAGCTCTTCTACAGCCCCGGGATGCAACTGCTCAAGCGTCAGCTCTGATCGGCATCCGCCTCGCGGGCCGGGGCGGTCCTTCTTCTCGACCGCACAGTCAGTAACACACCGACGGCCAGCAGCACGCATCCCCATACCAGAAACGAGAGAGGCGTCCACTTCTGGTCGAGGTCCAGCAGGCCGAAGTACTTCGCGGAGGCGTCTATCCCGTCGCGGGCACTGGCCAGCACTCGCGAGTAGTCGATCGTGGCAAGCTTGATGTAGGCGGGCGAGGCGCCCGGGGCGTTCTTCACGTAGTACTCGTAGTGGTTTCGCGGCACATAGACGACCATCCCCGTCCTCGGCTCCACATACTGGGTCAGCTCCGTCTTTTTGTAGTACTCGAGGGCTATCCCGGCGCCGTCGGGGATGGGCAGGTCGCTCCTGCCGGATATCTCCTTGAGCTTCTTGCCGGTCATATTCGCGGGCAGGCCCGGCGGAGGCTTGGACATCCTCTCCATATCGCCCGGCATGTCGTACACGCAGACGGTCACGCCCTTGTACTTGTTGCCGTCCATCCTGGTCTCTCTGGTGTATTTGCAGTAGACGCTCCTGCCCAGCTCGTCGTCCCACATGGGATAGCTTTTCTTCTTCGAGCCGATGGGGAAGGTCAGCGAGTAGCCGGTCCTTTCGATCCCCTCGATGAAGCCCGGCACGTTCTCGCAGGTCTTGCGGTCCACCGCGTAAGTGGCGTCGGGGCGCACGCCCGCGAGCGGCTGCCCGGTGCCGGAGTCGGTCACCGCCACGCGCTCATCCATGACCAGCACGCGTTTGCTGCTCCTGGAGGGGACGGCGTGGTCGCGCGCCTGGATGGTCAGCGGGACGACGACTTCCTGCCCCGCAGGATAGAACTTCGACGTCGCGCGGTCGGCATACAGCGTCAGCTTTCCCGCGTAGGCCGTGTCGACCTTGAGGTCGGCGGGCAGCTTGATGAACAGCGGCCCTATCCCAAAGAGCCAGGCAGGCGCCAGCGCGATGATAAGAGCGCCGATGACGATCATTACCAGGCCGGTGCGGGAGCGCTTCAATATGCCTCCATTGCTTCTGTGGCTTCGCTTCTACCCTCTATAGCGACGGCCAGTCGTTAACGAGCATGCTGGAGGCCGCGATCCCAGAAAGCATCACCAGTGGGACGCCGCCCCCGGGGTTGGTGCACTGGCCCGTGAGGTACAGCGAGTCCACGATGCGGGAGCGGTAGTTGGGTCTGAACGGCCCCATGTTCGAGCCGCTCATCTCGAGCCCGAAGAACGCCCCCTCGGGGAGCCTGAGTCTCCGCTCCAGCTCCGTGGGGGTGACCGAGTCCATCCACTCGACGTTGGAGCGCAGCCCGGGGAAGGCGCGCTTCTCCAGCGAGTCGATGCAGTCCCAGGCCCACTCGTCGGCGATGTCGTCCCAGTCGTGGTACTTGAGATTGTAAGGCGCGATGTAGATCGCCGACAGGACCTGCTTGCCCTCCGGGGCGAGGTCGGGGTCGTCGTGCGATGCGCAGCTGACCAGGAACGCGCCGTCGTCCGGCCGGTAGAGAAGTCCCTTATCGTAGAACTCGTGCCAGAGGTTGTCGAACTTGTCCCTGCCGTTCAAGAGCACGGTGAAGTGCGCCCGCACGGAGTCCATCTTCTCCTTGAGCCCGACGTAAAAGGTCGGCGCCGGGATCGAGCACGGCTGGTTCTTGACCGCGCGCTTGGCCACCCAGGGGAGGTTCTCCTCGCCGACCAGGTCGAGGTAGGTGGTGCGGGAGTGCGCGTTGGAGATGACCGCCTTCGCGCTTATCTCGTCTCCGCCGGCCAGTCGCACGCCCTGGGCGCGCCCGTTCTTGATGACAATCTTCTCCACCAGCGACGAGAACCTGATCTCGCCACCGAAGCGCTCCATGATCTTGCGCAGCGCCTTGGGGATGGAGATCATGCCGCCCTTGGGGTAGTAGTATCCCATGCGGCCCATGTAGGTGATGTTGGAGAGCATGCCGGTGCAGCGGTGCGCGGGCAGCGCCGCGTACAGGTTCTCCCAGCCGAACATGAGGCGTATGCGGTCGTCCTTGAAATACGAGTTGACGACCTTGTCGAGCGTGCGCGTGGAGAGCCGCATGTTGACCGGCAGGGCCGGCAGCTGCTCGGTCCTGGCGATCATCTTGATGACGTTGGAGAGCTTGGTGACGTCCCGCAGAGCGGGCATGGGCACCGAGAGCACCGAGAGGTACAGGTCGAAGATCTTCTTCATGTCGTCGCAGTAGCGATAGTAGCCGTCGACATCGCCGGGGGAGATGGAGGCCACGACCTCGGCCATCTCGTCGATGTCCCTCGGCAGCAGCACGCGCGTTCCGTCGTCCATGACCGTGTCGTAGACCGGGTCGATCAGGCGGTAGTCGAGGTAGTCCTCCAGCCGCAGGTCCAGCAGCTCGAAGAGCTTGTAGTACATCTCGTGGCCGATCACGAAGACCGCGCCGACGTCCGGCTGGAACCCGTTGTGGTTGTAGTTGGAGCAACAGCCCCCGATCCTGTCGCTCTGCTCGAGCACCAGGACCTTGAGGCCCTCCTTGGACAGCAGTGCGCCGGAGGTCAGTCCCCCGACACCGGAACCGATGATGACAACATCGTAGTCGTAGCGCGCCATCCCTGTGACCTCCCGCGGCGCCGGCGTCCCGCCGGCATCACCTACCCGTCTCGACTACACGAAGAGCCGGAACCACATCTCCCGGCCCTCGAACAGAAGTTTGCTGACCCGGCTGCGCTTTTCCTCGTCCAGCTGGAACCCGTAGTAATAACCGGCAAGCGCGAACAGCGCCAGGATGAACAACTTCCTCTTCCAGTGACTCTTCTTATGCGTGCTTTCCTCAGGGGCGGATTTCTTCTTGCTCAATTGAAGCGTCTCCTTTGCAGTCATTGCGGCCGGACATATTCTAACCGATATAGCACGCCCCCGCGCCAGTCGCTCGTCGCTCGCGGAGCGCTGCGGTTTACCGGGTGTCGTCATAAGAGGTGAAGGCTCACGGGCGGCCGAAGTAATGTGAGCCCCGAAGGAAGGAATGCAGTTGGTGGTCTCGACTAGACGCTATGCGATCGCGGCGATCCTGTGCGCGCTGCTGGTGATATGCGCGCTCGTTGCCGCGTCTCCTGCCGCGCGGGCGTCGGGCGGCAGCGACTCGCTTGGCGCCAGGTCTCTGGCGACGGACTGGTACTTCGCCGAGGGCACCACCCGCGACGGGTTCACCACCTACATCGCGGTCATGAACCCCAACCCGGATGCGGCGGACGTGACCTTCACCTATATGCTGGGCTCGGGCGACCCGGTGGTGCGCACCCACAGGGTGGCCCGAGCCCAGCATATAGG
>DAIQAV010000182.1:3565-4424 GCA_036781505.1 Candidatus Anoxymicrobiaceae bacterium | reverse complement strand
ATCGGTGGCTTAAAGATTTCGTAGCGCCGGCGTCTCGCCGGCAGTGAATGAAAACGCAAGTAAAGGGGTCTGACCCCAAAACTTGCGTTGACAAGGAGGAATATTGAAAGAGAAAAGACTCGAGCACATGAGCCCGCTCATCATGGCGCTCGACACTTCGGACCTCGATGAAGCCAGGAGGCTGGCCGACCAGGTGAGGCCGTGCGTGGACATAGTCAAGATCGGGCTGCAGCTGTTCTTGACCGCCGGTATCGGCGCGGTGGAGGCGCTGCGCGGCGACGGCTTCGAGATCTTCCTGGACATCAAGATGATGGATATCCCCAACACCGTGTCCTCGGCCTGCCTGGCGCTGTGCGAGCACGAGCCGTTGATGCTGACGCTGCACACGCTGGGTGGTCAGGAGATGATGCGTGCGGCGACCCAGGCGGTCAGGGAACACTGCGAGGCGGGGGGCATCTCCAGGCCGTTGCTCATCGGCGTCACCGTTCTCACCAGCTTCGACCTGCTGGCCCTCAAGAAGATAGGGGTCCACGAGTCAATCGAGGAGCAGGTGGTGCGGCTGGCAAAGCTCGCGCGGGACTCGGGGCTCGACGGGCTGGTCTCGAGCCCGCTCGAGACGCTGCTGGTGCGCCGCGAGGTCGGCGCCGGGATGATATTGATAACGCCGGGGGTCAGGCTGCCCGGTTCGGGCACGGACGACCAGAAGAGGGTCGCCACGCCATCGGACGCCATGAAGTTCGGCGCGGATTACCTGGTCGTGGGACGGCCGCTGTACAGGGCGAAGGACCCGCTTGGTGTCGCCAGGCAGATGCTCGAGGACGCCAGGGGTGTCGGATTCGACTGCGACGTTGTGGACTAC
>DAIQAV010000182.1:0-3555 GCA_036781505.1 Candidatus Anoxymicrobiaceae bacterium | reverse complement strand
AGAGAGCAATGGCTGAGGAGTTCGACGCGCTGGAGGCGCTCTACAGCTGCGGTGCGCTCCAGAGAGGGCATTTCAAGCTCTCGTCAGGCATTCACAGCGACACGTACGTCCAGTGCTCGCAGCTGCTGAAGGACCCGGGGCTCGCGCTGGCCGCCGGCCGCGCGATCGCGCAGGTCGTGGGTAAGCCGGTTGACGTAGTATTGAGCCCGGCGCTGGGTGCCGTGGTGATCGGGTTCACCACGGCCGCGGCGCTCGGCTGTGAGTCGATCTTCGCGGAGCGCGTCGATGGCGCGATGACCCTCCGCCGCGGATTCGACCTCGAGCAGGGAGCCAGGGTCCTGCTGGTCGAGGACGTCATAACTACCGGCGGGTCGATACTGGAGCTCGCGGGCCTGGTCGAGGAGGCCGGGGCTGAGGTCGTAACTCTGGGCTGCATCGTGCAAAGGGGAGACATCGACGCGAGCGGTCGCGAGGTGGTTTCGCTCGCCCGCGTGACCGCCGATAAATGGGAGCCTGACGACTGTCCGCTGTGCGCCAGGGGAGCTGAACTGGACGCGCCGGGAAGCAGGCACGCGAAGTGAGGGCCATGCCGCATTTTACGCAGCACATCGGATTCCCTATAATCTATGTAGTCACCGAACGGCGCTGTCCCCACTTCGTCAAAGCCAGTCGACCGCGTTTATCGCCGGAAGGTGTGTCGCGATGAAACGGGGAAGGCTCTTCGTCGTGGCCGGGCCCTCCGGGGCGGGCAAGACGTCGGTGATCAAGAAGGCGCTCGAGACGGTGAGCCTTCACCTGTCGGTGTCGGCGACGACCCGGCCTCAAAGGGCGGGGGAAGTCGACGGGGTGGACTACAGCTTTGTCACGGACGAGAAGTTCGAGCACCTGATCGAGGAGGACGCCTTCCTGGAGTGGGAAGACGTGTACGGCAGGAGTTACGGGACGCTGCGGGCCCCCGTCGAGGCGGCGCTCGAGCGAGGCGAGGACGTGCTGCTCGAGATCGACGTGAAGGGCGCGCTCGACGTCAAGCGCAAGGTGCCGGAGGCTCGCCTCATCTTCGTGAGGCCGCCCCGCGAGGATCACCTGAGGGAGCGCCTGGCGGCCCGGGACACCGACGACGCCGCGGAGATAAACAAGAGGCTCGAAATCGCTCCCTGGGAGCTGGAAGTGGGGGAGCGGGAGTTTACAGAGAAGATAGTGAATGACGACCTCGACGAGGCCGTCGCAAGGCTTATTCAAATCCTGAAAGGGGAGAACGCCTAGATGGAAGAAAAGATGACGATGGTAAACCCGAGGATCGAGACGCTGCTCGACCACTCCGAGAACAAGTTCACACTGGTGATAGAGTCCGCCAAGCGGGCGAGGCAGATAACGAACTTCCAGAAGCGGCTCGGCGAAGGGCTCGGAGGCGTTGCTCCGATGAGGCTCGAGGATATATCGAAGAAGCCCCTGACGATCGCTCTCGAGGAGATCGCCGACGGCAAGATAGAGTACGACCGGCCCACCGGTGAGGACGACGAGTACGAGGACGGCGAGGCTAAGTAGCCATGTCTGATCTGGCAGGCAAGAAGGTGCTCCTGGGCGTTTGCGGGGGTATCGCCGCCTATAAGGTCGCGGAGCTGGCCAGGCTCCTGGTCAAGGCGGGCGCCGACGTCAAGGTGATGATGACCGAGTCGGGCCAGAAGTTCGTAACGCCCCTGACCTTCCGGACGCTTACGGGTAACCCGGTCGCCACCACCCTGTGGTCAGACCCTGGTTCTCCCTTCCCGCACATATCAATGAGCGACGAGGCGGACCTGATCGTCGTCGCCCCCGCCACCGCGAACATCATCGCCAAGATGGCGGGAGGCATCGCGGACGACCTTCTCTCCACCACGCTGCTCGCGGCTCGCGGCACGGTTATCGTGGCGCCCGCGATGAACACCCGCATGTACCTCAATCCCGCGACTCGGAACAACATGCGCCGCATCGGCGAGATGGGCGCGATCATCGTTGAAGGTTGCGAGGGTGAGCTCGCCTGCCGCACCGAGGGCGCGGGCCGCATGGCCGAGCCGGCCCAGATAATGTCGGTGATCGAGCGCGAGCTGTCGCTGTCGGTGGATCTCGACGGCAGGCGCATCCTGGTAACCGCCGGGCCCACGCGTGAGTACATCGACCCGGTGCGCTTCCTGTCGAACCCTTCAACGGGGATGATGGGCTATGCCGTGGCGGAGAGGGCTGCAAGGCGAGGCGCGCGGGTGACTCTGATATCGGGGCCTGTCGGCCTTCCCTGCCCTGCCGGTGTTACGCTCCGGAGTGTGGTGTCGGCGGCGGAGATGCTCGCCTCGGTGCTCGAGAACCTCGAGGGGTCCGAGGTGCTGGTGATGGCCGCGGCGGTCGCGGACTATACCCCCGTCGAGAAGGCGGCAAGCAAGATGAAGAAGAGCGGGGGAGTGCCGGAGCTCAAGTTCGAGGCGACCGACGATATCCTGAAAGCGGTCGCTCCCAGAAAGGATGGCCGCATCGTCGTCGGCTTCGCCGCGGAGACAGACGACATAGTGGCGAACGCCCGGAAGAAACTGGCGGAGAAAGAGCTGGACCTCATCGTCGCCAACAAGGTGGGGGAGGCCGGCTCAGGCTTCGGCTCGACCACTGACCTTGCAGCGGTCGTGAGCGTCGACGAGCCTGACCCCGCTCTCGTCCTCATGTCCAAGACAGAGCTCGCCGACCTCCTGCTCGACCGGATCAGGGGACTGTTCGTCTGAACGGAGGCCCGCGCCGAAATCACCCTTTCACAGGTCAGGGTATTGTCATAGAATCAGTGGTGGGGTGGCGCGGAAGCCGAAGCGCCTTGCCGGGGCGAGACGAGAAGGGATCCGATGAAAGAGCAAGTTTCAGGGGTCGTGCAGAACATATCCACCAACCCCTTCCAGACTTTCTCAAAGAAGCGATCCAGCAACTCCAGTGTCTTCAGCTTCGATATCTCGTTCGACATGGTGGACGAGGACGGCGCTGTCCGACATGTCTGGTTCAAGAGGTCTTTCCGCTTGCCGCCGAAGCTCGAGGACGGTGACGAGCTCGAGATCGTCGGCCGCCAGGGCTATCTCAAGGGGCTGCTGGGCAGGAACAACTTCTATGCCCTCCGCATAATAGACAAGCACCGCCAGAGGGAGTACACTCCGTGGCGCAATCTCGTTCCCAGCCGGAAGCGGGAAAAGGCCGTAGGCGCGGCGAAGTCCCACCCATCGGGCGAGAATCTCGCCTGACCCGCGGCGCCAGCCGCAGTCTCATTACTGTTGCCACACCTGTCGGAGTGGCGGAATTTGGTAGACGCGCAAGGTTGAGGGCCTTGTGGAGCGAAGCTCCATGGGGGTTCGAGTCCCCCCTCCGACACCACCAAGTGGCGTACGCAAAGTCAATTTCGGGTTCACTCGGCAGATTGTAGCCTTAACATTCTATTTCAAACGGTAAGCACAAATATCTATTCGTATTTCTCGGTTTGCCCAACAAGAAGCCGGTCATAGATCTTTATGCGGCGATGTCTGAATAGGTAGATTAGCCAACCGAATGCGATAA
>DAIQAV010000181.1:0-4431 GCA_036781505.1 Candidatus Anoxymicrobiaceae bacterium | reverse complement strand
CCTCGGTGGTCATAGGCTGGTTCGCCCTTATCCTGCTGGTGCCGTTCATCAGGAGCGTTACCGGCTCCTCGGGGTTCGGCATGCTCGCCGCGTCACTGGTGCTCGTCGTCATGTCGCTGCCGACCATCACCACGTTGAGCGCGGAGTCGCTGCGGGCCGTACCGGTCGAGCTCAAGGAGGCATCGGCCGCGATGGGGGCGACGCGCTGGCAGTCGATCTACAAGATAATGATACCGTCGGCGCGGGAGGGCCTCATCATAGCCGTCATACTCGGGATGGGCCGTGCCATCGGGGAGACCATGGCGGTGCAGATGGTGATAGGCAACGCCAGCCAGGCGACCGCATCCTTGCTGCAGCCCGGCAGCACCCTGACCACCAGGATAGTGCAGGACATGGGTGAGGCCTCCGGCGTCTTCCGCTCGGCACTGTTCGCTCAGGCACTGATGCTGCTGCTGCTGTCGGTCTTCCTGATCATCTCTATCAGGCTCATCTCCCGCGAAAGGAAGCACGCATGACAGGCAGGCGGGCGGATAAGGCGGCCAGCACAGTCTTCTGGATACTGGGGATCACTGTGGTGGTGATCCTGGGGTTCATCATCATCGAGATCTTCGCGCGCGGACTCTTGACCGCGCTCAACCCCAAGTTCATCTTCGGCAAGCCCGAGGCGATCAAGGGCGGCGGGGGAGTCTTCCCCATGATCGTGTCCACGCTGTACCTGGTCGCCCTGAGCCTGATCATCTCGCTGCCGATATCGATTGGCGCGGCGATCTACCTCTCCGAGTACGCCAAGAAAGGCAGGGTGACCGGCTTTATCCGGTTCTGCCTGGACACGCTGGCCACGCTGCCGTCGATCGTCTTCGGCCTTTTCGGCCTGGCGCTCTTCGTCGTCTATTTCCAGTGGAGCTATTGCCTGATGGCGGGCGCCTTTACGCTGGCGATACTGAACATGCCGATACTGCTGCGCGGGACCGAGCAGGCGATGAACCTGGTGCCGGACACTTACCGCGAGGCCTCCATGAGCCTTGGAGCCAGCAAGTGGACCACGATCCGGCAAGTAGTGGTGCCGAGCGCGATGCCGGGGATCATCACCGCGACGATACTTCCTATCGGCAGGATAGTCGGCGAGTCCGCCGCCATCATATACACGACCGGCCTCTTCATCAGGAACATCCCGGTCAACCCGTTCGACACCGCCGCTCCGCTCGCCGGCTACGTGTGGTACGCCCAGACCGAGGGCCAGGGCGACTACCTGCGGGTCGTAAACGGCGGGGCCGCGCTGCTGCTGATCATGGTGCTGGTGATCTATTTTCTGGCAAGATACCTGGGACGGAAGTACCAGGAGAAACGCCTTCTAGGAGGATGATGAGCGCGAACGACAACAAGATGGATATCAAGAACCTCTCGATGTTCTACGGCGACTTCAAAGCCATCGAGGATATCAGCCTGGACATACCTGCGCAGCGTATAACGGCGCTCATCGGGCCGTCCGGGTGCGGCAAGAGCACGCTGGTGCGCTGCCTCAACCGGATGAACGACCTGATAAACGGTGTGCGCGTCGAGGGGGAAGTGATCCTCGACGGCGAGAACATGTACTCCCCGGGATATGACACGATAGCCCTGCGCAGGCGGGTGGGAATGGTGTTCCAGAGGCCCAACCCGTTTCCCAAGAGCATCTACGAGAACGTCGCCTACGGGCCGAAGCTCGGCGGCATCAAAAAGAAAGACGAGCTGGACGCGATAGTGGAGGACAGCCTCAAGAAAGCCGCCCTCTGGTCGGAGGTCAAGCAGAACCTGCAGGAATCGGGGCAGCGGCTCTCGGGCGGGCAGCAGCAGAGGCTATGCATCGCGCGCGTCATCGCGGTCGAGCCCGAGGTGATACTGTTCGACGAGCCCTGTTCGGCCATCGACCCCGTGGCGACCCAGCTTATCGAGGACCTGATGGCGGAGCTCAAGAAGAACTACACCATGGTGATCGTGACCCACAACATGCAGCAGGCCGCGCGCGTGAGCGACTACACCGCTTTCCTGCTGGTGCAGGAGCAGGGCGAGCCCGGAAGGTTGATAGAATACGGCGAAACGAACACTATCTTCACTAACCCGGAAGACGAGAGGACCGAGCGGTACATCACTGGACGGTTCGGCTAGGCCGCTCGAGCAGCGAAAGGCGATTGAGGCATGGAAGTCAGGAAGACGTTTCACGAGCAGCTCGACGAGCTGTACCGCGACCTGCTCAAGATGGCCAACACGTCCGTCGAGACGATCGAGCGGACCAGAGCGGCATTCGCCTCCATGGACGCCTCCCAGGCGAGCAGCATCATCGACGACGATGACGTCATCGACGAGTTCGTGATGAAGATCGAGGAGACCGGGATAGAGCTGCTTGCGAGGCAGGCCCCCGTCGCCATCGACCTGCGCACGATCATTGTTATCATGCGGGTCGCCCAGCACCTGGAGCGGGTCGGCGACCTCTGCGTGAACATCAGCAAAGCCATCGCGAATCTCGACGGCTACACGGTATCGCCCTGGATACAGGAGAACATGGACGAGATGTTCCAGCGCTCGATCAAGATGACCGTGCGGGCGGTGGAGGCCTTCAGGGAGCGCGACGTGGCCAAGGCCGAGGAGCTCTCCAAGATGGACGACACGGTGGACCGCATCAACCGCACGTTCCTCACCTCGTACAACAAGGAGAGCGAAGACGAGCTCGAGCTCATCATACGAGTCGTCATGATCGCCCGCTTTATCGAGAGGATTGCCGACCACGCCGTAGACATCGGCGAGAACGTGCACTACATGGTGACCGGCGAGTTCGTGGAGTTCAGCTAGGCGCGACTCGCGGCCTGTGGCGATGGACTTTCTTTAACGTTCCCCAACCCCTGATATAATTGTGTGCACTTATCTTGCACGAACATCGTTGTCGGGTCCTGCTGAGGGAGCCCGGCGGGAAGGAGGAGGAGATGTCGACAGAGGACAACCTCAAGGAAGCCTTCGCCGGAGAATCCCAGGCGAACCGGAAGTACCTGGCCTTCGCAAGGAAGGCCGACGAGGACGGGTTCGCGCAGGTCGCGAAGCTGTTCCGCGCGGCCGCGGACGCCGAGACCGTCCACGCTCTCGCGCACCTGGGGGTGCTCGGCGGGGTCCAGTCCACCGAGGAGAACCTGAAAGAGGCCATCGGCGGCGAGACCCACGAGTTCTTGGAGATGTACCCACCCATGGTCGAGGAGGCCAAGGAGGACGGCAACAGGCCGGCGGTGGAGACCTTCTGGAACGCGAATGCTGTCGAGAAGATACACGCGAGCCTCTACCAGAAAGCTCTCGATGACCTCGGCAAGAACGAAGATGTGACTTACTACGTCTGCCAGCACTGCGGCAACACGGTGGAGAACGAAGCTCCCGACCAGTGCCCGATCTGCGGCAGGCCGAAGTTGATGTTCAAGAAGATGGAATAGCGGTCGCGCGAGGTGCGAGCGCGGAGAACCGCCGCCTGGTCTCTGCCACGGTCGGGGGATCGATAGAGAGGGTAATATGGACACTATAGTGCTCGAGCTGCCCGTGCTCGGAGTCAGAATCATTGAAGAGGGAGTCGAGGACGTGAAGGCCGACGCCTACCAGGGCGTCTCCTACTGCGACGCGGTCAGGCTCGCCACCTACGGCCAGGAGCTGATAGTGAAGCCGGGCTCCATCGAGATATGCAAGTGGTCGCCAGTCATCCTGGGGCTGAAGGAGCCGGAGAACGCTTTCGAGAAGAGCCTCCAGCCCAAGCTGGACCGCGCCGTCGCCGGGATCTACCTGGCGCCGGTCGCGCGCTTCGGCAAGAAGAAGCCCGACGCGGTAATCGTGCGAGGGCGGCCCGCCCAGCTGAAAGAGCTGGCGCGAAGGCTCGGCCCGGACGCGCTCTCCACCAAGTACAGCGGCCGGATCGGCTGGACCGCTCTGGGGGTCGGTGACAAGGGCCTCAGCGGGCGGGTGATACTGTCGCACACCACCAACAGGGCACTCGGCGTTCTCAAGCGCTGGAAGCACTTCGACGCCGCCACCAAGATAGCGTTCAGGAACCCCAAGGTCACCGGTGCCTTCGAAAGAATAGCCAAGAACGTGGTGGCGGACATGTCGGTCTGCAGGAACTCGACGATCCTGCCCTACGTCGAGGACGCCGGCAACATCAGCTTCTTCTGCACCGGGGGCGTCACCTGGGGCGGCAACTCGCCGTCACACATGACTTCCGGTTTTCCCGGCCGGATGCTGGAAGCTATTCTCGCCGAGGTAGACTTCCCCGGTTGCTCGGGGTAACCTCTCCGTCGATGATGCTCGGGGTGTCCTCTCCTCCGTTCCGCGGACTACCGACTCACTCCGGAGAGGACACCCCTCGCCAGACTGAACTCGTAGGCGTGGATGCAACACAAGGGGTCTGACCCCCGCGAAACGCAAGTT
>DAIQAV010000180.1:0-4458 GCA_036781505.1 Candidatus Anoxymicrobiaceae bacterium | reverse complement strand
CTGCACATCGGCGTCAGCGAGTTCTACGTGAAGAAGAACGCGAAGATAACTTTCTCCATGATCCACAACTGGGCGGAGAACATCGAGGTGCGCCCTCGCAGCGGCATACGCATCGAGGAAGGCGGGGTCTTCCTCAACAACTACGTGTGCCTGCATCCGGTCAAGTCGCTGCAGCTCTTCCCCAGCGCATACCTCGAGGGGAAGGACGCGGTGGCGCGCTTCAACTCCGTGCTGTTCGCGCCGCCCGGCTCGCACATGGACGTCGGCTCGCGCGCAATCCTGTCAGCGCCCGGCAACAGGTGCGAGATGATCGCCCGCGCGATCACCACTGGCGGAGAGATCATTTCGAGAGGGCTTCTCGTCGGTGAGGTCGCGGGCGTCAAGGCGCACCTCGAGTGCCGGGGGATGATCCTCAAGGGAGGCGGGCGGATCTACGCCGTGCCCGAGCTCGACGGCAAGGTCGAGGGCGTGGACATGTCGCACGAGGCGGCCGTGGGTAAGATCGCGCGCGCCGAGGTCGAGTACCTGATGGCGCGCGGCCTTTCCGAGGAAGAGGCCGTCGCCACCATCGTCCGCGGGTTCATGCACGTGGACATCGAAGGTCTTCCTCCGGTGCTGAAGGAGCAGATCGACAACGCCGTCGAGCTCTCCGAGAAGTCGCTGATGTAGCGGCCCGACCCCGCCCGGCCCGCCTGCCGGCATTACAGGCCTCTATCGACCGACCCTGGCATCCCCCATTAGAACCCGATCTATCACCCTGTGTGACTACTCCAACCTCCCTCTCAGGAGCCATTAATCGGCTGTTCGGCGCGGTTCTATAAGCGTCGCGCGGAATCACGACGATACAAATTGCGGGGCAAAAGCCTCAAGCAGTGGCAGGGTGACGGGAGCAGTCAGTGAGCGGTAAACGTGACCAGAGCATAATCCGACCGCGACTTCGTCGCGCTTCCAGCCTCATGGCTCTTCTACTGGTCTTCCTGTTGTGCGCCGCCATCGTCCCGCTGATGGCCACCGGAGCAAGCGCGGCGGGCTCCGACCTGCGGGGCTTCCTCGACAGCCCGGCCGCCGCCCAGGGCGACGGCACGCATCACCTCGGTTTCCAGCTGGCGCCGCAGGCCTCCTACGCGACGGCGCCACCGGCGCCCGGCACCTACGGCGGCGCGGTCCTGGGAACGTCAGCCGACCTGGCGAGCCAGCTTCCACCGGTGGGCAACCAGTGGCAGCAGGGCAGCTGCGTGGCGTGGGCCACAAGCTACTACTATAAGACCTGGTCGGAGAAGCAGGAGCACACCGGCTGGAACCTCGCGAACAGCCAGGACGAGTTCAGCCCTTCGTTCGTCTACAACCAGATCAACGGCGGTCACGACTACGGCTCCTCCTTCACCGATGCTTTCAACCTGCTGGAGACCAAGGGCGACGTGGACATCGCCGAGTTCCCTTGCAGCCAGAGCAACTACACCAACCAGCCCAGTGCGGCTCAGCTGGAGGCGGCCAAGCCTTACCGCATCCCCACCGGCTGGTACAGCTTCTGGAACCAGTACAGCGACGGTCCCTACAGCCCGCCCAACTCGATCACCAATGCAAAGTCCTGGCTCGCGAGCGGCAAGCCGCTGGTGATGGGGATCCCGGTCTACAACGACTTCCCTGACTACGGCGGGAACCCGCGCAGCACCTACTACGACAACGGCACTGCCTCGATGGCCGGCGGGCACGGCGTGTGCATCTGCGGCTACGACGACAACATCAACCCCCGAGGGGTCGACGCGGACCACCGGGGCGGCTTCAAGATGGTCAACTCCTGGGGGAGTGGTTGGAACGGCAACGGGTACGTCTATCTGAGCTACGATTTCGTCAAGCGATATGTGTGGGAAGCGTGGGTCATGGCCGACAACGGGCCGGACACGCCGCAGATCACCAGCCTGGGATCGAGCAGCGGCGCTGTGGGGAGCAGCGTCCAGATCAACGGCAAGAACTTCGGATCGCTCAGGCGGAACGCGCGGGTCACCCTCAACGGCACTCCGGCAATACAGGTCACGTTTACCGATGCCAGGGTCACCGCGACTGTTCCGAATGGCGCGACCTCCGGGTCGGTGATCGTCAGCGATTGGGAAGGAACCGCGAGCAACGGTGTATCGTTCACCGTCAGCGGCGGTGGCCCACCTTCCACTTCCACCTCGGTGACGTCGGTGACGCCGGGGCAGGCCGACAACTCGGGCAGTGCGGCGCTCAGCGTGGGCGGCACCAACTTCGCCTCGGGCTGCCAGGTGACGATGGAAAAGTCGGGATCGGCGACGATACAGGCAAGCGGTGAGACGCTGGTGAACTCCGGCAAGGTCAACTGCAACGTGGACCTGACCGACGTCGCGGCGGGCGCCTGGGACCTGGTGGTCACCAACCCGGACTCGAGCACCGCCAGGCTCGGCGGAGGCTTCACCGTTACGAAGTCGGGCGGCGGCGGCGACACCTACGAGCCGAACGATTCGTTCGCCGAGGCGTACGGCCCGCTACAGTCCGGGGTCACCTACCAGTCCTACGTGTGGACCGACTCGGACGAGGACTTCTACCAGATCGCGGTTCCGCAGGGCGCGACGGGAGTGACGGCAACCCTGCGCAATATCCCGGCCAACTGCGACTTCGACCTCTACCTCTTCGACGGACAGAGCCAGCTGGTCGAATCGTCGACGGCTTCGGGGAACGCGAACGAGTTGATCAGTGTGCCCGGACTGGCCGCGGGCACCTACTACCTGCAGGTCACGCCCTGGGCGGGCTCTTCGCAGACGCAGCCCTACTCCATCTGCTTCACCGCGACCTACACGCCCAAGATAAGCAGCATCAGTCCGCAGGGTGGCCCGAAGGGCGCGGTCATCACCATAAGCGGCTCCAATTTCGGGGCGACACGGGGCTCCTCCTACGTGGCGATGGACTCGCTGGTGCTGGCGGCTTCGGACTACGTGTCCTGGACTGATACAGCGATCAACTTCAAGGTCCCGCTCAAGGCGGCCTGGAGGCCATACGTCTCGGTCACGACCGCCGGCGGCAAGTCCAACGCGGTTCTTTTCTGGGTGAACCCGGTGGTGACGACATTCGGGCCGGTCTCCGCGACGCCCGGTACCGTCATCACGATCTACGGCTGCGGCTTTGGTAACTACGACCCCGCCAAGTGCCAGGTCTACTTCGGCAAAGTGAAGGCCACCGGGTACACCAAGTGGTATACCGACAAGGTCTGCGTGAAGGTTCCCAAGATGGCACGGGGCAAGGTGGTGCTGCAGGTCAAGACGATCGGCGGCCTGTCCGCCACCAACAACTACTTCACCGTGAAGTAATCAACGGTGAGGCAGTGAATGCACCACCGGTGCCTGACCCCGGTGGTGCATTTTTTATTTCCCGCCCGCGGCCGCGAGGATCACGACCTGCCGCCCGGTGCCCTGCACGGGATAGGACTGCAGCACCGGGCCCGTGAAGGTAGCCTCTGCCATCTGGCCCACGCGAAGGTCGGAGAATCGAGCTCTGACGAGCTTGTTGTCCTGCTGGCGCAGAATCTCAGTCTTTGCGTCAATCCTTACGCTCGCCTTGTCGATTGTAGATATCTCCAGCGCCGTGCCGTCTATGAAAATCAACCCGGCGGTCGCCGAACCGCTGACGCTGGTTATCTTGCCGCGAATATCGGGTCTCGCGGGGACGGCGGTCTTGCCTGTCTGGCAGCCCGCGATCAGGCAAGCCAGGAGTATGACCGTGGTGACTGTGAGCAGCTGCCGCGCGCGGGGCGTCATCGCGAAACCTCGAATATCTCCGCCGCCAGCACGCGGTCGGGCGGCAGGAGGTCGTAGTCCCTTAGCTCCTCGGGCAACGCCCATACGTGCGCGGAGCACTCTATGTCCTCCAGCGAGCCCGACGTGATCGCGGCCTGGAACGCCAGCAGATCTATCACCAGGTCGGGATAGGAGTGGCGCACGCGCCCCATGGCCTTGCCGACTTCCACGGTCACGCCAAGTTCCTCGGCGAGCTCGCGGGCGAGGCACCGCTCGGGAGTCTCCCCCGGCTCGACTTTGCCCCCGGGAAACTCCCACTCGCCGGCGTGCCTTCCGCCGGGCGGGCGCTGCGCGATGAGCACGCGACCATCCTCGATGATTATCGCCGCCGTGACTGTCATCCCCGGTTCTTCGCTCATCGTTTGATGATAGACGAGGCGGCGCGGGCTAGCCAGCGCAGGGTTATAATCTGATGCACGCGATGAAAGGGACCAAGTGGCTGACTGGGACACGTTCTCCGAAGACTACGACGCGATATTCCTCGAGAACCCGCTGTATGTGGACACGATCCAGCAGATGCTCACGAAAGTCGAGGGCGCCTGCGGGCTGCGGGCGCTCGACCTCGGCTGCGGCACCGGGAACGTGACCGCGGCGTTGGTGGAGTGGGCGGCGGCTTCGGCGATCGAGATCGTCGCGGTCACGTTCCCGG
>DAIQAV010000179.1:0-4523 GCA_036781505.1 Candidatus Anoxymicrobiaceae bacterium | reverse complement strand
CGGGAAAACCGGTTTTCCCGCCGTCTACCAGTGGCTCGGCACGGTGAAAGGTGATGCGCCCACAGTGGTGCTCCCCCTGCCCAGCTCCAACGAGGAGTACAACGGCTGGGAGCCGTGGCGGATCTACTACGATATCGACAGCTGGAAGCGGATCGTGAACGGGAACTCCGGCTTCGCCCCGGCCACCTACAAACAGGCCCTGGCAGTGATGAACGAGACCCCGTTCCCCTCGAAGCCGTCGATTGATTTTCTGCGGGGGCTGAAAGTGAAATACGTGATCGTCGAGACAGCGAAGATCCTTGACGGGAAGGCCGTCGTCGCCAGCGCCCAGGCACCGGGAAGAGGCGGCCCGGGCCTCACTCTCGTCAAGGCATTCGGTGACGACTACCTGTTCGAGCTCAAATGACCGACTGGAAAGGGCCGCGAGTGACAACGAGTGTTAACGGCAAAGCTGAGCCGCCGGAACGGCAGGCCGAACACGGCCGGAGATCGCGCTCCCACGTGAGATTCCGGGCGGCCCTGGTAGTGGTGATCGCGGCCCTGGTCGTGCTCCTGGCGGTGTGGGTCGCATCGACCGCGCCCATGAGCGACATCCAGGCCGGCAGGTACGCGAGGCTCTTCGTGTACCGCGGCCAGGCACACATCAGCAAGGTGTCCGACCAGCGGCTGCTGGACGCGCCGTCGACGATCATGCAGCCGGGCGACAGCGCCACGACCTCGGCGGATGCCCTTGCCGCGATCGAGAGCCATCACATGAGCCGCACGCGCCTGGAGAGTCTTACGGAAGTAGCGGTCGCGGCCATGAGCGGCTCGGGAGTGAAGTTCGCCCAGCGTTCGGGATCCCTGTACCACTATGTCGAGCCGGGCTACGGATACGAGGTCGATCTGGCGGGGGTCGCCGTCAGGGGCGAGGCCTGCGTCTTCAATACCGATTTCCAGAAGGGCCTGGCGCGGATCAGGGTCATCGCGGGAGAAGTCCACCTGGCAGTCGGCGGGAAGGACGAGGGCTCCTTCGGCGCGGGCAAGGAGATCCTCGCGGGAACGACCGGCGGCGAGCCTTACATCGCGGCGGGCGACATCGGACGGGGAGTCCTGACGGAGCCCTGGTACCGATGGAATTCCGAGCGCAACCGCTCCGACGGGCTCAAGGCTATCGTCACCCCCTGATAACAGCCCCGAATCTCTGGCCGCAATTCTCCTCGGTACAGCTGCGACTCCGCATCTGGTTGCTCCCGCGACATCCGCATAATATAATCAGCACTACTCAAATTGATAAACTATTTTAATCAAAGGAGTTGGCCCTGGCAGACGATTATCGCAAGATGTGGGAAGAGCTCGGCATGGACCTGGATGCGCACGACGGCTTGCTCGAGATACTCCCTCCTCTCTTCGGAGACATCTTCCTTTCGCAGGAAGGCCGGCCGGCGCGCATGAGCTACTTCGATTACGTTTTCTCGGAAGTGCACGGGCTCCGCATCCAGGAGCTGGTGAACCACAAGAAGAACGGCGGCATAGTCGTCGGCACATACTGCACCTATGCCCCCGAGGAGCTCATCATGGCCGCGGGCGGGATCAGCGTCGGCCTTTGCGCCGGAGCCGAGGTCGCGCCGCAGGAGGCGATGAAGTTCCTGCCCGCAAACCTCTGTCCTCTCATCAAGTCGTCTCTCGGCTTCAAGCTCGCCAAGGTCTGCCCCTACATCGAATCGTGCGACCTCCTGATCGGTGAGACGACCTGCGATGGCAAGAAGAAGTTCTACGAGATCCTCGGCGACATGCAGCCGGTGCACGTGATGGAGCTTCCCCAGAAGAAGGGTGAAGGCGACCGCGCTCTCTGGAGGAGCGAGGTCAGGGCGCTGGTCGCGAGGCTGGAGGAGCTCTCGGGCAAGAAGATAGACGAGGCCTCGCTGTCAGAGGCCATCAAGATCACGAACAAGAAGCGCCTCGCGCTCTCCAGGCTCGCCGAGCTCAGGAAGGCCGACCCGCCGGTCATTTCCGGCCGGGACGCGCTGCTGATCAACCAGATCGCGTTTAACGACGACCCCAGGCGCTTCACGGGCAAGGTAAACGAGCTCTGTGACGAGCTCGAGAAGAGGATAGCGCAGGGAAAGACCGTCGGCGGCCCCGCCCATCCGCGCATCATGGTATCGGGGTGCCCGATGGCTCTTCCCAACTGGAAGCTGGCGCAGGTCATCGAGACCTCCGGAGCCGCGATCGTCATGGAGGAGATGTGCACCGGCATCCGCTACTTCCGCAACCAGGTGGACGAGAGCCCTGCGGACCTGGAAGGCATGCTCGACGCCGTGGCCGATCGCTATCTCAAGATCGACTGCGCGGTGTTCACTCCCAACACTGAGAGAATAGAGAACATCCTCGGCCTGGTCCGCGACTACGAAGTCGACGCGGTCGTCTATCACGCCCTGCAGGCCTGCGACCCCTACACCATCGAGGCGTACAAGGTGCAGAAGGCGCTCGACGAGGCCGGCGTGCCTATGCTCTACGTGGAGACGGACTACGGCGACGACTCGGGCCAGATAGCAACGCGCGTCCAGGCGCTGCTGGAGATGGTCAGGTAGAGAAGAGGGACAGGTACTTTCCACTTTCTTTTCTACTCATACCACTGGCTTGCGATTGAATTTGAGGACATCTGTCCGGAGTAGAAAACAAAGTGGAAAGTACCTGTCCCTATTAAAAGAGCGAGATCTTCTTGACCGCTCCGGTGTCGTACTCCCAGCGGCGGTTGGAGATGTTGTTGGGGTCCAGCGCCATCTTGAACGCGGTGAATACGTTGAGAAGCGGGACGACGTTTGGCCTCGCGATCGCCAGCGCCCTCTCCGCCTGGCCCATCCCCTTGATGAGCGCGATCAGCCCGGCCGCGAAGCACATCCCCTTGCCCATGGCGCCAAATGTCGCGCGGCCGTATCCCATCTGGATACGGATGAGGTCATCCTTGTCGCACTGGTTGGTGTACATGTCGTACTCGAGGTACGCCGACCGACCCATGTGATATGGCTGCAGGTACGTGGACGCGTCGTCGGGCGCGAGGGGGTCGTCGGTGGTGCCCACCTGGTTCGTGCACGCCGTCCGCATTCCGCGCTCGACCTTCACCATGTTCTCGATCTTGTCGATGAGCGCGCCTATCATGAACGAGCCGCGCACCCGCATCACGCGCGTGGTGACGTTGAAGTACTTTACCCACCGCTCGAAGTCCACGAACTCGTCATCCTCGGTGAGGTCCATGAGCGCCTCGCCGGGCAGGTAATCGATCATGGGGAAGGCCTTCTCGAGCGACCTCTTCGTCACATCGGCTTTCAGCTGCGCCTCTTCCTCCGTCTCACCTCCGAAGATTGTGAGCAGGTTGTGCCTCGGCATCATCTCCGCGAGCTTGCTGGCCTCGGCGTTGGTACCGCCCATGAAGATCCCGTAAAAAGAGTTCATGAGGTGCGCGAGCTCCAGCGAGAGGTTGTCCTGCGAGACCAGGTAGAGCGCGTCCGCGATCACGTCCAGCCTGTCCTCCTCGTAGCACGGGAAGACCTGCGCGTGGTAGGGCGCCTCGGGGTAGAGACGCACTGTCATGGCCGTGACCGTCCCCAGGGTCCCGAGCCCGTAGCGGAGCAGTGTCGAGACGTCCGGGCCCAGCCCCTGCACGTGACCCTTCACCGCGCCGTAGGAGGCGGGGCCGGTTCGAAGGATCTCGCCCGTGGGAAGCACGGCTTCAACGTCGATGATGTTGTCCATCCCGAAGCCGTATTTAGACGACATGGTGTTGATGTTGCAGAACAGAAGGTTGCTCAATACTCCCGCGGCGGCGCTGGTCGATGGGTTCAACAGCCGGCAGCCTACGCGCTGCGCCGCGGCCTGGAGCTCGAGATAGTTGATGCCGGGCTGGATGGTGGCGAACATGTTCTCGCCGTCGAGCTCGATGATCCGGTCCATCCTGCGAAGGTCGACCATCAGGCCGCCGTAGAGAGGGAAATGGGCGCCCACGGTCGACAGCCCCGTTCCATACGGCATTATGTCCACCAGGTATTCGTTCGCGATCCGGTAGATCGCGGCAACCTCTTCGGTCGAGGAAGGCATGCACACGATGTGGGGGTACGCCGCGGGCTGCATCCCCTGGTCGCGGGCATAGCCGCACAGGATCGAAGGAGCATCCGTCGCCCACTCCTCCCCCAG
The DNA here is from genome assembly GCA_036781505.1 of Candidatus Anoxymicrobiaceae bacterium. Taxonomy (GTDB): domain Bacteria; phylum Actinomycetota; class Geothermincolia; order Fen-727; family Anoxymicrobiaceae; genus FEN-680. Next base: position 350 of record DAIQAV010000179.1, on the reverse strand, counting down.
GGCCTCCTTGAGCGCGGCCAGCGCAAGCACGAGGTTCTCCTGGCGGTTGTGAACGGGGTCCTTCTCCATCACCAGCGGTCGGCCGATGATGCGCCTCTCCCTCACGGCCTCGCGAAGCCGGCTGCCGCTCGCGCTGGTCCTGCTGTGTGGCATTTCGACCTCCCAACTGCTCCTCGCGTCGCGGCCGATTCTATCACGGAGCGCATGCCGCCAAAGGCCCCGTGTAAGCGATCACGTGAGCCTGGTCAGGGGGTGGTCGCGCGCCAGGTTCTCGAGGTCGTTGAGGATATAGGCGAAGGCCATCCACGACCACCTGCCCCAGCGCCTGTCGATGATGCCGTTGACCGCGT
>DAIQAV010000178.1:0-4618 GCA_036781505.1 Candidatus Anoxymicrobiaceae bacterium | reverse complement strand
CCTTCAGCGTCGCCTCGGTGAGCAAGTCCGATGCCGGCTGGAAGGTCGACAAGGCAACAGAATCCGGAAAGCCAACGTCCTATTTCCTCTTGCATGGCATCAACGGTGGATGGAATGTCGTTGACTACGGGACCAGCTTGACCGCCGCCAAGATGAAAGCAGATGGGGCTCCGGCCGACTTACCGGCCCCGTAAGGCTCCAACGGTTCAATCCTGAAATCAACTGAGGCCTGAGTGACGCCGTGTTTGTCGTGTCATCCCTTGGCCGCCAGAACGATCAAGACTACTGCGGCTACCGCGAATCTGTAGATGATGAACGGGGTCAACGTTCCTTTGCGAAGGTAACCAAGCATGAACTTCACGGCAAGCAGTCCGACGACCGCGGCCGTCACGAAACCGGGAATGAATATCTGAACGAAGTGGGCTGGCATGCCGTGCTTCACCAGCTTTGCTCCCTCCAGAAGTCCTGTGCCCGCCATGATGGGGGCGGCGATCAGAAACGCGAAGCGGGCGGCCGCCTCGAAGTCCAGACCGCTGAACAGGCCCCCCGACATGGTAATCCCGGAGCGCGAGACACCAGGGGCCAGGGCCAGTATTTGTGCACCTCCAACCACGACCGAGTCCCTGCCCTTCAGCTGCGCGATATCGCGCGATCTGCTGCCCACCATCTGAGCAGCCAGCATCACGAACGAGACCGCGATCAGGCAGATGGCGATCCAGAAAGGAGTGCTGAGATGGCCCTCCACAGTATCTCCCCATAGTGCGCCCACGACCCCGGCTGGAATGGTCGCCACCACGATGAACCAGGCGAGCCTCTCGTTCTTGCTCCAGGTGCCTGGCTTGTGTGAGAAGCCGCTGAAGAACCCTTTGATCAGCGCCAGCCATTCCCGGTTGAAGTAGATCAGCAAAGCTAGCAGGGTGCCGAGGTGCAGCGCCACAGTGAACGCAAGCGCTGTGGTGTTGATCGTTGAGCCGTGGGTAGTGCCGGGCAGCCAGCTATCGTGCCAGCCGAACAGCTTCGAGGTCAGGATGAGGTGGCCGCTGGAACTGATCGGGACGAACTCGGTGATGCCTTGCACGATGCCAAGTATGGCCGACTTGAGTGCTATCAGCATCTTGTTTTACCTCCAGTACCGAAAGGGATTTCACAGGAATGATAATCGTGGGCCGTCGAATTACAAGTCCCGCACGATCTCGATCGAGGATGTTCTGGCGGCGCGGATTATTGCCATGCATGCAGCGACAACAGCCACCACGATCGTCAGAAGCACGATACCCAGATACAACCATGGCACGAGAAGGTGTTCGGGGGGTGGGTCGAAAACTCCCGTCAGCAGCCTGACGATAAGGAAAGAGAGTGTCCAGCCTGCAAGCGTGCCCAGGATGACGCCTCCCGCTGTTATGAAGGCAGCCTCGCTCCATACGAAGGATGAAAGCTGCCGTGTGGTCGCTCCCAGCGCGGAAGAGATCGCGAACGTCCGGCGCCGCTCAGACAGGCCGAGGACAAAGACCAGCCCTGAGGCGGCGGCGGCAAGGATGATGGCGAAGATGAGTTCGAGCCTCGTGAGTCCGGACAGGTCGATGGCGGTCAGGCCCGAAAGTGTTGACCTGAGCTCGGCCTGCACATCCTTCACCGTTGCCGCCGACATCGGCCCGAGGGCCGAGCGTATTCGCGACGCGACCAGATGCGGTGACACGCTCGTTCTCACGAGCAGGGTCTCATAACCGTTTGAACCGGTCGCACGCGCGACATACGACGCGTTAGCGACGAGGAATGAGTCCCGTGGCGCCGTTGGAAATTCCCGCGCCACGCCGACATAGTGGAAGTCAACAGGATGGAATTCGTGGTCCGTCGCGTTGAGCAACCTTATCCTGATAAGGTCACCCGGGTGAAGCTGGAAATCCTTGACCGTTTCCTCCGCCACCAGGACACCGTCGGGCCTGGAAGCCAGCCCGGACAAGATCTGATTCGCGCTGCCCCCCGAGAAGAACGAATTGGAAATCGCGGTCGCCCTTGCTATCTTGGTCGGGTCGATGCCGTACAGGTCCTGGAGGTCGTTACCCACGTAGGCGAAACGATGCTGCATCGGTTCGGCAACAACTACGCCCTTTGTCTTTCCGATCGCCGCCGGCAGATCCGCCGGAAGGGTCGCGGAGCCAGTTGCTGACACCGTGACATCGGCCCCATTTGTGAGCTGGGCATCGACGCGTGCCTGGTTCGTGTAGGTGGTATTGAATACCGCTATCGAGATGGCGAAGGAGACAGCCAGCGCGATGATCACGAGCCCCCGCACCAGGTGCCGGCTCTGTCTGGACATCGATGACGCCACGACTCCCGACAGGCCCCCGGCAATCGGCTCCAGGACCCGAGAAAGAGACTTTCGTGGGCTCCTCAGGGTCAGGCTGGACAGCCTCCAGATCAACAGCGCGAAGCCGATCCACGCCATGACAGGGACAAGCAGCGTAAGGTAGTTTATCGAGATGGTAGGAACCCCTTCGGGGACGACCACCACCTGATACGCATTCCGCATCGCCTGCCAGAATATGATCCCCGCGCCGGCGAGTAGAATGACATCCAGGTAAAGACGCGACCAGAGCGGCCGGCTTTCCTTTATTACATTCTCCCTGGCGGTCGTGATGGTAAGAGCCCTGGCGTCGTGCCATGCTGGGAGTAAGATGCTCGCGAAAGCGATGGCGAGGCCCGCGAGTCCTGAAGCGATGATCCACGCCGCGGACTGCATCGGCGTCGCTCCAAATCGTGCTGTTCCGAATGCCAGCCAACCTGCCAGAAACGCCCCGCCGAAGCCAGCAGCAACACCGAGTGCTCCCACCAGTAAGGCTTCTGATGCTGCCAGCTTAAGCGTCTGGCGCATCCTGGCCCCCCTGAGCCTCAAGAGGGCCTGCTCCTGCCTGCGTCTGGCACGCCCGCTTGCGGCTATCATGAACACCAGCAGGGCGGCAAGTATGGTGCAGGGAAGCCCGAGGAACAGGAACAGCAACTGCGCGTACACAGCGTCTGAACGTGCTGCGTCCAACTGGGCAGCGAGATTATCGCCTATGATGACCGCCCCCGCGAGCCTTGCCTCGAGGTTCCGAGCCTGTTGGGTCACTTCAGAGAAAGCAGCCCCGGGGTCCGCGGGCAGATTGCCGGAGAGCTTGACGTGAACCTGACTGCTCACGGAACTCGGACTGGTCTCTGCGGGCTGGTCGAAAAGACTGTGCCACTGCTCCAGCGGGACGATGACGACATTGTCAGGGGGCGCGGTCGGCCCCGATCCGCTTGCCGCACCGACTGTCTGGAACATGGAATCGGCCTGCGGCAGGTCGACGATGCCCTGCACGGTAAGGGACGCCGTGGAGCCACCCGGAAGACCGATTGTTATCGAGTCGCCCGGTCTGGCCTGCAGGTTCGCCGCCGTCTGTTGCGCGAGCAGCACCCCCTGGCGGCTTCCGATCAGAAATCGGATTTCCCCCGGGAAAGACGATGCATACCCGGCGGGGATGCCGAGGACCTTGCCATGGCCGGTCGTCTGGACCGTTCCCCCCGTCGAGGCCTTCAGGTATGAAACATCGGCATAGCCGACAGGTGCCGACCTGGCTACGCCCGGCGTCCGCGCGATCACCTTCGTGGTGTTCGCCTGGTCCTGACCCTGGACGAGCTGCACCTGCCAATCCACCGGAACACCGGCGGCCGCCTGCCTCGTCATCCGAGCTTTGCTGGCCGAAAAGAACATTCCGAGAGAAGCCAGCAGGGTAACAGCGAGTGCGACGCAGAACGCCATTCCGAGCAGGCGACCCGTCCTCTTTCGAATAAGGCCCTTCACCCAGGCGAGGCTCAACAATGCATCACTCCGTCCGCAGATGGCCATCAGCGATCGACCATCTGGTTTCGAGGAGGTCGGCGACCGCGGAATCATGCGTCGCGACCAGGAGAGCCGCGCCGATCTCCAGTGCGAAATCGAGAATCGTGTCCATGAGTCGCCTTGCGCCCTCGCTGTCCTGCTGTCCAGTGGGCTCGTCGGCAAGTATCAGAGCGGGGCCGGTTATCATCGCGCGGGCGAGGTCCGCCCTCTGGGACTGCCCGCCCGAGATCTCCTCAGGAAGATTGCCGGCTATATCGGCCGCTTCGAGGAGGCCGAGAAACTCCTCGGCTTGTTTAAGTGCCTCACTCTCGGAGATGCCCATGAAGAGCAGCGGCAGCGCGACATTCTCCGCCACCGTAAGCTGCGGGATGAGACTCGGACCCTGGAACGCCATGGAGACCAGCCCGGGCCTGAGCTTCTCCCGCTGGCCCAGCGCGGGCCAGGTCACACTTCCGTCGCTTGGCAGGTCGAGCCCGGCCGCAAGGTGCAGCATAGTCGTCTTTCCGCTTCCGGAAGGCCCTGCCAGCGCGATCTGCGCGCCTTCGGTCACCACGAAACTCGCGTCCTCGAGAGCGGTAACCGTGGTGGAACCGGCCCTGTAGCTCCTGCTCGCACGCTTCGCTCTCACCAGCTCACGCATCGACGACCCTGCCGTCTCGAAGCCCGCGTTGACTCACTGATTCTGCTACCCAAATCACGCTGTTGCCTCATAGGATTGTTACCCAACGATTCCGAGGAGGCACGGCATGAACAAGG
>DAIQAV010000177.1:0-4640 GCA_036781505.1 Candidatus Anoxymicrobiaceae bacterium | reverse complement strand
CCACTTTCTCTCCCCATTTGTCGTCCTGGATGCCGACCACCGCTGCCTCCAGCACCGCGGGGTGCTCGTAGAGGACCTTCTCCACCTCGAAGGGGTAGACGTTCTCACCGCCGGTGATGATCATGTCGTGCTTGCGGTCGACGATGTACAGGAAGCCGTACTCGTCGGCCCTGGCGAGGTCGCCCGTGTGGAGCCAGCCACCGCGGAGAGCGCGCGCCGTGAGCTCGGGGTCTTTCCAGTACCCCTTCATGATGTTCTTCCCGCGCACGGCGATCTCACCGATCTCACCGATCTCGACCTCGCGGTCGTCCTCGTCGACCAGCCTGACCTCTGTGACCAGCGATTCCCTGCCGGCAGACGATATCCTGCGTGTGAGCTCCTCGGGCCCTTCCAGGCGGGACTGGTCTTCCTGCATCAGCATGGTCACCAGCGGTGCCGCCTCGGTGAGCCCGTAACCCTGCTGGAATATCGGGCCGAACTTGTCGATGCACCGCCGCATCAGCTCCGCCGGCATCGGGGCGCCCGCGTAGCTCAGGTACTTGATGCTCGAGACGTCATAGGAGTCGAGACCGGGGAAGTCGAGTATCCAGGAGAGGAGGATCGGCACCATGTTGATGTGGGTGACCCGTTCCTTCTGGACCAGGCCCAGGATGTCGTCGAAATCGAAGCGCTTGATTATCACACCTTTGCCGCCGGCGCAGTGGTGGACCAGTATCGGCCACCAGGCTGTGTGGAATATCGGCAGCACCTGCAGGGTGGCGTCCCCTGGCTCGAAGAGGTTGGCGAGGCCCATGCCGATGACCGATGTCATGTAGTTGCGGTGGGTCAGCATTACGCCCTTGGGCAGGCCGGTGGTGCCGCCGGTGTACTGAAGCTGGCAGAGGTCGTCCTCGTCGACCTCGACCTCGGGCTCCGCCGGGGACGACTCCTCGAGCAGGGTCTCGTAGTCGGTCCAGCCTTCAGCCGGGTCGTCCAGAGTTATCTTTGCCTCTACGCCCTTCAGGCCCGTGAGCAGCTCCCGCGCGACCGTGAGCAGCTCGCGCCCGACCATGAGCACCTCGGAGTCCGAATGGTTGATCACGTAGGTGAGCTCTTCGGGCGAGAGCCGGAAGTTGAGGGGGACGGCCACCGCGCCCAGCTTGGCAGTCGCGTAGTATGCCTCGATGTACTTGTGGCAGTTGAGCGCAAGGATTGCGACCTTGGTATCCTTGCTGACGCCGAGGGAGGCAAGGCCATTGGCGAGTCGGTTGACCCGCTCGTTCAGCTTGCTCCAGGTCAGGCGCGTGTCCTCGCAGACCAGGCATTCCTTATCGGGGTCCAGACGTGCGTGCTTTCTCGGGATGTCACCAAGTACGTACATTCCGCGGTCCCTTTCGTAGCTCCTGCGTCAGGCTAAACAAAAAGGGTCTGACCCTAAGAAAGTTTAGTCCTACAGCAGGCCGTCGGCTTTCTTGAGGAACTTGTCGACCTTCTTCTTCATCCCCGGCGCGTTCAGCCGCCACAACTCCGGCAGGTACTTCTCGTAGCCGGCGGTCGGGTTCACCTCGCACTGCAGCCACTTGTGCTCGAACAGGTTCACATAGCAGAGGTTACACCTCGCGCACTTCACGATGTCCTTCTCCCGTCCCGCCTCGAGCTTCGCCGGCCAGAACGGGTCGGCGATGGCGGCCCTGCCCAGCATGGCGATGTCGGTCTTGCCCGAGCTTACCGCCTCGGCCGTGACCTTCGGCGTGCGGAAGTTGGGGGTGAGGACCGGCAGTCCGCCCGAGGCCTTCTTGAAGCCCTTGGCGTACTTCGTCATCTCGCCCTCACCGTCGGGCGCGAACGCCCCGGGGTTCTCATAGCATCCCTGGGAGACGCTGACGTAGCTCAGGCCCTCCTTCGCCGCGAGCTCCACAAACTGGCACATCTCCTTGTGCGTCACGCCGTCCGGCATCAGCTCGTCGCCCGAGAAGCGCGCGCCGAGGGCGGCGTCCGGCCCGATGCGCTCGCGAATCTTGCGGATGATGTTGGTCAGGAACCTCGCCCTGTTCTCGAGCGAGCCGCCGTACTCATCGGTGCGCTGGTTGGAGCGGCTGGAGAGGAACTGGTGGATGAGGTAGCCGTGGGGGCTGTGTATCTCGACGCCGTCGAACCCGTAGTGCAGGGTATCGAACGCGGCATCCGCCATCCTCTCCTCGAGGTAGACGATCTCGGCTATCTCCAGCTCGCGGGGCACCTCGCCGTAGACGACCTTCACCATCCCGGGGTCCTTCTGCCTCATGATCGGGACGATAGCATCTTCCAGGCGCGTGTACTCCTCGTCCGTAAGGTTCTGGAGCCCTTCGACGCCGCCGATGGCGTCGAGTATCTGGGCGAGCTCGGGCCTCATCTTCTTGACCTGGGCGAACCAGCCCTTGTTGAAGTTCCTGATGTCTATCTTAATGGGGATGGCCGACGGCGCGCCCGGCGGCTCGTGCGGTGTCAGAGCGGACGCGTGCCCCTGGCGCCCGAAGCCCGGCGATATCTGCAGGAACACCTTGGCGCCGAAAGCGTGGATGTTGTCCGCGAGCACACCCAGCCCCCGACCATACCTCTCGTCGAGGAACAGGTGTGGGTTGAGGTGGTCGGACGCCCGCCAGGTGAACGGGTTCACCACCACGCAGTCGGTGATGATGAGGCCGAACCCCCCCTTGGCGCGCGCGGCGTACCACGCCAGCCACTGCTCGGAGTTGTACCCCTCGGGGTCCGAGTAGACCATGTTCATCGGGGCCATCGCGATCCTGTTCTTGATCTCGACGTCACCGATCTGGATGGGCTCGAACAGCGCTTCGTAAGCCATGGTCTCCCTCTCTTTCAGTTGCAGGGGTCAGGTACCATCCACTTTTCAGAACGACTTCGGCAGCCCGTAACACTGGGCTATAAAGTTCTTGCTCATCTCGTTGGATATCGGGCTGAACACCATCTGCTGTGAATCGCGCCAGTATCGCTGGATGTCCGCCTCCATGGTCACGCCATAGCCGCCGAATATCTCCATCCCGACGGTCGCGGCGTCGAGCGCCATCTTGGAGGAGAACAGCCCGGCCATGGTCGCCTCGACGTGGTACGGCAGGCCGTGGTCGCACATCCATGCGCACTTGTAGACCAGGTTGCGCGCGAGCTCGATGTTGAGCGCGATGTCCGCGAGGTAATGCTGGATTATCTGGAACTGCCCTATGGGCTTGCCGAACGCCTCGCGCTGCTTCGCGTAGGCCATCGCGTCCTCAAAGACAGCCTCCGCGAGCCCGACCGATATCATCGAGACGCCGATGCGCTCGGGATTGAGTGTGGTCAGCACGTCGTACCAGCCGTTGTTGAGGCTCCCCAGGAGGTTAGCCTTCGGCACCCGCACGTTGTCGTAGAAGACCTCGCACGAGCCGCAGCAGTGCGAGCTGACCTTGGGGATGAGCCGGATATCGATGCCCTGGGCATTCGCGGGCACCATCATGATGGAGAGCGCGTTCGCGCGGCGTGGGTTGTCGCGGTCGGTGATCGCCACCGTGGTCAGGTAGTCGGCGACGTGCGCGCCTGTGATGTAAATCTTCTGCCCGTTGAGGATGAAGTCGTCGCCGTCGCTGTCGGCATAAGTCGAGATAGCGCCGAGGATGTCGGTCCCGCCCGCCGGCTCGGTCAGTGCCAGTGCAAACTTGACCTTGCCTTCGGCGATCTTCGGCAGGAACTCCGCCTTCTGCTCGGGGGTGCCCAGCTCGTTGAGAGGCCGCGCGCCGAACCCGATGGTCGCGCCGGTGCCCAGGGCCACGGAAGTCGACGCTTTCGAGATCTCCTCGAAGGCGACCATGGCAGTCACCATGTCGACACCGTCACCGCCGTACTCCTCGGGGATAGGGCCGGCAAATAGGCCCAGCCTGGCGGCCTTGTCCCAGACCTCCTGGGGCATGAAGTCCAGGGTCTCCTCCCACTCGCGCACCTTCTCCTTGCTGATCTCCTTCTGGCAGAACTCGCGGACGGTGGTCCGGAGCAGCTCCTGTTCCTCGGTAAAAGCGAAGTCCATTTAAAGGTGTCCTCCTCACTATGCCGGCGAGACGCCGGCGCTACGTCTGCGTGCCCTCCTCCTGCTGCTTGAGCTCCGCCTGGACCTGCAGGGCCGCTTCCCTCAGCGTCGTCACGAACTCGCTGTGGAACAGCCAGGTGATCGCCTCGCGCTCGATGTTCATCGCGGTGTCCAGCGGGATGCCGTCGAACGACTCCTTCATCACCGCCTTGCCCATCCGCAGAGAGTCCTGCGGGCGCGAGCAGAACAGCGCGACCATCTCGTCCACTTTCGCGTCGAACTCATCCGGGTCGTACACCCGCGTCAGCAGGCCCATGTCGTAGAACTCGCGCGCGGTGTAGTCGTTCTTGCCCGAGAGCAGTATCTCCCTGCCTCGGAATATCGGGAGCGTGCGCGCCAGGCGCACGGTGCCTCCCCACCCGGGCAGGATGCCCATTGCCACTTCGGTGACACCAAACTTCGTGCGCTCGCTCGCGTAGATCAGGTCGCACGCGAGCGCTAACTCGAGCCCGCCCGCGATGCAGTGACCCTTCACCTTGGCGACGATGATCTTCTCGTTCTCGGTGATGGCGCGGACCAGCGATGCCAACCGCACGCTCGTCGATCTCAA
>DAIQAV010000176.1:0-4772 GCA_036781505.1 Candidatus Anoxymicrobiaceae bacterium | reverse complement strand
GTCCTGCCCATGCCGCGGGAGATCGCCAGGGCCGTGCCGCAAGCGCGCCGGGCCGAGACGCCGGGAGAGTCCTCCAGGACCTTGCCGCCCCTTACGACCGCCTCGACATCCTCTATCCTGGAGATGTCCTCGACCACGCCGGCGTCGACGACGATCATGTCCGCCCGCGCCCCTTCCCGCAGGACGCCCCTTCCCTGCAGTGAAAGCATCTCCGCGGCGGTCGAGGTCGCCGACTTCAGGCAGTCCATCGCGGGCATCCCCGCCTTCTGCATGGCCACGAACTCGTCGACCGGCCGGCCCAGCAGGCAGAACCCGTAGGACGCATCGGTGCCGAACACCACCGGCGCCCCGGCCTCCAGGAGCAGCTTGAAGTTGGCCTTGGTGTCCTCGATCGCTTCCTTTCCGCGGGCCTTGGGCAGCCCCGCCGCGATGCCCGAGGGAACCGCGTCGCCGGCCGCGAGGTACTCATCACAGAAGCCCGTCCAGTCGCGTCTGACTTTCCGGGAGACGAGACCGCAATAGCGCGGGTCCTGGTCGTATCTCTTCTCAATGCCCTCGAGCGCGTTCTCGAATACGCTGAGCGTGGGGCAGTAGTAGACGCCGGATGCCACTACCCTCTCGACCATCTCCGTGGTGAGCGGCTCGAAGCAGGAGTGCATCAGAGCGTCGACGCCGGCCTTGAGCGCGACGTCGTAATCCTCGGGGAAGTGGGCGTGACAGTAGACCCGCTTGCCGCGCGCGTGAGCCTCTTCGACCGCGGCCCGCGCGGCTTCCTCGCTCAAGGTGGGGATAGGCCTTTCGGCGTAGCTGCGGTGCATGATGGCGATCTTCACGCCGTCCATGCGTGAGGCCACCACCGAGCGGACGGCTCGGCGTGCGTCCTCTGCGGTCACGCAGGGAAGCGCTACCCCCAGCATCGCGACGGCCTTCGGCATCCAGTCCAGCGGATAGCCGCCGGGCGCGGTGATCAGGGGACCGCAGCCGAAGATGTCCGGCCCGCATTCGGGGCTCTTCCTGAAGCGCTCGCGCAGCGCGGAAGTAAGACCGGGCGCCCCGCCCATCTCTCCCAGCGCGGTCACGCCCGCGCGCAGCATGTCCCTGAAGTTGCGCACGATGCTGTCGACGGAGATTGTCTCGTTGGGGTCGAACATCCCGCCCCGGGCGGTATGAGTGTGAGTGTTGATGAGCCCCGGCGCAATGAGCGATCCGCGGGCGTCCAGGACCCTGCGCCCCGCGTGGCCTCCCGGCCCCGCGTCGGAGATCGACGCGATCGTGGCGCCTTCGACCTCGATCCGCACCGCGCCCTCTCTGATGTTGGTGCCGTCGAAGTAGAGGTCGGCGAGCACGACCAGTCCTTGTTCCATCTTAACCTCGAATATTTGTGAATTCAGGTCCAGTTGAACTGTAACACTCAGGCGTTCGTCGCATAACCTCCCAGGTTGTGCCGGGCGGACGCGGGACATTATCCTTGACGGACACCGGTGGCCCGGCGACAGAGTCGAAAGTAGAAAAAGAAGTAGAAAGTATCTGTCCCCAACATGACATCAGAAACAGAGACGAAAATGTTTGAGCCCCGGCAGGGGAGCACGGCTCTGGACTACGCGCTGGTGTGCGTCGCACCCATCATCTGGGGCGCGAGCGGCGTCTTCGTCCGCTGGACGCACCTGGCCGGCCACGAGCAGGTGCTGATCTTCTACCGTTCGCTCTTCGCGGTCGCGTTCTACTCGATCGTCATGCTGGCGACGCGGCGCCGAATAGAGTTCAAGCCCAAGGGCCAGGCGCCACTGCTCCTCACCAGCGGCCTCCTCGCGGCCGCCTTCGCCTTCTGCGTCTTCAAGGCCTACAACCTGCTGCCGATCGGCGTGGCCACTTTCATCCTGTACCTGTTCCCGGTGCTGGTGGCGGTGATGGCTCCACTCCTGCTGAAGGAGAAGACCGGGCGCGGGACTTTCCTTTGCCTGGCCATCGCGCTCGCCGGAACCGCCGTTCTGTCCTGGGGGCAGGTTGGCGGCGGCGGGAGCTCGAGCGCGAAGGGGCTGGCGCTGGCGTTCTCCTCGGCCGTGTTCTGGGGCCTGTTGATGCTCATCTGGAAGAAGCTGCGCGAGACCCTGTCGTCGCTGACGATCGGCTTCTGGACCAATACGGTCGCCGCGGTGGTCACCGCCGGCTTCGCCATCCCCCTGACCGGGATAGTCACGCCGAAAGGGTGGGCCGCCATCGGGGTCTTCGGGACGGTCAGCTTCGGCGTCGCCGGCCTCATATACTTCTACGCCCTCAAGCGGGTCAAAGCGCAGGACGCCGCGCTGCTCTCGTACATCGAGCCGGTGAGCGCGATGATCTTCGGCTTCGCACTGCTGAGCGAGTCTCCCAACTGGCAGGACCTCGTCGGCGCCGTGTTGATCCTGGCCGCCGGCGCGCTGCTGCTGCGCATGCGGACGTCGGGGAAGGAAGTGCCGGTCATACCTCCCGATGTTCTGGAGATCGACGACGGCCCTCTCGAGAGCGGCGCGGCCTGAGCATCAACCTTCGGGCGCTGGCGGAACCGGCTGAGCCGGGTCCGGCGTCGGCGCGACCGGCTGTGCCACCTCCGAGGCGTACTCCAGCCGGCGGTAGATGTGCGCGTGTGCCAGGAAAGTGAGCGGTATGGTGATGAACAGACCGATCCCGCAGGCGATGGCGCCCAGGATGTTTATGCCCACCACGGCGAGCCAGAAGAGGAACAGGTGGCCCTTCTGGTGCATCGTGATCTGGCCGCTCCTCTTGATCGCGTCCACCGAGCCCATGTCCTTGTCGATTATCAGGTAAGGGTAGAACTGGTACTTGAGCCCCCAGATTATGCCAGGGACTATCAGCAGTATCATGCCGGCAATGACGATCAGCGCATAGAGGATCTGCCCGAACAGCATGGAGAGGAAGCGAGGGTAGCCCTCGTAGAGGTCCGTGAAATCGCCGGGTCCGCCGGCGAGGAAGCGCAGGCTTATCTTTGTTGCCGCGATGGCAACGAAGACGCTGATCAGGAAGCCGAGGATGTCGAAGATGAAGATAACCGCCTGGTTCCTGACGGCATAGGTCGGGACCGAGAAGATCCCCTCGACGACCCCGAAGATCAAAACGATCAGGATGATGAAGCCAACGTTGGACTTGAACGTTTCCCAGCCGAACCTCAACGACTCGCCGATGTCGAACTTCTTCTGATTCATCCCCCGACCCCCCTACCTCACGCCTTTGTCCCGGCACACGTGGCTTATTCTGCTCCGCTCTGCCAATTATTCAACAGTACCATTCTTTTTCCTGTGGGCGCCCGGCAGGGGCCGGGGCCGAAGACGCTTCGGCGCAGGCTTCCACCAGCCGCGATTCTTGTTATGATTCGTCCGGGCCATTTGGTCGACCGACTGATCGAGGCCGCGAGACGGGAGGAGCCATTGGGGACTCTATTCGACAGGACCACCAGCGAGTACCACAGCCTGTCGGACCTGCCCGGGGAGGTCCTTGCGGCGCTGCGGGCCGACGTCGAGAAGTTCGAGCTTCCTGGAGTGGAGGCGAACGTCATCGCCTGCTACCAGACGACCTCGGTGCCGACCAAGAAACACAAGAAGGACAAGGAGAGCGAGATACAGCACCTGTCGATCGTCCTCACCCCCGAGATGCTGTACTGGGTGCTCGATTGGCGCGGCAAGATCAACGTGAACTGGGCGCGGTTGAGCGAGATCGAGGTCGGAGACTACCGGCGTTCTCCGGAGTACGAGATCATGCCCGACACGGGGGTCGACGTGCGCGGCTTTGTCCGGGGCGGCCCTGAGCGGGTCTCCGCCTTCATCGGGCTGGGCGAAGGCGGCGAGGCCGACAAGCTGATGGCTGCGCTCGGGGAAGCGGTCAAGAAGGCCGGAGGGGTCTGGAAGCAATAATGGACCAGGAGCACGGAGGACATTACAGCTACGCGCTGCGCTACGCGTGGCTCACGTCCGTTTACGACCCGGTGGTCCGCTGGACCTGCAGGGAGACGAAGTTCAAGTCGGAGCTGGTCAGGCAGGCCGGCGTCTCGAACGGCGACCTGGTGCTGGACCTCGCATGCGGCACCGGCACGCTCACTATCCAGCTGAAGGAATCGTGCCTCCAAGCCGATGTAATAGGCCTTGACGGCAGCGATGAGATCCTGGAGACGGCCAGGGAGAAAGCCGCGGGCGCCGGAATCGTGCTCTCGTTCTACCACGCGCTGTCGTACCAGATGCCGTTCGAGCGCGCGCGCTTCGACCGGGTAGTCTCGAGCCTCTTCTTCCATCATCTCAGCAGCGAACACAAACAGCAGACACTCGAAGAGGTCCACAGGGTGCTCAAGCCCGGAGGCGAGCTCCACGTGGCCGATTGGGGCAAGGCGCCCAACGCGTTCTTCCGCGCCGCGTTCGGCGTGGTGCAACTGCTCGACGGCTTCGAGACGACCAGGGACAGCATCGCGGGCAGGTTGCCCGATTACATGGAGAATGCCGGCTTCACGCGGGTCGCCGAGACTTCCAGGGTGCTGACGCCGCTGGGGAGCGTGTCGCTGTATCGAGCCGTGAAGCCCGCTGAGGAGGCCTGACCGCGAACGGGACAAGAAAGGCGTGCGCGATGGAAAACCTGATGGTCGGCGACGTCGAGATGTGCTACCGGCGGACCGGGGAAGGCCCACCGCTGGTCATGGTCATGGGCCTTACCGCGAACATGGACTGGTGGGCGCCCGAGCTGCTGGACAGGCTGGCCCGCCGCCTCGTGGAAGCGAACGAAAACCTGTCGCG
>DAIQAV010000175.1:0-4921 GCA_036781505.1 Candidatus Anoxymicrobiaceae bacterium | reverse complement strand
AGCGGGGATCAGGGAGAGGCATGTCTTGACTTGGGCTTCTTACAGGTGTCCCCAAGGTTAGCGGGAGCCGATTAGAGAAGTAAATCTATGTTATAATCGGCAGCCGAACTGAATATGAAATCCTTTTGCCAGGGAGCCGGAGTGATATCCGGGTTTGCCTGGCTTTTTATTTGGAGGATGATGCACGGTTTCCTAAGGAACAGGGCGCTATCCGCGGCCGCGGCTGCGGCAATACTGGTGATGGTTTTCGCCCCCTTGGCGGTGGTGCAGGGCGCCCCCGTGCCCTCCTCGGGGCGCGGCCCCCTGGTGTGCCTGGACCCCGGCCACGGAGGTGACGACTCCGGCGCCTTCTACAACGGCGTCCAGGAGAAGGTGGTCAACCTCGACATCGCCCTGCGCGCCCGCGCGATCCTGCAGGCAAACGGCTACTCCGTCCTGATGACCAGGACCGGCGACCAGACCGTCTCGCTGCAGCAGCGCTGCGACATCGCCAACAACGCGGGCGCGACGATCTTCATGGCCATCCATAACAACGCCTACCTCACGGACTCGGAGGGCACCGAGACCTACGCCTACTACGGCTCCGAGGACGGGAGAAGGCTTGCGACGGCCGTGCACCAGGAGGTGGTCAAGAGGCTCAAGCTCGAGGACCGCGGGGTCAAGAAAGCCGGCTTCTACGTCCTCAAGCACACCAACATGACCTCGGCGCTGGTCGAGGGCGCGTTCCTCACCAACCCGGCCGAGGCCAAGATGCTGGAGGACCCCAAGTTCAGGCAGAAGATCGCGGACGGCGTCGCGGCCGGAATCCAGGATTACCTCAAAGACCCCGGCCTCTTCGACGAGTACCTGTTGATGATGAACCCGGACGCGAAACAGACTTCCGACGTGGACATAACCTACCTGACCGAGTCGGGCCGCCAGGACGTCCAGAAGATCGAGATACCCCCGCTCTCCAGGTACACGGTCCACGTCGACGACGAGGAGCCGAACGAGGCGCTGTCCGCCTCGGTCGCCAGCACCAACGGCGTGCCGATCGTGGCCGAGCGCTCCATGTACTTCAACTTCAGCCAGGGAAGGGGTGGGCACGACGCGCCCGGCGTCACCGCGCCCGCCAGCGACTGGTACCTGGCGGAGGGCTCGACCAACTGGGGATTCACGACCTACATCTGCATCGAGAACCCGCAGGCGGAGGCTAACGCCGTCACCGCGCAGTTCATGCTTTCCAACGGGCAGAACGTCGAATGCACGCTCTCGCTCAAGCCGCACTCCCGGTGCACCCTGGACTGCTCGACCGTGGCCGGCCTGGCCAAGGCCGACTTCTCGACTCGCGTCACTTCACGCCTGCCGGTGGTGGTCGAGCGGGCCATGTACTTCAAGAACCACGGGGGCATCTCCGGGGGGCACGACTCGCCGGCCGTGGCCGCCCCGTCCAGGACCTGGTACCTGGCGGAGGGATACACGGGCAAAGGCTTCGACACCTACGTGCTCATCGAGAACCCGGGCAGCACCAACGCCTCGGTGCGCATGGACTACCTGGTCCCGGGCGGCAAGGTGGTGACCACCCGCGAGGAGATGGGCCCGCGCACCAGGAAGACGATCCACGTCGACGAGGTGCCGGGGTTGGAGGCGACCGACGTGTCGGTGGCCGTGGGATCGAGCGTGCCGGTGGTGGTCGAACGCTCCATCTACTTCAACTATTTCGGGATAACCGAGGGCACCAACTCGACGGCCGTGACCGCGCCCTCATCGCAGTGGTACCTGGCTGAGGGCTTCACCGCCCAGAGCTTTGACACCTATATCCTGCTGGAGAACCCCTCGCCTCAGGACGCCAGCGCCAAGATCGACTTCATGCTGCCTGACGGCAACGTCAAGCGGGTGGTGCTCCCGGTGCCCGCGGTATCGCGCCGCACCCTCAAGGTGAACACTGTCGACGGGCTGGGCGCGGCGGAGTTCTCGACCCACGTGACCTCGACCGTTCCGCTGGTGGTGGAGCGCTCGATGTACTTCAACTACGGCGGCAAGTTCGGCGGGCACAACGCGATGGGCACGACCGAGCCCTCGCTGAACTGGTACTTCGCCGAAGGCTGCACCAGGTAGATGATGACGATGAATGTCTCAAAGTCGCGCACGAGGTGGGCACGGATCGCGGCGGCGCTGCTGCTGGCGGCGCTACTCGCCTGCCCGGCCTCGCTTCTGGCGCCCCCTCGCGCGAGCGCGCAGTCGTTCCCCGACCTGGCCGGCCAGCCGGCAGAGATCGTGCAGGCGATAGACTATGCCACCAACAAAGGCTTCATGAACGGGGGCGCCGACGGCAACTTCCACCCGGCCGACCCCGTCACCAAGATGGACTACGCCTGTACGCTGGTGCGACTCTTCGGGAACACCGCCGAGGCGGTCGACCCGTCGATCGCCTTCACCGACATAGCAAAGACCGACAAGGACTTCGCCTTCGCCAACATCGCGGTGAAGCACGGCTACGTCGGGCGATACCCCGACGGCACCTTCCGCAGGGGAGAGGCCGTGAACGCTGCCACCGCCCTGGGCGGGCTGGTTCAGGGGCTGGGGCTCATGGACGAGGCCAGGTCGGCCGCCGGGATATGGCCGGGGAGCCCGCCTTACAGCGGGACCTCGATCGTCGCGCACGACCTCCACCTCAAGTTCAGCAACACCAAGGTGTGGCCGAGCCGGGCCTACCCCAGGGGCGAGATGGCCTACAGCGTGCAGGCCTGCGACCAGCTCGACAGGTGGCGGAAGAGCTCGGTCACCGACCTGTTCACCTGGTCGCAGTGCCAGAGCCCGCTGGCCGGCCCCGCGAGGAAGAGGGCGCTCGACCTGGCGTTCTCCAAGATCGGCTACCCCTACGTGTGGGGCGGCGACTGCGACGAGGAGGGCGGCTACGACTGCTCGGGGCTGGTCTACTTCGTGTTGGAGAGGTCGATGGGCTACTCGATGCAGAGGACCGCGGACGACCAGGCCAAGGACCCGCGCTACGCCACGCTGTCCAAGGACGCCCTGCTGCCGGGCGACCCGATATTCTTCTATTCGGACCCGGGGAAGTCCGACTACGTCGGCCACGCCGGCATGTACGTCGGGCACGGACTGTTCATACACTCGACGGGGAGCAACGCGGGGGTAAGCGTGCAGTCCATAGCCTCGGGCTACTACTCGGACCACTTCGCCTGCGGCAAGCGCGTCATCGCCGAGGGGGACCCGGACTCGTTCGACACCTATTTCCTTCTCGAGAACCCTGACCCGACGCCCGCCGCCGCCACCCTGACCTACATGCTGCCAGACGGCAGGCGGGTGCCGGTCAGCGTAAAGCTGGACCCGTCCAGCAGGAAGACGGTCAAGATGGACGACACGCTCCTCAACGAGGAGGCATCGACCACGGTCGAGGCCACCGGGGGGCAGGTCGTGGCGGAGCGGTCGATGTACTTCAACTACCAGGGCAAGTACCCCGGCGGGCACACCAGTGCCGGAGCGCTCGCCCCCGCGACGACCTGGTTCCTCGCTGAGGGCTGCACTGCGTACAAGTTCGACACCTATATCCTGGTGCAGAACCCGGGCGGCACTCCCGCGCCCGTCAAGATGACCTTCCTCAAGACGGGGGGCGCGACTCAGCAGATCTTCTTCACCGTGGCGCCTTACGCGCGCTACACGGTGGCGGTCGACTCGGTGAAGGGAATGGAGCAGGCCGAGTTCTCCACGCGTGTCGATGCTGGCGCGCCGGTCGTGGTCGAGCGTTCGATGTACTTCGACTACCACGGGATCAGGGAGGGCAGCAACGCGGGAGGCGTGACCGCGCTGTCGCCGAACTGGTACTTTGCCGAGGGCTATACGGCCGGCGGCTTTGACACCTACATCCTGATTGCCAACCCCAACGACGCGCCAGCCCACACGTGCCTGTCGCTGCAGTCCGACGACGGCCAGAAGAGCGACGTCTACCTGACCCTTGACGCGCACTCGCGCCAGACCGTGACTGTGGAGAACATCAAGGGCTGGGAGCAGAAGGCGTTCTCCGCGAGGGTCAGGTCGGACAAGCCCGTCGCTGCCGAGAGGGCGATGTACTTCACCTACAACGGGATTACCGGCGGCCACGACGCGTTCGGCGTCACCGCCCCTTCAGACAAATGGTACCTGGCCGAAGGCTACACGGGACCTGGCTTCGACACTTACGTGCTGATCTCCAACCCCAGCAGGGAGACCGCCAACGTGAGCGTGAGCTTCCTGCTGCCGGGCGGGCGGCACCTGGAACAGTCCTACAAGATCGCGGCCCAGAGCCGCTACACGATCGCGGTCAACAAGGTCAAGGGGCTCGAGTCGACCGAGGTCTCGACCGCCATCACCAGCGACCTGCCGGTGACGGCGGAGCGCTCGATGTACTTCCGTTACCAGGGCAAGTCCGGCGGCTCGTGCGAGCACGGGGTTACCGGACCCGCCACCCGCTGGTACTTCGCCGAGGGGTACACTGGAAGGTAACGTCCGTCAACGGGACGCAAAGGTGTGACTGAAGACATGAATCGCACAACGACAGGCACCCTCACCGCCGCCGCCATGGCGCTGCTGCTGGCGGTATCACTGCTGGTGATATCGCTCGCGCCCGCAACGGCGGCTAGCGGGGCCGGCGAGCAGGTCTACGACTTCGTCGGATACGGGAGGGCGCACGGGGTCGGCATGTGCATGGACGGCGTCCACTACCGGGCCCTGGCCGGACAGGACTACCACACCATCCTCAATTTTTACTACACGGGCATCACGTTCTCCAAGACCGACGAGAACCGCCCAGTGCGGGTCCAGGGGCGCGACGGGCGGATACGGACCTTCAGCATGCACGATTACCTGCAGCACCTGCAGGAGGAGCCCAACGACTCGCCGATGGAGGAGCTCAAGTGCCTGTATGTGGCCGCGCGGACCTATACGC
>DAIQAV010000174.1:0-4923 GCA_036781505.1 Candidatus Anoxymicrobiaceae bacterium | reverse complement strand
CTCGACGTCGATTCGGGCCTTGCCGCGCTCCCTCGCCGCCGCGACCGCGCGGCGTATCTCGTCCTTGACCTCTTCCAGGTCCTCTCCGGGGACGAAGCGCCTGTCCAGGAGTATCTCCGCCTTTCCCGGCACCACGTTGAGTTTGTCTCCGGCGCGCATCACGGTCTGGTTGAACGTCGGCGTCAGCCTGGGAGAAGGTATGCCTCCTATGGGGTAGGAGACGAACGTCGACTCGCGTTTCTCCACGGACGCCTTGAGCTTCATCAGCTCTTCCATGACCGGTAGAGATTCCTCCAGAGCGTTTATCCCCAGGAAGCCCAGCCCCACATGGATCGAGCGGCCCGTTACGGTAATGGTCGCTTTCAGGGAACCGGCGTTGGCGCCCGCCATCATCGGCCCCTGCCCTCCGCCCTCCAGGTGCAGCACCGGCGGCTTGAAGTATCCCTGCTCGGCCAGGTACCTGGCCCCGGGGTCGATGCCGATCTCCTCGTCGGTGCACAGCAGGAAGGTGATGTCCCAGGCGGGTTCGAGGCCCATCTCCTTTATGATCTCCAGCGCCACGATGGCGGGAGGTATGCAGCCTTTCATGTCTATCGCGCCCCGGCCCGTCACCATACCGTCTTCAAAGATCCCGGCGAACGGGTCCACAGTCCAGCCGTCGCCGGCGGGGACGACGTCCATGTGCGCGTAGATCGTGAGCGGCGGCTTGCCCGAGCCGAGCCTGGCGGAGAGATTCACTCTGGCGCCTTCCAGAGGCAGGTCGATCTTGCGCCAGCGCTCTTCGGGCACGATCACGCGCTCGCAGGTCATCCCGGCGGCCTGCAGGAGCGGCTCGACGTGGTCTACGAAAGCCGGGTAGTTGTTTCCCGGTGGGACGGAGGTGTCGATCCGCATCAGCTCCACGAGCAGTTCGGCAAGCCGGTCGGAGGCTCTCTCGATTCGGGCGAAGACATCCCCACGGCTCATCCAGGCCCTCCCGGGGCAAGTAACACTAGTCAACAATAATAACATTCAGTATAATATAGTATAAATAACTAACAGAGGTCGTCTCCCTGCTGACATCCGTCATATCAAGGAGAAAACCCCTGCGGAGAGTATATTCGATTGAGGCTTGCGCGACGCCACGGCAATGTGCACTGGATAGAGAGGGTTGATGGCTTCCACCGACGGCGCCCCGACTCCCGGGACCCACGAACTTGTCGATGCTTTCCTCCATCACGCCAGGAGTGTGAGGAACCTGTCACCGAACACCGTCTCGTCGTACGCTCGCGACCTGGTCCAGTTCGAGGAGTTCGCCGAAAGAGCGGGCATCGACGACCTGTCCACGGTGGACCACAAGACGCTTCGCTCCTTCCTGGCCAACCAGCAGGCATTGGGTTACGCGCGCTCGACCGTTTCGCGCAGGTGTGCCTGCCTGAGGGCGTTCTTCCATTTCCTCGCCCAGACCGGCGCGCTCGAGCGCGACCCGTCCACCACGCTCTCGTTTCCGGTCAAGGGCAGGAGGCTGCCCCGCTACCTCACTGAGCGAGAGACGGAATCGATCGTCGATGCGCCAGCGGAGCAGGCGGAACTTGCGCTTCGCGACCGCGCTATAATAGAGGTGCTGTACGCAACGGGAGTCAGGGTAGGCGAACTTTGTGGGCTCAGGCTCTCAGATGTCGACCTCGAGGCTGGCATCATGCGCGTCGTGGGAAAAGGCGATCGGGAGCGGGTTGCCCTCGTGGGCCGCCCTGCCGTGCGGGCCTGCGAGAGCTACCTGGCGAGCGAGCGCCCCCTGTTGGCGGATCGATCCCCGGCAAGCGGCGATCATATGTTCCTCGGCAAGCGCGGGTCGCCGATCGACCAGCGCCAGGTGCGTAGGATAGTCGAGCACCAGGCGCGCCAGCTTGCGACGGGCGGAAACGTGAGCCCCCACACGTTCAGGCACACGTTCGCCACGCACATGTTAGCGCACGGCGCGGACCTGCGAGCCGTCCAGGAGCTCCTCGGGCATCAGAACGTGGCGACCACGCAGATATATACGCACTTGACCAGAGCTGAGATCAGGAAAGCCTATGAGCAGAGCCATCCGCGCGCCTGAGGGGCAAGTGCTCCGTTCCGCAAGTACGCTGAAGCACCGAGAGCGTTTCCTCGCCGCGCCGGCAAGGCGCGCGACCGAGGCGTACTCGGGGAGTACGGCGACGGAGCGGAACGCGGTTGGAGTGGATGCAGGGGCGCTCGAATGCCATCGTATTTGCGGAACGGAGCACTAGGATGGCGCGATCGGAGACCAAAGGCAAGCCGGGGACCAGCACGGCCAAGAAGGCCGACGGCGCCAAGCCGGAGCAAGACGCCGGCCGCATGTGGGCCACCTACAAGGCCGACCGCTCGCCCGAGGCGCGGGAACAGTTGATCCTTCACTACTCGCCGCTGGTGAAGTACGTGGCCGGCCGCGTCTCGTCGGGGCTGCCGCCGTCGGTCGAGTTCGGGGACCTGGTCTCCTACGGGGTCTTCGGTCTTCTCGACGCGATAGACAAGTACGACCCCGACAGGGGCATCAAGTTCGAGACCTACGCGATCGCGCGCATCAAGGGCGCGATAATCGACGAGCTGCGCGCCGACGACTGGGTGCCCCGCTCGGTGAGGTTCAAGGCGCGCGAGATCGAGCGGGCCTACATCGCGCTGGAGAGCGAGCTCCGTCGCATACCCACCGACGAGGAGGTCGCTGAGAAGCTCGGCGTGACGCTTGACGAGTACCTGAACCTGCTGGGCAAGATGTCCCTCATCTCGCTGGTCGCGCTCGACGAGCTGTGGACCGTCTCGGGCGACCGCCCCGACAAGATCAGCCTCGCCGACACGGTCGAGGACGTGAAGATCAAGGACCCGTCCAAGACTTTCGAGATCGAGGAGATGAAGGACATGATCGCCGGCGCGATCAACCACCTTCCCGAGCGCGAGCGGATAGTGGTGAGCCTCTACTATTTCGAGGGCCTGACCATGCGGGAGATAGGCGAGGTGCTGTCCGTGACCGAGTCCCGCGTCTGCCAGATGCACACCAAGGCGATCCTGAGATTGCGCGCCAGGCTGGGCACCTCGCTCGGCTTCGATTACGACTGAGGGCGCCCGTCTCACCCGGCGCCTGTTTGCGACTGGTTCGCGGCTATACTACACTTGTGAAGATTTGGCGGTGCGAACCGACGAAAATACACACCCCGCTGGACTTCGCGGCCGGTGCCTACGGGTGGCCGCGGGGGATGAACGCGGGGGAGGCGAAACCAAACGGAGGAAAAACAGAATGACTCAACCTGTAGTCACGATGCAGGAGCTCCTGGAAGCAGGAGTGCACTTCGGACACCAGACCCGCCGGTGGAACCCCAAGATGAAGCCCTACATCTTCACCGAGCGGAACGACATCTACATCATCGACCTGCAGAAGACGCTGGTCATGATCGGGACGGCCTTCAACTCGATGAGGAACGCCGTCGCCGCCGGCGGCACGCTCCTTTTCGTGGGCACCAAGAAGCAGGCCCAGGAAGCGGTGGAGGAGCACGCGGTGCGCTGCGGCATGCCGTTCGTCAACCAGCGCTGGCTGGGCGGAACGCTCACCAACTTCTCGACCATCCACTCGCGCATCATGTACATGGACGAGCTCGAGAGGCGCGACCGCGAGGGCGAGCTGGAGCTCCTTCCCAAGAAAGAGGCGTTGCAGGTCAGGCGGCAGATAGAGAAACTCCGCCGCAACCTCGAGGGCATACGCAACATGCACTCGCTTCCCTCGATGATATTCGTAATCGACCCGCGCAAGGAGCGCATCGCCGTGGCCGAAGGCCGCAAGCTGGGCATACCCATCATCGGGCTGGTGGACACCAACTGCGATCCCGAGGAGGTCGACTTCGTGATCCCCGGCAACGACGACGCCATCAGGGCGGCAAGCCTTCTGTGCAGGGTCGTGGCCGACGCGGTCATCGACGGTGAGGGAATGCGAGAGGCCAGGCTCGCCGAGGAGATGGCCGAGCAGGCCGAGGTGGCGCGCGAGAAGTTCGAGAACGCGCCGGTCAGGGTCGGCGGCGCGGTGCCGGCGTACAGCGCTTCCCCCGAGGACATCAGCGGCCCGGCTATTATTCCCGAGTTCTCGGGAGAAGAGTCCGAGGAGATGGCTGCGGAGGCGGTCACTGAGGCCGTCGAGGAGCTGGCCGAGCTCGAGCCGGGCGGGACGTCGCCGGCGGCGGAGCTACCGGAGGGCGAGTAACAATACCAGTGACGCCGGACGGGCACGCCCGGCCGGATTGAAGGCGGGAGACATAGAGAATGGCGGAAATAGAGATAGCGGCGGGACAGGTGAAAGAGCTTCGCACCAAGACGGGCGCGGGCATGATGGATTGCAAGCGCGCCCTCCAGGAGTGTTCCGGTGACTTCGATCAGGCCGTGAAGGCGCTGCGGGAGAAGGGCCTGGCGAGCGCCAAGAAGCGGCAGGAGAAAACCGCGGACCAGGGCATCATCGAGTCCTACATACACCTGGGGCGGCAGATCGGCGCGCTGGTCGAGCTCAACTGCGAGACCGACTTCGTGGCGCGAAACGAGCAGTTCGGCGAGCTTGCTCATTTCATCGCGCTGCAGATAGCCGCGGTCAACCCGAAGTACCTGGACCGCGAGTCGGTCCCGACCGAGTTGGTCGAATCGGAGAAGGCCATATACCGCGCGAAGGCCGAGGCCGAAGGCAAGCCGGAGAAGGTCCTGGACCGTATAGTGGATGGCATGCTCGACAAGTTCTTCCAGGAGTGGTGCCTGATGGAGCAGCCGTTCATCAAGGACCCGTCGGTGTCGGTGGGCGAGCTGGTGACGCAGACGGCCGCCAAGCTCGGCGAGAAGGTCCAGGTCAGGCGTTTCGAGCGGTTCCAGGTCGGAGAGCGGACGGAAGAGGAGTAAGGCTTGACTCAAGACGGG
>DAIQAV010000173.1:0-4945 GCA_036781505.1 Candidatus Anoxymicrobiaceae bacterium | reverse complement strand
GTCGTTTTGCTATACAAACCGAGTATATAGAGGGCGTCCGTTTCTTATCATTCCAGGTACCATCGTTATAATTATCGGTAGTCGGACAGGCCTGACGCTGCGGAACCCGTTTTGCGAAACCATTTCAACGTGAGGTGACAGATGAAGAAGTTATTGGTCCTTTTACTGCTGGTGCCACTGGCGCTTGCGCTGGTGCTCACGCTGCCCGGGTGCTTCGGCCCGAGCGCCGAGCAGATAATGAAGGACGCCACCAAAGCCGACAACGACCTGGTCACGGTACATTTCGTGTCCGATTCGACACAGAAGCTGCCGCGCGCGCCGCTGGCGCAGGGCAAGGTACAGCCCCAGAACTACGTGCAGAAGTCTGAAGGCGACATCGACCTCAAGACCCAGAACTCCAAGGTCAAGACCGAGCTGGTGAGCGGGGTCATGGTGACCAAGCTGCAGATCGGCGACAAGCAGTACTGGCAGCTCGCGGGCAACTGGTACGAGGTCCCCCCGTCCGTCCAGGCGACGCAGCCGGCGACCCAGTTCCTGTCGGTTTCGCAGTACATCAAGTCGTTCAAGAGCATCAAGAAGCTGGGCGACACCAACGTCCAGGGCGAGGCGTGTTACCACCTCCAGGCCGAGCCGGACATGAAGGAGTTCGTGAAGCTCCCCATCATCACCGACCTGTTGAAGGACCCCAGCGGCAACCAGACCAGGACAGTCGACGACCTGGCCGCCGCGAAGATAGTGCTCGACTTCTACGTGCTCAAGAACAACAGCTTCTTTAAGAGGGAGGACGTCTCGATAACCATCAAGGCAAACTCCGACCTGATCAAGCAGGGTTACGCGGAGCCGGGCGATAACGTCGGCCTGAACCAGTCGGTGACGTTCAGCGCATTCAACGAGAAGATAGTCTTCACCACCCCGGCGAACGTCAGTCCGTTCCCGGGCAAGACCTAGACCCTCTCAGCACACCAGAAGACGCACTGCTGGCGCCTGACCCCAGTGGTGCGTTTTTCTTGACCCGCGATTTCAGAGGCGCTACGCAACACGAGCCAGAGGCTATCCGACGTGATGGAAGTCTTCGCCCTTTTTCTTCCCCAGTGAAGAGCCACGGCCCGGGACTCTATGAATGTAGGCTAATAGAGATAGAAGTCTATCCGGCGTAATAAATGGCGAAAGTGCCGGGGGCAGGTCGTTTGCGCAGCCTTCGCAGCATCGAGAGGTTTAGAGACTCTGCTGATCACACATGCGGAGACAGCAAGCAAACGAGCTGCCCCCGGCACACCTCAGATATTACTATTCGTATATCTTCTCTTCTTCGTTATAAGCCTCTGGGGCATCGAACTCCGTGTCCCGGCCGGCGGCCTTCACTTCCGCCCCCAGTTCCTTGTAGAGCTCGTGCTGGATGATCAGGTTCATGATCTCGTTGGTGCCGGTCCAGATCATGATGAGCCTGGTGTCGCGGAGCATCCTCTCGATCGGGTACACGTTGGTGTAGGCTATCCCGCCCATGGCCTGCATCGCGTGGTTCACCACGTGCCAGGCCATCTCGGTCGAGAACTTCTTGGACTCCGACACCATCCGGCGCAGCCTTCCCGCGCTGACCTGTCCGCTGTCGATGGCGCGGGCGGTGGCGTACACCAGGGCGCGGGCGGCGTCGAGCTCCGTCTGCGCCTCGGCGATCTTGAAGGACACGGCCTGGAAGTTCTTGATCTGCTGGCCGAACGCCTTCCTCTTGGTGGTGTACCTGGCCGCGACCTCGATGGCCGCGCGCGCGCCGCCGAGCGAGCCGGCAGCGGAGGTGAGGCGCTCGGGGATCATCATCCGGTAGAAGATCTTGCCGCCGTCGCCCTGGGCGCCGACGATGTTCTCAGCGGGCACTTTGGTGTCGTGGAACATGACGCGGCCGGTGCCGCCTCCGCGCGCTCCCATCAGGCCGTAGACGTGGCGCACCTCGATGCTTTCGTCGCGGTCGACCAGGAAGCAGGAGAGGCTGTCGCGCGGCGGGCCTTCCGTGTCGGTCTTGGCGTAGGCCATGAAGTAGTCGGAGCCCTCGGCGCCCACGATGAACCTCTTCTGGCCGTTGAGCACGTAGCTGCCGTCGTCCTTAACGGCGGTGGTGGCGGCGCCGAAGAAGTCGGAGCCGCCCCTGGGCTCGGTCAGAGCCTCGGAGCAGAACTTCTTGGCCTCGCAGGTCGGCTTGAGATACTTCTCCTTCTGCTCGGTGTTGCCGAACTCGTTGGTGCACTCTCCCACGATCGAGACCAGCGAGTAGAGGCAGGCGGGCGGGATGCCGAGTGTCGCGACCTCCTCGATCGCTATGCACTCCTCGACCCAGCCCAGGCCGCGGCCGCCGTACTCCTTGGGGAACCGCAGACCGAGCAGGTTGCGCCTGGCCGCCTCCAGCAGGATCTCCTTGGGGAACTGGATCTTCTCTGCGTCCATGTCCAGCAAGTACTGCCGGTCGATGGAGCGGGTGAAATCGCGGACCTCCTCCTGGAGCTCCTTCTGTTCCTTTGTCATGAGGAAATCGAACATGCTGCCTCCTACTGGTTGTCCGGCCGTAAGCCGGGATGTTCCACTCAGCCGAGCGCCCATCTTATCCATCTATTATAGAATAGGTGGAAACTGAATCGAGGTAAAAACCCGCAATGGCCAAGAAAAAGAAGAAAAAGCCGACTTCGAGCGCCCGCAAGCCGAGCTACGCGAAGGGCAAGGCGCCCGAGGAGAAGACCGCCAAGAAGGCGCCGGTCAGGGCCGGAGCGGCCACAGGAGGCAAGGGCGCTGGCGCCAAGGCCGCCACAACCAAGCCGGGCACCAAAGCCAAGGCCGAGCCGCAGCAGCAGCCGAACTTCAACCTGGTCAGGAAGGGCACCCTGGAGATGAAGGTGTACCTGGTGCTGCTGGTGCTGATCGCTGTAGCGGCCCTTTTGCAGTACCCGCTCGCGATCCAGGACGCCAACACCGCGTACGCGAAGTTCAAGAAGCAGTACCCGGTCGAGCTCAAGAAGTTCCAGGACAAGTACAAGACCGCCGCCGAGCAGAAGACACACGCCAGCGAGAAGCCGGTGCCCCCCAGGAAGCCGACTTTCTCGGACTTCCTGCTCTACCAGGCGCTGTTCCTGTTCATCCAGTCGGCGCTGTTCGCCTTCCTGGCGCTCAACGTGCAGAGACGTACGGATCTGGGGACGCCGTTCCTGGATAAGGCCGTGGTGAGCGAGGCTTCCGGCTCGGACGCGCAGGACCTGCTGGTCTGGTCCATCCCGTTCGCCCTGGCCGCGATGGCGTTGCCGCTGATCGCGACTTGGATCACCAAGTCACTCGGCTTCATCAAGGGAGGCGACTTCAAAAAGGTCGCCGCCTGGAAGTACGCGCTTTCCTACATCAACATCGCGGTCGGCAACGAGATACTGTTCACGTTCCTGGTGGTGAGCGTGCTGGTGTGGGTGTTCGCGAAGTACCACGAGAAGCTGCACCTCGAGCCCCATTGGGCGGCGATAATCGGGGCCACCATCATCTGCTTCGGCTACATCTACTGGATAAGCACGGCGGGCGGGATCAGCCCCCGGTTGAGCGTGATAGGCGCCGGCTTCCTGGCTCTTTCGCTGGTCACGCTGCTGGGTTACCTTTACTGGCGCAAGGGGTTAGAATATGCGTTGCTGGCCGGGGTTATTGGCTTCGGCCTTTATCCGTTCCTGGCCCGGTTAATCATCAAGTAGAGTGGAGCCCGGATGCCGCTGACCCTGCAGCAGATAATACTATCGCTGGAGAAATACTGGTCCGAGCGCGGCCACGTCCTGGCGCAGCCCTACGACCTCGAGGTGGGAGCCGGCACGTTCCACCCCGCGACTCTGCTCAGGTGCCTGGGACCCGAGCCATGGAGGACGGCCTACGTTCAACCCTCCAGACGCCCGACCGACGCGCGCTACGGGGAGAACCCCAACCGCGTGGGCAAGCACTTCCAGTTCCAGGTCATCTCCAAGCCGTCGCCGCCTGACATCATCAACCTGTACCTGCAGAGCCTCTACGGCCTGGGCATAGACCCCGCCGACCACGACATCCGCTTCGTCGAGGATGACTGGGAGTCACCGACTCTCGGCGCTTGGGGGCTGGGCTGGGAGGTCTGGCTGGACGGGATGGAAATCACCCAGTTCACTTACTTCCAGCAGGCCGGCGGCTTCGACTGCCGCCCGGTCTCGGCGGAGATAACCTACGGCCTCGAGCGCATCTCGATGTACGTGCAGAACGTGGACAACATCTTCGACGTCGCCTGGAACGAAGAGGTCTCTTACGGCGAGCTGTACCGGCAGTCGGAGGTCGAGTGGTCCAGATACAACTTCGAGGAGGCCGACACGGCGCTGCTCTACAGGCTGTTCGCCGACTTCGAGGCCGAGAGCAAAAGCCTCATCGCCAAGGGGTTGCTGCAGCCGGCCTACGACGCCTGCCTCAAGTGCTCGCACATCTTCAACCTGCTGGACTCCCGCGGAGCCATCAGCGTCACCGAGCGCACCGGGTTCATCGGCAGGGTTAGGGCGCTCGCGCGTGGTTGCGCGCAGCTGTTCATGAAATGGCGCGAGGCGGAGGGCTACCCTCTGCTGGGAGCGTGGGGAGAGGGGGCGCGCAGCGATGCCTGACCTCCTTCTCGAGATAGGCACAGAGGAGCTGCCCTCTTCCGCCGTCTACGACGCGCTGGCCCAGTTGGAGCGCAACATGCGCGACCTCCTGGTGAAGGCGCGGCTCTCCCACGATGAGATATGGACTCTCGCCACGCCGAGGCGGCTCGCCGTGACGGTCCGCGGCCTGGCGGACAGGGCCTCCGGTCAGGTGACGCGCAAGGCCGGCCCGCCGCTGGCGGCGGCGAAGGACGCTGACGGCAACTGGACAAAGGCAGCCCTGGGGTTCGCGAGCGCGCAGGGACTGGAGCCCGATGAGCTGCGCGTCGAGCAGACCGACA
>DAIQAV010000172.1:0-4987 GCA_036781505.1 Candidatus Anoxymicrobiaceae bacterium | reverse complement strand
CTACCAGGAGGGTGTGACAAGATATTGTGTGTTCCTGAGCAGACCGGGTAATCGTAAAAACAATTTAAGATGACTACCGACCAGTAGGAATGATTGGGAGCGTGCAATCGATGATTGTTGAAATATGGCTTCGCGGGGGTCAGACCCCTTGTGTTGCATTTGGCGCTAGGCCAACGAGTTCAGTCGGGCGAGGGGTGTCCTCTCCGGAGTGAGTCGGCCTCCGTCGAATCGACGGAGAGGACACCCCGAGCATTCTCCAACGTCTCGAGCACCTCTGAGTCCTTCATGTCGTGAAAGTCGCGGTAGAAGCTCGCCACTGCGAACGAGTAGGTGCGCACCGTGTGCAGCACCTGGAGCCGGTCGACCATGCGGCGCACCCTGTCGGCGGTGTCACTGGGACTCACCGGCACGGCCACGTGGATGCTGCGGGCGCCCTGCTTCTTGGCCATCTCTATCGAGGCGATCATGGTGTAGCCGGTGGCGAGGCCGTCGTCGGCGAGCACCACGTTCATGTCCTTCATCGGCTCCTGCTCGCGTCCGCCACGGTAGACTCTCTCACGCCGGTGGACCTCCTCGAGGACCTCGCCCGCGATCTTTTCGATCTCGTCGGTCCCCAGCCCGGTCGATCGTACCACCTCGTCATTGAGGACTGTGGTGCCGTCGGGCACTATCGCGCCGAAGCCCATCTCCGGGCTCCAGGGAATAGGGAGCTTGCGAGCGGTGATAACGTCGAGGACGGCGGTGAGGTGGATGGCCAGCGGATAGCCTACAGGCACTCCTCCGCGCGCGATCCCGAAGACGACCACGTCCTCGGTCGGGCCGGTGTAGCTCTCGGCCAGCCGGCGCCCCGCGTCCAGGCGATCGTCGAACAGGATCCCGTCCATGGCGCGCAAGTTTCGGGGTCTAGTTTCGGGGTCTGACCCCTTTATTTGCGTTTCACCTCCCGGCTTGCACTCAGGAGGCGGTGGCGTACCGCCTCGACAATGCGACGGTGTCCTTATACGCCTCGACCTGACGCTTTCCTTCCTCGGGGCTCCAGCCGAGCAGGCCACCCATTATGCGCGCGACCTCGTCGGCCACGCCCAGGCCCTGGTCGGGAGCGGTGTAGTAGATTTCGGTGCGGCGCACCAGGAAGTCTGAGAGGCTGCGCGCCATCTCGCTCTCGACCGCGAAGCGGATCTGCGCCTTGATGTGCGGGATGACCGGGTCCAGCCGCTCGCCCAGGGAGGGGTCCTCGTCGACCAGCGCGAGCACGTTCAGAGCCTCGGTGCCCTGCTTGAACAGCCCATATAGTATGTCGTCGTCGTACTTCAGCTTACCGGCAAGGGCCCTGACGCGGGCCTCGGTGTCCTGCTCGGGCACGTGAAGTATCGTCCTGTTCTTGGTCTGGCAGGGGCGCTTGGCCTTGACGTGGAACTCCTTGAGCAGCTTCATGGCCACCATGTCCACCATCTCCTCGGCCATCGAACGGGCCGTGGTGAGCTTTCCGCCGGCAATGGTGAGGAGGCCCGAGCGGCCCTGGTAGATGCGGTGCTCGCGCGAGACCTTGCTTGCAGCCACGTCCTCGCCGCCCTCCTGCATCGCGAGCGGCCGCAGCCCCGAGTAGGTGCTGACGATATCGCTCATGTCCAGGTTGATCCGGGGCAGGATGTCGTTCGCGGCCTCGAGGATGTACTCGACGTCCTCGCGCGTCGCGAACGGGTTGTCCAGGTCCTCGTGATAGTAAGTGTCGGTGGTGCCGATGAGCGAGAAGTGGCCACGGGGGATGACGAACATCAGGCGATCGTCGGCGGGGCTCACGATGGGCAGCGCGTTCTTGGTCCTGGCGCGCCCGCGCGGGACCATGATGTGGGAGCCCTTGGTCAGCTGCAGCTTCTGGGGCGCTCCGGGCTCGTCGAGCTCGCAGACCTCGTCCCCCCACGCGCCCGCGGCATTGACCACGATGCGCGACTCGATATCGAACTCTTCGCCGGTGAGGACGTCACGCACGTGCGCGCCGGCCAGCCGGTCGCCGTCGCGCAGCAGGTTGACGACCTCCAGGTAGTTGGCGCAGTCCGCCCCGTCGTGTATCGCGGTGAGGGCGAACGCAAGGGTCAGCCTGGCGTCGTCGGTCGAGCAGTCGAAGAAGACCCCGACGGCCTTGAGCTTGTCGCTGTCCAGCCCTTCCTCGAGCTCCATGGCCTTGTCGTGCATGTACATCCAGTGGTTCTGGACGTTGCGGAACAGCGCCAGGACGTCGTAGAGGATGAGGCCGGACTCGATCATGAATATGCCGTTCTTGTCGCCCCTGTAGATCGGGAACGTGAACGCCTGCGGGTAAACCAGGTGCGGCGCGTTCAACAGCAGCTGGCGCCGCTCGCGGCACGCCTCGAACACGAGCTTGAAGTCGAACATCTCCAGATAGCGGATGCCGCCGTGTATCATCTTGGACGAGCGGCTGCTGGTACCGAACGCCCAGTCGTTCTTGTCGACGCAGGCGCAGGTGAAGCCACGCAGGGCGGCATCGCGCGCGATGCAAGCGCCGGTGACGCCTCCGCCTATGACCAGCACGTCGTAGCCCTTTGATTTCATCTCTTTGATTGTTTCTTCTCGAGACTTGCTCATCCGTGTAAACACCTCCAGATCGGTGACAGGCGCCTAAATGATATCAGAATGCGACCCTCACCTCGCTGAACCCGCCAGCCCTTGAGGATCGTATGAAAGAATAAGCGGACATTACCGGCCGGTAACAGATAGGGACGCGGATGCCTGAAGTGAGGCTCACCCTCGACGGGATCCAGGACGCGCGCCTGGTGAAGGCGTGCAGGGCGGGCGACGAGCGCGCCTTTGAGACGCTGGTGCTCAAGTACCAGGACCAGGTGTTCAACGTCGTCTATAGGATGGTGGGCGACCGCGAGGAAGCTATGGACCTTGCGCAGGAGACGTTCATAAAGGCGTTTCAGGGGCTGGATTCTTTCAACCAGGGGAGGCCGTTCCGGCCCTGGCTGTTGCGGATCGGGACCAACTCCGCCATCGACCTGCTCAGGCGAAGGGGCAGGGCGCGCGATGTCCGCGTCGATGCTGAAGGCGTCGGTGAGCCGGCCGCGCCGGGCCTGAGCCGGGGCGAGTTCGAGCCTCGGGCCCCGGCAAGCGAGATCCCCGAGAACGTCAGCCTGGCCAGGGAGACCGCGGAGGTGGTTACCGAAGCGCTGGAGATGCTGTCCGACAACTACAAGGCCGTGGTGGTGCTGCACCATATGGAGGGGCTGAGCTACTCCGAGATAGGCAAGGTCCTGGGGGTGCCGAGGAACACGGCCAAGACCTGGGGTCGGAGGGCGCGCGGCCTGCTCTGTGACACGCTGGAAGGAGCGATGTAGCATGCGAGACTCAAGAGACGAAACCGGCCGGGAATGCGAGCGCGCCGGTCGTGCCATAGAGGACCTGGGCGACGGGCGTACAGGAAGGGTCCGCTTGCTGATGTTGCGCAGGCACGTCAGGGAATGTCCCGGCTGCGCACCGCGCCTGGAGAAGATGAGCGCGGTCCTCGAAGCGCTTTCCGAGATGCAGCGCGAACAATTGCCGGAGGAATTCACGGCCGCGGTCATGGCGCGGTTGCTGGACGCGGTCGCCGGCAGGCCGGCAGGCGGTGCCGAGCGGGGCCGCGACAACCGCAACCTGTTCTGGGTCGTCGGGGCCGCCGGCCTGGGCCTTGTGATAGGGCTCGCGCTCCCCGTCGTACGGCACCTGCTCGGCAGGCAAGGAGAGGATGAGCTGGCGGTGGCCGGGCACGCCTGAGGCGGTACCTCCAGAAAAGGAGATGCGAATTGAGCCTCGATTTCCGCAGCGATAAGGAAGAACGTGAAGACACCCTGGCCGTCGCGGGCGCGGGGGCCTGGGGCACGGCTCTGGCCGCGCTCGAGGCGCCGAACTTCAGGCGGGTGAACATCTACACGCCGGAAGCATTCTCCGTCGAGGAGATCAACAGGTTCCACACCAACGCCGCATTTCTTCCCGACATGGTCTTGCCGTCGAACGTGATAGCAATGGGCCGGCTCGACGAGGCTGTCGCCAGAGCGTCCACCGTGATCATGGCGGTGCCGTCGGGGGCCTTCAGGGAAGTGGCGCGAGCCGTGCTCTCGTCGTGCGGCAGGAGGGCTCGCGTGGTGCTGGCGACCAAGGGGCTCGAGACGGGGACGGCCTTGCTCAGCCTGGAGGTGTGGCGCCAGGAGTCCGACTCGGCAGAGGGGGCCAGGCGGAGGCGCGACGCCCTGGTGCTCTCGGGCCCGAACCTGGCGGTCGAGATATCGCGCGGCATGCCGGCGGTGTCCAGCATCGCGGGCACCGACCTCTCCGAGGTCTCCAGGGCGGCACGGGCCCTGTCGACGGATCTGCTCTCACTGGTGCCGTTCGGTGACCCCCTGGGCGCGCAGGCCTGCGGCGCTTTGAAGAACGTGTACGCCATAGGCTGCGGGATGTCCGCGGCGCTCGGGTGGGGAGACAACGCCACCGCCGCGATCCTCTGGCGCGGCCTTCAGGAGACCGGGCGCTTCGCACGCGCGGTCGGCGGGACCTCCACCGTCATCGGGACCCCGGCCGGGGTCGGTGACTTCGTGGCGACCTGCACCTCGCGCTTGAGCCGCAACCACGACCTCGGCAGGACGGTCGCGGGCGCACCGGGCGGCGCCAGCATGAAGGGCGTCAGGGAAGGAGCTTCCACCGCGCAGGAGGCGCGCAGGCGGTGCCATACCCTGGGGCTGAGTCTTCCGCTGCTCGATGCTGTCTGCTCCGTCATGATGGGGGAGTGCAAGCCGGCGGCCGTGCTCGAGGCCGCCTGCGGGACCGACGTGGAAGCGAGCGAGCACCGACCGGTGACGGCAGCCGCGCGGGGACCCCTGGTCCCGGCGGCATCGATAAAAGGGAGTTGGCAGATTGCAGGCTGCGACTGAGACGCGAGAACGGATAGAAGAGGGGGCCGCCGGCTCGGATCTCAACGCCACGGCGCTGTTCG
>DAIQAV010000171.1:0-5013 GCA_036781505.1 Candidatus Anoxymicrobiaceae bacterium | reverse complement strand
TGCCTGGACAGATCGTTGAGCCTCGCCTTGAGTTCGGAGGCCCTGGTGGCGAGCTCGGTCTCCCGCGCCCGCATCGACGCCAGCTCCTGTGTGACCTCGCCTTGCTCCCTGGCGAGCGCCGCGTTCTCGGAGGTAACCGTCTCCATCTCGACCGGGTCGGGAGCCGGTGAGGATGCCGCCTCCTCCTTGGAGTGCCTGGCCTTCTCATCCCACAGCTCGAGCATCGCCTTGAGCCGCTCGTGCAGCGAGACCAGCCTGTACAGTCCGTTGCGGACCTGCTCCTCGCGAACGCGCCACTCGGCCTGCCGCTTCTCCAGCGAGGCGGCCTCCGCGGCCCTCTCCGCCAGCAACGCGTCCAGCGCCTCGAGTTTGGAGGTCCGCTCCTGCTGCCTGGCCTGGTGGTCTTCCCACTCTCGGCGCATCGCCCGCAGGCGGGCCACGTCCAGCCTGAGCCGCGCCTCTTTCATCTCTCGCACCAGTGTAGTGTACTGCTCGAGCCTGCCCGCCTGGCGCTGCAGGGGACGGAGCTGCCGGCGGACCTCGCGCGCCACATCGTTGGTTCGCACCAGTTCCTCGTCCATGCGGGCCAGCCGGCGCATCGCCTTCTCGCGCCGCTTGCGGAACTTCAACAGGCCGCCGGCCTCTTCGATGTAGTCCCTGCGCTCCTCGGGCCTGCAGGAGAGCACGTCGTCGAGCGCGCCCTGGCTGATCACCGAGTTCAGCGTCCTCCCGACGCCCGCGTCCGAGAGCAGTTCCTGGATGTCGAGCAGCCTGCAGGCGCTGTTGTTGAGCCGGTATTCGCTGTCGCCGCCGCGCACCACGTTGCGGGTTATGGTGACCTCGGCGTAGTCCAGCGGGAAATCGTTGTTGGAGTTGTCGAGCGTGAGCGTGACCTCGGCGAGGTTGACGGGCTTGAGGCTGCCCGAGCCGGAGAAGATGATGTCCTCCATGCGGTTGCCGCGCAGCGAGGTCGGGCTCTGCTCGCCCAGCACCCACATCACGGCGTCAGCGATGTTGCTCTTCCCTGAGCCGTTGGGCCCCACGATGATGGTGACACCCGGCTCGAACTCGAGGACGGTCTTCCTGGCAAACGACTTGAAACCTTTGATGGTCAGCGACCTGAGAAACAAGCTTTTCCCCTCAAGGAAATAGGACGAGCCCTGATAACTTCTACGATAGTTCTATGAAGGGCCGCCTATACCCTCCCACGCGATGGCGCCCCCGCCGACGATGCCGGCATCCGCGCCCAGGCCCGAGAGGACTACGTCCACTCCGCGGGTCAGCTCGGGCAGTCCGTTCTCGGAGACGGCCCTCGATACCTCGTCCAGGAGGAAGTGCCCCGAGCGGGCCATTCCGCCTCCCAGCACCACCTTTTCGGGGTCGAACGCGTGTATGAGGTTCACGACCCCCAGGCCGAGTTTGTAGCCGATTCGCCTGAAGGCCTCGAGTGCCGCCGCGTCACCACGCTCCGCCGCAGCCGAGACAATCTCGCCGGTGATGCAGGCGGGATCGCCGCCGCAGAGTTCAACGAGGAGCGAGCCCTTCTCCGTTTCGATGAGCGCCGCCGCCTCCCGCTCGAGGGCCGTCCCCGAGGCAACAGCCTCCAGGCAGCCGCGCCGCCCGCAGGCGCAGAGCGGGCCGTGAGGGTCGATGGTCATGTGGCCGAGCTCGGCCGCGGTCCCCTTGTGACCGCGATAGAGCCTGCCGTGGACGAATATGCCGCCGCCCACGCCCGTCCCCAGGGTGAGGTACACGAAGTCGTCCACTCCGATGCACACGCCCGCGAGGTGCTCGCCGGCCGCCGCGGCGTTAGCGTCGTTGTCCAGGAAAGCAGGCAGGCCGGTGGCCTGAATGGCGAGCCTCTGCAACGGGACGTCCGACCATGAGATGTTGGGGGCCGACAGCAGGAGCCCTTCGGCATGGAGCACGAAGGCGGCCGCACCGATGCCGCACGCGGCGACCTCGAAGCCTTCGCTCTGAGCGGATTCGATGGCGTTGTCGAGGAGCCCTATGACCTCGGAGACCATCCGCGCGCCGTCCTGCGAGGGCGAAGCGGTCTGTTGCCTGAAGATGATCGCGCCGGTGGGGTCGACCACGCCGACCGCGATCTTGGTCGCGCCGACGTCGGCGCCTATCACGCAAGTGGACTCGAGTCGGGAGAGCCCGGCGGACGCCTCCACCTCGGCAAGCACGTCGGAGCCAGGTGTGAGGCTGTCGGCTCCCATGTGGGCCTTACCCTTTCTTCTTGCGCCCTGTGGTCCAGCCAAGCTTTAGAAGCGCGGCGCGCGCCGCCCCCTGCTCGGCCTCCTTCTTGGAAGGTCCGGCCACCGGCCCGTACTTCTTGTTCCCGACCTCGACGGTGGCGTGGAACGTCTTGAAGTGATCGGGGCCCTCATCCCTGATGCGGTAGCGGGGCACCGCGCCGAACTTCTTGGTCGCCCTCTCCTGCAGCTCGCTCTTGAAGTCGCCCGACCCCCAGCTCACGATGTCGTGGATCAGAGGGCCGAGGCAGGACATGACCAGGCCGGCGGCGACCTCGAACCCGCCGTCCATGTAGAGGGCGCCGACCACGGCCTCGTAGGCGTCGGCCAGTATCGAACGCTTGCGCCTTCCCCCGGTGGCCTCCTCGCCCTTGCCCAGCAGTATCAGCTCGGAAAGGCCCAGCTTGTCGGCGGCCTCGGCCAGCGCCGCCCCTTTGACCAGCGGAGAGCGGAGCTTGGTCAGCTCGCCCTCGGGGTAGTCGGGGAAGTCCTCGAACAGCACGTGGGTCACGGCTAGCTCTATGACCGAGTCACCCAGGAACTCGAGCCTCTCGTTGGACTCGATCAGCGGCCTGCCCTTCTCGTTGGTGTAGGACCTGTGGCTGAGCGCCTGCTCCAGGATCTGGCGATCGTCAAACGTGTAACCGAGGAGGTTCTCCACAGCGTCGAGTATCCGGTCGATCTCTCGCAAACAGATAAGCCTTTCAAGAGAAGCGTCGCGGGCCGCGCCCGCGGCCTACCTGAAGATGTGCATCCCTATCTCTTCGAGCATCAGGTCGAGGTCGAAGCCCTCCCTGATGAAGCCCCTGATGCGCTCGATCTTCTTAGGGCTGTGCATCTTCTGGTGCCCAATGGCCGCCTCCACCATCTCCACCGTGGTGGCGGTGTCGTAGTCGACCAGGATTATAGGCACGCCGATCTCCTCGGCGTGGCCCAGCACCAGCGGGCTCGGCCTGTGGCCGCCCGTCAGGATGAGTGACTTGGTGGGGGTCTCCAGCGCGGCCAGCTGTATGTCGGAGCGGTCGCCGCCGGTTATGACCACCTTGTTCGCCTGCTTGCGGAACAGGCGCAGCGCCTGCTCCTGCCCCATCGCGCCCACCATCATCGACTCGATGAGCTCGTCGCCCTTGTCCGCGGCGCAGATGATGCTGCCGTTGAGCCCCTCGGCCAGGTCGTTGACCGTGATGGACCTCAGCACCCTGTCGACCGGGATCGAGCCGAACATGTTGATGCCCTGGCTGGTCAGGTACCGGCCCAGCAGGTTCTTGGTGAAATCCATACGCCTGGGCGGCACCCAGTTGAGCACGACACCCAGGAACCAGTGGCCGAAGAAGTCCTTGGCCGAAAGGATCCTGTCCACCGAGAGCTCCTCGTTGAAGGTGTCGAGCAGCAGGACCTTCGCCTGCAGGACGTCGGCCAGCTCCAGCGCCGAGAGGTTGAGGATGCGGCCGTGCAGGAAGTTCTGCGCGCCCTCCAGTATCATCAGGTCCTTGCCCTCTGAGAGCTTGTTGTAGGCGTTCTTGACCCTGCTCTGGGGGTTGGGCGGCGTCTTGCGCATGTACCTGGTCATGCTGTCCCAGGTGAGGAAGTATGGCGAGATCTCGGTGAGCGGGTCGGTCAGGCCCAGCGCCTCGCGCACGAAGTAGGCGTCCTCGTCCACCTTCTCGTTGTTCACCTTGATCGGGAAGGCGCCGACCGGCTTCATGTAGCCGATCTTGAAGCCGCGGTCGCGGAGCTCGAGCGCGAGACCCACCACCAGGCTGCTCTTGCCACTGAATCGTTCAGAAGATACGACTATTATCGCGGACAAATTGGTTTAACCTCCGAGGGTCATCCTGACGTCGACGCATGTACAGCCGTTGCCCGAATTGTAGACCATGAGTGGGTTCATGTCCATTTCGACCAGCGCCCCGTGGTCGCATGCCAGCTGCGAGAGGCGCATCAGCACGTCCTCCACCGCGTCCACGTCCGCGGGCTTCTCCCCACGCACGCCTTCCAGCAGCGCGTAGGCGTGCAGCTCGCGGAGCATCCTCGCCGCCTCGCCCGGCGACACCGGCGCCAGCCGGAAGACCACGTCCTTGAAGGCCTCGACGTAGATGCCGCCGAGGCCCGCCATAATCAGCGGACCGAACTGCGGGTCCTTGACGATACCGCATATCAGCTCGCGCCCCTCCGGGACCATCTTCTGTATGCCCACCCCGTATATCTCGGCGCTGGGCATGCGCCTGCGGACGCTCGACATCATGTCGTCGTAGGCGTCGACCAGCTGCCTCGCGTTCTTGATCCCCAGCACCACGCCGCCCACGTCGGTCTTGTGCAGGATCTGCGGCGAGAAGATCTTCATCACCACCGGGTAACCCATCTCGGCGGCGGCTTTCCCCGCCTCCTCGGCGTCGGACGCGTTCAGGTAAGGCGCATACGGTATGCCGTAGGCGGCGAGCACCTTGCGGCAGTCCTCGGCCTCCACCTGGATCTCGTCTCTGGAGGCGTAAGACGCGAACAGCCTCTCCACGGCGGCCTTGTCGACCTTGAACTTCACCTCGCGCGACGGCGGCATCTTTATCTGCAGCTGGCGTTCGTACATCCGCCCGATGACCTCCATGGCCTGGTCGGGGTACGGGATGTTGGGTATCCCGGCCTTCTGCAGCCTGTTGACCGGCGCCTTCACCGAGCCCGATCCCATGAAGGAGACCACCATCGGCTTGGCGGAGTTGCGCGCGATGTGGATTATCTCGTCGGCGGTCAGGTAGAT
>DAIQAV010000170.1:0-5086 GCA_036781505.1 Candidatus Anoxymicrobiaceae bacterium | reverse complement strand
CGTACTCTGAAGCGTCCTGCAACTTATCCTCGAGGCGCTTGCGCTCTGTGATGTCCCAGAAGATGCCAAGCAGCCCGGTGATGTTTCCATCCCCGTCCCTCAATGGGGTCTTGACCATGTGAACGCGGAACTCCTCGCCGCCCTGTGTATAGGCCTCTTCGACTTCCATGGTCTCGCCGGACTGGAGGACCTGCCTGTCGTCGGTAGTGTACCCGTCGGCAAGCTCCCGTGAATAAAAGTCGTAGACGGTCTTGCCGATCAACTCATCCGACAACTCGAAGTCGGCGCTAAAGTTTCTGTTGGCGAAAATGAACCTCAGGTCCATGTCCTTAACGAATACCTTCTGGGGGAGAGTATTGAGAAGCACCTGGGACCAAAGCTCCCTATCCTTCGGCCCCCGGTCGCGCTCGGTTGTATCAACAACGACGCCGCAGATTCCCAGGGGATCGCCGTCGCCGTCTCTCAGCAGTGCCGCCGTGTTAACGCAGCGCAGGCGCCTTCCACCCTTCGCGAGATAACTTCCTTCAACGCTTACCTGCCGGCCATCTGTAACTTCCGCGAGGGCGGCCATCAAGACCGGAATGTCTTCCTCCGGGATGAAGTCGGAGGGGCCCATCGCGACCAGTTCCTCGTCGCTGTACCCGAGGCTCTCGCGCAAGGCTCTGTTCCACCAGACCAGGTGACCCTCCATGTCGGTGACATAGAATGAGTTGGGCATGTCATCGATAATGCCTCTAAGCAAGGCTGCGTCTTCCAGAACAGAATTCAGGTTGGTGCGTCTTTGTGGTAACAAGTTGCCTTGTTCTTCTTTGTTGTCCATACCTCCCCCAAGATGGAAACATGCAAACAGAACAAGCTGAGTTATCGCCAGCATCAATAATATACCCTAAATGGGCTTAAAGCGGATTACTTCGACTCACCTGAACGAGGAAAAGAGCGGACCCACTACGCTGTCACACCTCGAGGACTTCCCTGGATATCTTCTCCTCGAAGTAGGCGCCGTCCGCGACCTTCTCCCGCACGGTCAGCGTCACCACATGCCTGTTGAGGCCGTCCTCGTATTCGTGGACTTCGGAGTCCAGCAGGTTCGCCCGGTCCCACCAGCCGGCTTTGAAAGTCTCGAAGTCGCCAGAGTCCGTCCCGTCACCGTAGTCGAAGGCGAACTCCGCGTCCTGCTTGCTGAACCGGTGCGGGATGAACAGGCCGTGGCCGTCGATGATGTTCACGTCGAACGAAGGGTTGAGGGCTTGGTTGACTCCCGGGCTCTCGGGGCCGACGACGGTCTTGTAGTCGAGCTTGCCGTCCTCGGTCACCTTCACGAGCCTGATCGTGCCCTTGTCCTGGCCGGTCGGTCCGTTGGCCCCGGCGACGGTCGCCTCGGTCAGCTTCACCTCGGTGGTCCCGATCGGCTCGAAGCGTATGTCGTCGAAGTTCCATATGAACGGCGGGGTGGGCATGTGCCCCAGCAGCAGCTCCGCGCTGTGCGAGTGCCCGGCGAAAGCCGCGAGCACTTCCCCGTGCCCCGCCAGGCAGGCCGCGATGTCGGCGCAGTCCGCCTTCGAGGGCATGCCGGCCGCCAGCAACGGCCTCACGAAGTTCCACTCGAAGCCGCCGACGTGCTCCGGCCTGATGAGCCTGTTGCTCAGGGCGTGGTGTGACAGCACGACCACCGGCTCGCCACCGCTCCAGCCACCGAGGTGGTCGACCAGCCAGGTCTTCGTCCCGGGGTGGAAGACCCCGCGGCCGTCGGAGCCGCAGCCGTTGGGAGCGGCCTGCCTGCTGACGAGGTCGAGCCCCAGAAAATGAAGCCCCTCGACGTCGAACGAGTAATTGTTGATAGGAGTGCCCGCCACCGCGCCCGGGTCCCTGGCCCAGTTCTTGATCACCGCTGAGGCCGCGAGCGCCGTGAACGCGTCCTCGAAGATCTTGTTGAAGACTTCGCTTCCCGACGGGGCGTCGGCTCCCGACCCGCTCGCGTACGGCCAGGCGTCGTGGTTCCCGAAAAGCGGGAGGTATGGCACCTGCAGCCCGTCGAGGACCTCCCTGGCCTTGCGGAACTCGGACACCTCGGCGGAGTCGGTGATGTCCCCGTTGACCGCGACGAACTTGATCGGGCACGCCCCGTCCTTGTTGCTGTTTACCCAGTCGACGGTGTTCCGCAGCCGCTCGGTCAGGAAGCAGTCCTGGCCGGTGGCGCCGTCGGCGTACCCATCGACTCCATATATGGGGTAGTAGCAGCCGATGTGGATGTCGTTGATCAGCGCGAAGGACCATGGTTCAGACATGTGGGGCCCCCTTCTCGATGTTGCCTCGTCCGATCTCCCCCAGCAAATTGACCTTCACAGAGTCCGCTGCTGCAGTTAGGATAACGCTTGCACTGTCTGTATGGTACTGGACCACGGCGCCAGGATGCCTGATCGAGGTACGCATATGAGTGACGAACAATCCAACGGCTTGATTGATTGCATGTTCGCGGGGCTGCCGCGCCAGTGCGGCGCGTTTCTTGTCGCCGGCGAGACGAACGTGCTCATCGACTCCGGTCCATCGGTGACGGTGGACAACGTCCTGAAGGGGATGGAGGCCCGCGGCGTCGGTCCCGAGGACCTCGACTACATCCTGCTCACTCACTTCCACCTGGACCACGCCGGCGGGGCGTCGGTTCTGCTGGAGAAATGCCAGAACGCGCGGATCGTGGTGGACGGGCGCAGCGCGAAGTACCTGGCCGATCCCGCGAGGCTCATCAGCAGCGCGGCGAAGTCGCTGGGTGAGATCGCCCCTCACTACGGAACCATGCTGCCGGTGCCCGACGAGCGCATCGTCCCGATCGCCGACGGCTTCCAGATGGACCTCGGCTCCGGCCGCACGATCACCGCTTACCACACGCCCGGCCACTCGGGCGGGCACTACGCGTTCCTAGCTCTCCCCGACCGGCACCTCTTCTGCGGGGACTCGCTCGGCCACTACGTCGAGGAGCGCGATTACGTCTACCCCGCGACGCCCGCGCCGGAGTTCGACCTCGACAAGTCGATCGCGAGCGCCAGGCGCCTCCTCGAGCTGGAGCCCGAGTTGCTCCTCTTCCCGCACTTCGGCACGTCGCGCGACGCGGCGGCCGTCGTCGAGCAGTTCGAGCGGCAGGTGCGCAGGTCGGTGGAGCTCGCCGAGCGCATCACACCCGGGGAACGCACCGCCGAGAAGCTCGGGGCCTTGCTGTTCGAGGATGTCCCGGGGCTCACGGATGCCGAAGCGCCCGTCATCAGGCGAATCCTGGACGTCAACGCGGCCGGGGTGCTCCACTACCTGGTCCGGCGGGACGCCGAGACTCGATAGCCTCGCCGACCTCATTGACATCTCCACCGAAGAGTCATATAATTCGATATCCTTCGAATTATCGAAGGGATGAAAGGTGAAGTACGACCCGGTCGAAATCTTTAAAGCGCTGTCGAACCCGAGCCGGCTCGAGATCCTGAAGTTCATCTACGAGTCCGGGTTCACGGGTACTCTGGAAGGCGAGAGCATCTGCTGCGAGCAGTGCAGCTGCATGGGCGACGTCGTCGGGAAGTTCAACCTCGCTCCCTCCACCATCTCGCATCACGCCAAAGAGCTCGTGCGAAGCGGCCTGGTCAAGATGGAACGGGACGGGCAGTACATGCGCCTGCTGCCGAACCCCGAGGCGCTTCAGGCTGCCGCGGAATACATGGAAAAGGTAGTGGACAGCACCAAGGGCAAGTAGTTTTTTTCCGATGAGAGTTCGAAATAACTAGAATCGTAGAATCGTCGGGACCAGGGTCCCGGCGCCGATCGCCAGGAAGGGGGGGTCACGTTGAAGAAGCATATGGTTCCGCGTTGTGCCCACTGCAGCGAGGGCTGCTTAATCCGGTCCCGGGTATGACGTGAAACTACCCGCACTTCGAAATCAAGGGCCCGGCTTTGCCGGACCCTTGTCCTTTTTGAGGCTAGGCGCACTGCCGACAATGCATAAAGAAAAGCCCACCGGGTGGGCTTGGACCGCGGGTCGTTGACTGCCTCAGGCGGCGGGCCTGAGGCTCCCAAGCTGGTGCTCGAGATACCGCAGCAGCATGTGCCCCGAAGCCGGGTTGGTCGCAAGCGGCACGTTGTGCACGTCGCACACCCGCAGAAGGGCGCTGATATCTGGCTCGTGGGGTTGGGCGGTCAGCGCGTCCCTGAAGAAGATGACCATGTCTATCTCTCCGCTCGCGATGAGCCCTCCGATCTGCAGGTCGCCGCCATCCGGTCCCGCCAGCATGAGCTTGACCTGCATCCCGGTGTTGTCGGCGATCATCGATCCTGTCGCCCCGGTCGCCACCAGGACGCACTGGCTCAGTGTCTCGACGTGCTGGCTCGCGAACATCACGATGTCCACTTTCTTGGCATCATGGGCGATCAGAGCCACCACGCTGTCCGGCCTGCGCTTGCTCCGTCTCGGACTTGTTATCGTCTTGTGTTCCATCGTTCACCTCCTCTCTTCGACCCCAGCATAGCCGGGCCAGGTGAAGTTCAGGTTACCGGAAGGTTGCGGGACGGCCAATTTTGCCCGCCAGGCAATCTTTCCGCGATCCACTGCGGGAAAAACCCATAACGCCGGCAGAGCCGAGGCGCATCACCAGATGGAGGAAAGCCGCCAGGTGCAGGGCTTCCACATCAGAAGGAGCGCGCACTCACGGGTGGAGTCGGATGCTTCAGGTTGAG
Source organism: Candidatus Anoxymicrobiaceae bacterium (assembly GCA_036781505.1). GTDB lineage: Bacteria > Actinomycetota > Geothermincolia > Fen-727 > Anoxymicrobiaceae > FEN-680. Next base: position 379 of record DAIQAV010000170.1, on the reverse strand, counting down.
CGAGACGCGGCTTACTCCTGGATGTAATCCCGGAGGCAGCCGCTGACAGTGGGGTTGCTCAGCTTGGCGAGGGTCTTTGATTCTATCTGGCGGATGCGCTCGCGCGTCACGCCGAACACGTGGCCGACTTCCTCGAGGGTCCTGGCCTTGCCGTCGAGAAGCCCGAACCGCATCTGGACGATACGCTTCTCCCTGATCGACAGTCCATCGAGGACGTCTTCCAGTTGTTCCTGCAACATCGTGTAAGCGGCGGCGTCCATCGGGACGATCGCGGCAGTGTCCTGGATGAAATCGGAGAGCGTGCTGTCCTCTTCCCTGCCGACCGGCGACTCCAGCGACATCGGGACCTGGCTGACCTTGAGTATCGCCCTGACTTTGT
>DAIQAV010000169.1:0-5258 GCA_036781505.1 Candidatus Anoxymicrobiaceae bacterium | reverse complement strand
ATTCCGATTCGACATTGTAATACCTGGCTCCTGGGCGACATTATCCCCGGCGAGAAAATCTACAAGGGCCAGCATACCTACATCGAGGAACAGACCGCCGACCAAGTGGTGGGCGCCAAGAACGTCCTGGCGGAGACGCTCCTCAATATGCTGGACATTTACGAGACCATCACCGTCCGCGCCGTAGTGGGCAACCATGGACGGATGGGGGAGAAGGGCGAGGGGCCGACCTGGAATAACTTCGACTACCTGGTGTACTTGTGGACTCGAGACCTGTTGAAAGACTGCCCACAGATCGATTGGGTCATCCCGCGCTCATGGTTCCTGGTGGACGACGTGATGGGTTGGCGGTTCTGCGCCGCCCACGGCGACGACGTGAGGATGTTCCAGAGAATCCCCTGGTATGGCCTGGAGCGGGACGTCAACGACATGAGCGCCATGCTATGGGACATTGAGACGAGCCCACCGACGTACTGGCTCTATGCACACTTCCACATGACCGAGCAGGCCGAGCAGACCCACGGCGAGCGGCTGATGAACGGCTCCCTGCCAGGGGTCTCTATGCTCTCGGTAAAAGGTATGAAGCGCAGGGGCCGTCCGAGTCAGACCTTCTTCGGCCTGTCGGAGAGTAGAGGAATCACCTGGCGATATCCTCTCTGGCTCGAGAAGCCGAAGAAGAAGGCCGCCTGATCCCCCCTTATCTACGATTCTGTTACGTTTCGTGGATTAGAATACTTATATCTACGTCACAGGTGTGTGAAAACACTTACACTTCTCAACTTCTGTAGGGGTTTTCATTCACTTGCTTGAAAATGCATTAATTCCATGCACTGAGTGCATTAACCACTCAATGGCGAGATATTAACCACTTGACAATATCCCTAGCAACTAGGGGTTTTCTTACAGATACCTCGCCATATTGTCATTCCGCGCAATGTTACCGAATCACTCACACTATGCAGAGGACACATGACCTTTTTTCTGGACATCCCCCGGGTGCCACCGTCCAATAATGTGTTGTTGAGATTACACTGGGCGCAGCGCAAAACTTTAATCGACGAGTGGCACGGCGACATTTACTGGCTCGTGCTTGAGGCAGGGCGGCAGCATTTCCATGTAGCTACAATTGTGGCTACAATCTACTTCGCTGAAAACAGGCGGCGGGACATAGCAAATTTCATGGCGAGCCTTGATAAGCTCTGCTTTGACGGCCTCGTCTATGCCGGAGTCCTCACCGATGACGACAGCATCCACCTGCCCGAGATTACGGTGCGCTTCGAGATTGACAAGGACAGGCCGCGCACAGAAGTCGTGATTACCGCCCTGGACAGCCTCCCTGCATGACACTCCGCCCAGGCGATAAGCGCCGATGCCACCGCGGCGCCACCAAGGATGACCAGCGCGTATTCCGCCGTGGTCTGTGCGTCGTCCTCTACCAGGAGCCTTCCGATCTCGCTCATGCTCTACCTCCTGTGTCTGCCGCGGCAGCGGCACTCGTGTGGTTCCGACGGGTCTGAAGCTTCCGAGGGGAGAGCCGGAGAGACCGGAAGAAGCATTACAAGCAAAATTCTACCAGACGGGGGCAAGCAGGTCAAGCAAATAATATGGCCGGGACATCTGCCCTTGACCCTCGAAGCCTAAAAAAAATCCAGGAATCTTATCTGGGGGCAGGAGGAGACCGCAATCCGAAGAATAGGGGCACGTACGGTCAAGAGGTTACGAAAGTCCCAGGTGGGGCGGTCGGGAGAAACCTCACGGCAAACCGGATTCGGAGTGGGCCGTCCCGGGTGAGGCGGACAATGCCATCAGCGAACCGGGAGCACGTTGATGGTAACCGGAGTGGGTTTGGTGAAGAGGTCTGGCGGCCTCACCTGTTTCTTTTGCCTTCTCATTTCTTGATCAGCGCGGAAAGAAGCCTTATCACCGCGAGCACGACCACCGCTCCGGCGAACGCCACGAAGAGACTCCACCAGCTGAAGCCGGTCAATCCCTTCGAACCGAGCCGGGTGAAGATGAAACCCCCGACCACGGCGCCCAGCACGCCCGCTACGATGTTGAGCAGACAGCCCATCCTCCTGCCGAGTCCGGTGATTAGGCTCGCCAGCCAGCCGGCGAAACCGCCAAGGATCACCCAGCCAATTATTCCGAGGACTGTCATAGATGCCCTTCCACCCGAGGATCGACCGTCGCGGTTATTCTAGCGCAGTGACCGTGTCGGGCAACGGCTTGTTAGAAAACCCTCTGAAGCGTGACCAGGAACGTGGGGCCGACCGTGAGCAGGACGGAGGCGGGCAGAATGAGGAAAATGAGCGGGACGAGCATCTTCAGGGGCGCCTTGGCCCCCGCCTCGCGCACCTGGTCTCTTCGCCGCAGCCTTATCTCGCGCGAAAAGATGGCCAGCGATGAGGAGAGCGAGTGCCCTCTCTTCTCGGCCTCGAGCAGCGAGTTCAACAGCGAGGAGAGTTCCCTGACCGGGCAGCGAGCGGACAGCCTCTCGAAGGCCTCATCGCGCGCGGAGCCGAGCTCCATCTCGCGGACCGCCTGGGAGAGAAACGACTTGAGCGGTTCACAAGCCAGCAGGGCCGCGCCGCGAAACGCCTGGTCGAGGTTCTTGCCGCCGAGGACGTAGGCGTAGAGCATGTCGGCCGTGTCGGGAAGAGCCTGGCGGACCGACTCGAGGTGCCGACAGCGGGCCCGCCCGGCGATGATCCGCGGCACAAAGAGCCCGAAGGCGCAGCAGGCAGGAGCTGTCAGAAGACCGGCAAGGCTGAAACGCGAAAGCATCAGCAGGAGCAGCGGTACACCCACCGAGGCATAGGCGCCGATGCCGGCAAGGACGGGCACGCTCAGTCCAGGGGCCTCGCACAACTTCTCGAGGCGCGCGTCCAACCTGACGCGGATGAACGCAGGGGCGATCCTGTAGGGCATCTGCAGGAACGCGTCGAGCAGGCGCCCGGCCTTCACGCGACGCCTCGGGGCGAGCTCCTCGGCCGAGCCGCCGTCCAGCAGGATCAGCCGGTCGATCCCGGCTGGCTGCCCGGGCCTTCGTCCCAGGGCGAGCAGCAGGATCGCGAAGCCACCGATGACAAATGCCCAGAGCAAAAGTGCCTCCTACTCCTTGATGTCGAGGATCTTTCTGATCCAGAGAAAACCTGCTACGTTCATGCTCACCCCGACCACCAGGATGACCAGCCCGGGAACCGTACCGACGAGAACGCGCAACGTGTTGCGCGACACCAGGATGGAGAGGGTCAGGAATATCAGCGGGAGCGCGGCCACCACCCGCCCGGACATACGGCCCTGGACGGTCTGGGTCGACAGCTCGCGCCTGATCGACGACCTTTCGCGCACCGCCTCGCCGATCGTGTCCATGATGCCGCTGATCTCGGAGCCGGTTTCCCTGGAGGTGACCATGGCCTGCGCTATCAGCTCGAGGTCGCGGTTGCCGAGCTCACCTACCAGCTCGATAAGAGAAGCGCCGACGTCGGACCCGAGCGCCACGTCGGACTGGAAGCGCTCGATGGCCTCGACCAGCGTAGGGCTCCACAGGCCGCGGGCGCTCAAGCCCAGCGCTTCGGCCACCGGTATCCCGCTCCTCAGGAAGAGCGCGAGGTCGGCGGCAAGACGGTCGCACTCTTCGCGGGCCCTTCTCTGGCGCGACATTGCGAGCAGCTTCATGGCAAGTCCCGGGAGCGCGAGTGCCACCGCCAGCCCGGCGGGGAGGGCGAACAGCGAGGAGGTCAGAAGAAACGCGGCTACCGGCAACAGGATGAGCGCGGCGAGCCAGCAACCGAGGAGCGCGTGCCAGGAGACCGGAATGCCGGACGAGCTATGCAGGTCACGAAGGGCCGACGACGCCCGCCTTCCCTCGAGCCATCCGAGTAGCCTCGAGCGCGGCTTGCGGTCAGCGGCGACATCATCGGAGACGAGGTGCCTGGTGATGTTGCCGCGCGCATCCGCGGCGGAGCGGGCGGAGCGGCCCACCCATAACAGGTACACCGCCAGAGCCGCCACGGCCGCAAGCCCCAGCCACCTCACGGGCGGTCCGTCGGGCTCTGCGCGCCGAACAGCTGCTCTATCCTGTAGTCGCCGCACTCGTCGAGGCTGACAGACGCCACCTGGGCCAGCACTCGCCTGCCGTCGTCAAGCCTCTGGGTATGTAATACGAGGTCGAGCGCCGCGCCGGCCTGCCTCCTGACGGCCGCCAGGTCGAGGCTCACCTCGGACATCAGCACCATGGTCTCCAGGCGGCCCAGCAGGTCGCGCGGCGAGTTGGCGTGCGCGGTCGAGAGCGAGCCGGGGTGCCCGGTGTTCATCGCCTGCAGCATGTCCAGCGCTTCGGAGCCGCGCACCTCACCCACGATGATGCGGTCGGGCCGCATCCTCAGCGAGTTGCGCACCAGGTCGCGGACGGTGACCTCGCCCCGCCCTTCGATGTTTGCCGGCCTGCTCTCGAGCGACACCACGTGGGGGTGGTCGATCTTTAACTCCGCCGCATCCTCGATGGTTATGAGCCTCTCGGAGCGCGGGATGAACGACGAGAGCACGTTGAGCATGGTCGTCTTGCCGCTACCCGTACCGCCCGACACCAGCATATTGGCCCTGTGCCTTACGGCGTCCTCGAGGAACTCCGCCATGCGCGACGTCATCGTCCCGTTTGCGACGAGCTCGGAGACGCTGAAGGGGTCGCTGCGGAATTTGCGGATGGTCACTGCGGGCCCGTTCACACAGAGCGGCGGGATGATGGCGTTCAGCCGCGAGCCGTCCGCCAGCCTGGCGTCGACCATGGGGCTCGTCTCGTCGAGGCGCAGGTTGAGCGGGCCGATGGCGCGCCTGACCAGTGATATGACCCGCGAGTCGCTGCCGAGCGTGAGATCGGCCGGCTCGATGCGGCCCCGCCTCTCGATGAACACCGAGCCCGGACCGTTGATCATGATCTCAGAGATGCCGGGGTCCCTGAGCAGCTCCTCCAGTGGACCCAGCCCGAACAGCTCGTCCGAGAGCTCTCCGGTGAGGCGGCGGACCATGTTCTTGGGCCAGAGGCAACCCTCGCCGAGAAGAGCTTCCTCGACGCGCCGCTCCAGCTCCTCGCCGGGACCGCACTCGTGCCTGGCGAGCTCGTCCAGGAGACGGCGCCTGACACTGCTCTTTACGTCGATCGGTATCTCCGTGAGATCGGCGGCCTCGGGAACTGGTTGAAGGCCCTGCATCGTGAACCTCCGATCGGCGGTGTAAGCAGTACAAGCTAATCTTAACAC
>DAIQAV010000168.1:2569-5322 GCA_036781505.1 Candidatus Anoxymicrobiaceae bacterium | reverse complement strand
GCTGGCCAGGTTCCTTCTGAACGGGCTGGCAGGCTACGGCATCTACATGGATGACGGCGTCCAGCCCATAGCCTGGGAACCCTTCGAGGACTCCGATGAGGAAGAGTCGTTCCAGAAGCTGCCCCACTCGGATATCTCATTGCTTGCCCCGGTGGTGCCGACCAAGATCGTCTGTATAGGGCTCAACTACCGCGACCACGCCGAGGAGTTCGGCATGGAGATACCCGAGGAGCCGACTCTCTTCCTCAAGGCACCCAGCACGGTGCTGGAGCCGGGGGGCACCGTTATCTACCCCCGGAGGTCCAGCCAGGTCGACTACGAGGCGGAGCTCGCCGTGGTCATCGGCGGCAACGCATACCAGGTCTCAGAGAACGACGCGCTTGATTACGTGTTCGGCTATACCTGCGGGCTGGACATGACCGCCCGTGACCTGCAGATGTCCGACGGCCAGTGGACGCGCGCCAAGAACTTCGACACCTTCTGCCCGCTGGGCCCCTGGGTCGAGACCGAGCTTGAACCGGGCGGGCTGGACCTGATGCTCGAGCTCAACGGCACGGTCAAGCAGAAGTCGAACACGTCGAAGCTGATCGCCGGCGTCCCGCGGCTGGTCTCGTTCATATCTGGCATTATGACGCTGTGCCCGGGTGACGTCATCATGACCGGGACACCGTCCGGCGTGGGCCCGGTGGAGCGCGGCGACGAGATAGCGATGTCCATCGAGGGCATCGGCAGGCTCACCTGCAAGGTCGGCTGACCGAAAGGTCCTGCTTTGGTAAACGAAGGGTTCGAGACGTTCAAGCGCGCGTGGTTCCACGTGCGGACCAACCGGTACCTCTGGCCGATCGCGTTCGTTATCGCGCTGGCTGGTGGAGGCTCGGCGGGATTCAGCCTGTGGGTACAGAGCCCGATCCCGCGTGGGCTTTCGGGCCTCAGCCCGATACACATGGTCGCCCAGAAGATAACGAACTTCGCCCACGGCAACGCGGCGTTCTGGGCGCTGTTCATCGTCATCGGGGCGCTGGTGGGGCTGGCGGTCCTGGCGGCGGGGGCGTTCGCGCAGGCCTCGGCGATCGGCGCGATGGCCGAGATAGAGCGGGGCAGGCCCTCTGGGCTGCGCGGCGCGTTCGAGTGGGGCAAGACCCACTTCCCCCGGTACTTCGCGCTGCTCATCGGCTACCTGCTGGTGCTGGCGATATTCGCGGTCCCCTCCTACGTGTTCTGGTGGACGATCGGGAAGAAGGGGTTCATCCTGCCCTGCCTGGGGGCGCTCATCCTGGGCGTGGGGTTCGCGGTGGTGGTGATAGTGATGAGCATCCTGTTCGAGTTCGCCGCGCGCCACCTGGTCCTGGAGAACAAGGGTCTGTTCGAGTCGGCGCAACTGGCCGGCATCACGTTCAAGGACTACTGGAGGGAAGTGGTCCTGACCTGGCTCTACGTCCTGGTGATCACGATCGCCGGGACGATCGTCAGCGCCATCGTCATCGCTATCCTCTCGACCCCGCTCTCCTGGATCGTCAACACCGCCGACAAACACCACAACGCGTTTCTCATCGCGCTGAGCCTGGTGGCGTTCCTGCTGGCGTGGGCGATCGCATCGGCGATCGCGGGTATCTTCAGCATCACGGCCAGTGCCATGTGGACGCTGACCTTCATCGATCTCCCCTGAAATTCACCCCTTTCTTGAGTTTTTATCTAGCGAAGCAGCAGCTCCATCCCGTCGAACGCCACGGCGGCTTTCACCTCGCGCTCGGCGGCGAACGCGTCGATGCGATCGATCAGCACCTGCTCGTCTTCCGCCCCTACGATCTGGGCCCCGCAGTGGGTCACGATCATCAAAGGGACGCCTTCCTTGTGGCACCAGGTCAGCTCGGTGCGGATGGGGGAGTGGCCGATGAGAGCGCCCTGGCGCGTGCGCACGAAGGAGATGTCGACGGTCGAGCCGTCGCCGATGTACATCTCCGCGCCCGCCAGAGCCTCGCCCCGGTCGTATATGTAGACCAGGTCGGGAGCGTAGAAGAACGAGTGGCGGCCGCAGGTGACGCGGTAGCCCACCGCGGGCGCGCGCGTCGAGTGCTCAACCCCGAAGGCCTCGAACGTCATGTCGCCCACCGTAACGGGCACGCGGATGCCCGCCGTGCGCCTTTTCTCGATCTGGAATGACCCCATCCGCTCCCAGGTGTCCTCGCTTGCATAGACCGGACAGGGCGCGCCTGCCTTGAGTCCCCAGGCGTGGTCGGGATGCGCGTGTGTCAACAGCACGGCGTGAGCCCCGTACCAGTTATCGTTGCCGATCCAGTCCTCGCCGCGGTCGATGATGATCCTGGTGTGACGGTAGGAGACCAGCAGCGACGCCATCATGTAGTGCCGCTCGGTCCGCGGCTTGATGTATCCCCTGGTACCAAGGAACGTCAGCTTCACGGTCACCCCTTGTTCTGTCCTGCCATGAACTTCAAAAGAAGCATAGCGAGTCCTGCCGGATAGAAAATGTGAAAAGGGGTCAGGCACCTTTGCGAAATACGCGCGATTGCTATACGGTTTCGGCGATGCGTCGAGACAGGGAGTATCAGTTGGCCGACCTGCCCAGGGGAATGCAGAGCACCCGCGAGAACATGCGGGCCTTGTGGAAGAGAAAATTCTGGCTGTTTTTCCCGTTCGTCGCGGCCGTCGTCGGCATGGCGGGCCTGGTGGCTTTCTTCGTGTACTCGCTCGGGTACGGATTCGGCCTGCCTACCTTTGCGGCCGATACCGTTGAC
>DAIQAV010000168.1:0-2559 GCA_036781505.1 Candidatus Anoxymicrobiaceae bacterium | reverse complement strand
ACACATCATTGTGGCCGCCGCTTCTCCTGTTTGCGCCATATATCATCATCTTGATCGTGGCGGTCATCGGCGAATTCATCTACCGGCCGATCACCTCGCGCAACAGGTTCGCGCACTACGTGAACACATCGGTCAGCACTCTCAGCGACCCTGAGGCAATGAAGTTTCAGGACGCCCTGGCTCAACCAGGGCCAGGGGTATGACGTCCAGCAGGTGTATTTCGCCAAGTACCAGTTCCTGCCCCCCGGCACGACCATCGGGGACTACTACCGTTTCGCCGGCAGCCTGTTCGGATACCGCGTCGGCTCGGAGAAGTTCTACATCGAGAAGATGGCCATGCTGGACCAGGTCGAGGTCGAGAAGAAGTTCTTCCAGCGGCGCATGAACAACCTGCACATCATCACGCAGGGAAAGGTGCATACTGTCGCGGACTGGGCCGCGGGAGATTAGAATTCGGTAATGTGTCGAAGGCGGGAGCGTGAAGAATGACTGAACCGCGAGTAACGGTGATGGGCAGCTTCGTGGTCGACCTGATGGCCAGTGCCCCACACCTTCCGCAGACCGGCGAAACGGTCAAGGGTGACGGTTTCCTGATCGGCCCTGGGGGCAAAGGCTCGAACCAGGGTGTGGCCGCTCACAAATCCGGCGCCCGTGTGGACATGATCACGAAGATCGGCAGGGACAACTTCGGCCAGATAGCGCTGGAGAGCTTCCAGGGGGAGGGCATGGACACCTCCTACGTCATGCAGGACGAAGAACTGGCGACCGGCGCGGCATTGATCATGGTCGACGAGAACACCGGTGACAACAAGATCCTGGTCGCGCTGGGGGCCTGCTCATGCATCACCAAAGCCGATATAGAGAGCGCGCGCGAAGTGATAGAGGGTAACCCCGTGTTTCTCACTCAGCTGGAGACGAACCTGGTCGCTGTCGATACCGCGCTGGGCATAGCGGCGGGAAAGGGAGTCCGCATCGTCCTCAACCCGGCTCCGGCGTGCGAGGTGCCCGACGAGCTCCTGGCTCTGGTGGACATCCTGACCCCCAACGAGGTGGAGGCCTCGATCCTCTCCGGCGTCACCGTGACCACCCCGCGGGACGCGAGTGAGGCGGCGCGGGTCCTGATGGGCAAGGGAACGAAGAGCGTGGTCATAACCATGGGATCGCAGGGTGTGTTCGCTGTCGACGGCACGGAGGAACGGTTCATCCACAGCATCGAGGTGGCGGCGGTCGACGCCACGGGTGCCGGCGATGCTTTCAGCGGAGCGCTGGCGACCGCCATCGCCGAGGGCAAAGGGTTCTTCGAGGCGGTCGAGTTCGCGAACGCGGCGGCGGCCCTGTCGGTTACGAAGATAGGGACCGCGCCGGCGATGCCTACGCGCGGAGAGATCGACCGGCTGATTGGTCCAAGGAGCTTCCGACAATAGTCCCTGAAGAACGATAGGTGCAGGAAGTCGCGTTGCACGATCAGCGTTTCTGACTTGTCGTTGGGGAGGCCAACTATGAGCCGTAATCGGATTTCAGAGAGTGATATCGGTCATGAATATGGTAAGATCACGATGTTCGAAGGCTGATTTGGGGAAATGTCGGTTTCAATCAAGGATTGGGCTTCCCGCTGCCTGGTCGGAGGAGGCGACGGAGAGTCCGCGGCCTTTCGGGCATGAAAGCCTACAGGGTCGGACAAAAGGAGGAAAGGAAATGGCTGCTGAGAGGTTGCAGGTCTTCGAGTGCGAGATATGCGGGAACATCGTGGAGGTCATGCGCGGCGGCAAGGGCGAGCTGGTGTGCTGCGGCCAGCCCATGAAACTGCTGGAGGAGAACACCACCGGGGCGGCCGAGGAGAAGCACGTGCCCATCATCGAATCTGTTGACGGCGGCGTGCTGGTGAAGGTGGGAAGCGTGGAGCACCCGATGCAGGACGACCACCTCATCGAGTGGATCGAGGTCCTCACCGACAACGCCACCCACATCGCTTTCCTGGCTCCAGGCATTAAGCCCGAGGCGAAGTTCGCGGTCGGTCCTGAAGGCATAACCGCCGCACGCGAGCACTGCAACCTGCACGGGCTCTGGAAGTCGTAACAGCCATTCCGACAGAGAGGATGCACGACGCGATCGACGGGCAGGGCAACGTCGAGAAACTCGTATCATGCGGCTTGAAGGAGGATATGCTTCGGGTATCTAGAATCGACCAAGAAGTAATACATGCTCAGTGATTGGAGAGTGAGGGTGACTATGGACACGGACAAGATCAAGGACATCGGAAAGAAGACTTCGGAGAAAGCAAAAGATGCCGGGAAAGATCTGGAAAAGGCCGGCAAGGATGCGAAGGCGTCAGTTGATAAGGCTGGGAGAGAAGTAAAGAAATCGGCAAGAGACGTAAAGCGAGAGTCCAGCAAATAGCGTTAGGGTAAAACTCAGCAGGGGGTAGTCATATGAGGACTCAGCGTCGCATGGTCGTTCCCGCGCAGCCCGTCGAGTTGGTACAGGGGCAATACGTCGAACCGCGCCGCAGGCGCATGCCCTATCCGGCGGCTCCCATAGTTGGCGCCGTGGCCGGCGTGT
>DAIQAV010000167.1:0-5357 GCA_036781505.1 Candidatus Anoxymicrobiaceae bacterium | reverse complement strand
CGATACTAGGGCTCCTCTGCCAGGCATCCGGCATCGCGACCAGCGCGGCGAGGTGCAAACTGGCCGCGGCCGACCGCACCGTAATATCTTTCGGCGCCCGGCGGATGCACCCGACCCTCGCGCCGATGATCGAGCGCAACGCGTTCATCGGAGGCTGCGACGGGGTCGCCGTTGTCGAGAGCGCCGAGCAGCTCGGTGAGACCGCCTCCGGGACGATGTCTCACACGCTGATCCTCTGCGCCCAGGATGAGCGGCTTGCTTACGAGATCTTCGACGCCTCGATGCCGCCGGAGGTGCCGCGCGTCGCGCTTATCGACACTTTCCAGGACGAGAAATTCGGCGCTCTGTTCGCGGCCGAGGTGCTGGGCGACAGGCTGGCGGCGGTGCGCCTGGACACGCCGGGCTCCAGGCGGGGCGACTTCCTCCGCATCATGGAGGAGGTCCGCTGGGAGCTCGACATAAGGGGCTTCGGCCACGTCAAGCTTTTTATCTCCGGCAACCTCGATGAGTACAAGATACTCGAGTACAACCCACTGGCTGACGCCTACGGCGTGGGGACACACATCAGCAACTCGCCGGTGGTGAACTTCGCGATGGACATCGTCCAGATCGACTCCAAGCCGCTGTCCAAGCGCGGCAAGGAATCTGGCCTCAAGCAGGTCTGGAGGTGCTCCGCCGACGGAGCGAGGGTCCGGACGCTCGCGACCGGCCAGGCGTCGTCCTGCCCGCGCTGCGGCTCGGCGATGGAGCCGCTCATCGAAGACTGCTACAAGGACGGCCGCGTCATCATGCAGACGCCGGCCCCACGTGATCTGCGAGCCAGGGTCCTTTCGAAGCTCGAGTCCGCCGAGCTGTGAGCCTGACCGGATGAACGCCTGGAGGCTGATCATAGACAGTGCCCGCCCGGGGCCGGAGAACATGGCGCTCGACGAGGCTCACTTCGCCTCGGCCCCTGAAGCGGGTGCACCGACCCTGAGGTTCTACGCGTTCGACCCTCCCACTGTCACGATCGGCCGCTTCCAGGATCCCGAGTCCTTCCTGGACAGAGCCAGGTGTGAGTCGGCAGGGGTTCAGGTGGTGAGGCGACCGACCGGCGGTCTTGCGATACTGCATAAGGACGACCTCACCTACGCGTTCACGGCTCCGCTTCAAGGGGCTCGCGACGGCGCCCGTGACAGGTACTTCGCGATGGTCGCGCAAGGGATACTCCAGGGGCTGCGGCTGCTGGGCATCGATGCGGGATCGGCGGCGCACAATAATTCTGACCGGGGGCCGGGCTGGTGTTTTGACGGCGAGTTCGGCGTCGACCTCTCATGGCGCTCGAGGAAGATATGCGGCAGCGCCCAGCGGATCAGTGGCGAAGCGGTGCTCCAGCACGGATCGGTGTTCCTTGCGGACAACAGCGGGATGATGGAGCGGATATCCGTCGCCGGAGCCACCGACAGGCCTGCGTCTGGGTTCGTGGCGCTGGACGAGGCAGCCGGCCGCGCGCTGACGTTCGAACAAGTCGCGCGCGCCGTCAGTCAGGGATTCGAGATGAGCCTCGGCATCAGTCTCGAGCCCGTTGAAGTGGGGGAGAGGGAGACCGGGGCGGCAGCTGTTCTGCTCGGTTCGAGGTATGCTTGCGGGGCCTGGAGCGCGCCTCCGGTGTGATGAGTTTATGATATTATTGTCTAAACGGCACGGCTGGTGATTATCATGGCTGACAAAGATGTAGAGCGAAACGTGAGGTCCACCACTGAAGATGGGATAAGGACTCCGACCCAGCGGCACATGGGCGGGATCACGGAGGAACACAGCATCACCTTCGGTGAGAAGACCGAATCAATAAAGAGCAGGCAGAAGCTCCTCGAGAAGTTCAGGCGCCGGGAGCAGGAGAAGAGAGGCGCGACGGAGCGAGAGGTGGAGGGCAGTGAGCCAGGAGCCGGAGGCACAGAGGCCCCCGAGGATTAAGGTCTACGTCGAGATAACCGAGCTCTCCTCCAAGCAGAGGGGCGCTGCACTGGGTCTCCTCAAAGACATGGGGTTCGCGCCCGAGGAGGTCAGCGAGTTGGTGGTGACCATCCCGGAAGCCTTGCCCGAGACGGACGGCCGTGAGGGCCGAAGGCAGAAACGGAAGTGAGAGATGTTTTGCCCGGCTTGCGGTAAGAACAACCCTGAAGAGAGCGTGTACTGCTGCAAGTGCGGCTCATACCTGGCGGTGACCCCCCAGGGCGACACCACGATCACCTTGAGCCCGGTCGAGGCCGACGTCGAGACCGAGGAGGAGATCGCGGTACCCGACGAGGAGCTCAATGCCGGAGCCGCCATGCTGGTGGTCAAGAGAGGCCCCAACGCGGGCACGCGATTCGTACTGGCCAAACCGGTGACCACCGTGGGAAGGCACCCCGAGAGCGACATGTTCCTAGACGACATAACGGTGTCGCGGCGGCACGCCGAGATCACCAGCGATAACGGGTCGTTCAGGATCACGGACATGGGAAGCCTCAACGGCACCTACGTCAATAAACTCAGGGTCGAACAGGCGGATCTGTCCAGCGGCGACGAGATCCAGATCGGCAAGTTCAGGCTCATCTTTTTCTGCAAATAAGCCTCAAGGGTTGACTTAAGCACCCATATTCCGCATATTTACTCTTAAGGCTTGACTAAACGTTCAGACTTAAGTGGGCTTGATATGGCGGTGGAGGAAAAGAAGTACGGTATAGGCGAGGTTCAGGATCTTCTCAAGAAAGAGTTTCCTGACATCACGATATCCAAGATCCGCTTCCTCGAAAAAGAGGGCCTGCTGAACCCCGAGCGTACTCCGAGCGGCTATCGCAAGTACTCCAAGGCCAACATCAAGCAGCTCAGCTATATACTTAGACTTCAACGTGAGGAGTATCTTCCTCTTTCGGTAATCAAGCGGAAGATGCAGGACCTCAAGTCGGGCAAGGTGGTCGCCGGAGACATGACGGTCATGTCCGGCCAGGCTGCCGAGCCGAGCCTCACCGGCGCGGTGCCGGTGTCCCTAGACCTTGCGCCTTCAAAGCTGGGGCTTTCCCCCGAGACCCTGAAGGAGCTCGTCGACTACGGTATCGTGAACGTACACGAGGGGCCGGAGGGCAAGTACTTCCCGCCCTCGGAGCTGAAGGTCCTCAACCTGGCCAAGGAGTTCTTCCGCTATGGCGTAGAGCCGCGCCACCTGCGGATGTTCAACCAGTTCGTAGGACGCGAGGCCTCATTCATCGAGCAGATCATCAGGCCCCAGCTGCAGCATAAGGACCCCAACACCAAGCGGAGCGCCATCAAGGACCTCGAGAACTTGATGGCTCTCTCACAGATGTTCATCCAGGCGCTTCTGAGGGAGGCGCTCTCGAGCTACCTGCCCAGGCCCGCGTCTCTCGACATCCTGGAGGAGGATGAGGAAGGCGTGCCGGAAGATGCCGAGATGGAGGAGGCCGCGCCGGAACCTGGAGAGCCGCAGCCTGAAGGGGTTGAGCCAGTGGTGACGGCGCAAGAATCACCACCGCCAGCGACGCCGCCGAAGTCAGCCCCGGACGATGACCAGATGTTCCCCGAGTGAGGACGCGTGTCTCACCGCCGGCCTTGTACTATAATTACCTGACTTGGTGCTTCCTCAGTTGGAAGCGGGTGTAAGGACCAAATGGGCGAGAGTGACAAATCAGACAAACAAATAATTCCAAAGGAAGAGATCTTACCCGCGCGGCTTCATGTGGGAGGGGTCCGGCCTTGATGTAATCATTTCGGGAACGGGTGATGAGAATGCCCTCTTCCGAGGGCTTTTTTTTCGCCTTGTCACGGGAGTATCCGATGCCGTACTTGAGCGCAATGCTCGGCAGGAGAATACAGGACGAGAGCGGCCAGGCACTGGGCCGCGTCACGGACCTTGTCGTCGAGGCGGCCGCCAAGTTCCCGCCCGTCAAAGGAATCGTCGCCAGGCCCGGGCGCGGCAGCGAGCGCATCTACATCCCCTGGAGCGACGTGGCCGAGGTAAGAGGCGACCGCATCGTGCTGCTGCGTCGACCGGCCGGGGTCGAGGCCGACGAGGGCGACGTCTTCCTCTACCGCGACCTGCTCGACAAGCAGATCGTCGACATGAACGGATACCGCATCGTCCGGGTGAGCGACATCAGGATCGCCAGGTCCGGCGGAGAGATGCGGGTCATCGGGGCCGACGTGGGGGCGCTCGCCTTCCTGCGCAGACTGGGCCTGCATGGCCTGGCGGAGAAGCTGCGCAGCGAGAGGAGCAACGTGCTGCGCGACCGCATCGTGCCCTGGAACCTGGTCTCGCCCATGGGCCCGATGCCTTACGACGTGAGGCTCAGCGTCCCGTACCGCGAGTTCCTCGAGATACACCCCTCCGACCTCGCCGACATAATAGAGCAGCTGCCGGAGGACCAGCGGGCGAAGATCCTTGCGCTCATCGAGGACCCCAAGGCGGCCGAGGTCCTCTCCCAGATACTTCCCGGCATCCGCTCCGAGGTGGCCGACTCCCTTGACAACGAGAGGCTGTCCGACCTCCTTGAGATAATGCCGCCGGACGAGGCGGCCGATATCCTCGGCTCGCTGCCGAGAGAGAAGGCGCAGTTCCTGCTCACCCTCATGGGCATCAAGGAGGCCTCGGTGGTCTCCGAGCTGCTGGGCTACGAGCCGACGACCGCCGGCGGCCGCATGACCACTGAGTTCATCGCGGTCCCCGATTACATCACAGCCTCCGATACCATCGAGCGCCTCAGAGAAGAAGCCCCCGAGGCCGAGACCATCTATTACGTCTACGTGGTCGACCGCGACGGCCATCTCTCAGGGGTGCTCTCGCTGAGGGATCTTCTCAGGGCAAGGGCGGACGTGCGCGTCGGCAGCCTGATGATGCGCGACGTCATCACCACGGACGTCGACGACGACCAGGAGACGGTGGCCGAGAAGCTGACGCGTTACAACCTGCTGGCCGTTCCGGTCCTCGACGAGGATCACGTCCTGAAGGGGATCGTCACCGTCGACGACGCGATCGATGTGATCCGCCAGGAGTCGGGCGAGGACTTCTCACAGCTATCCGGCGTCCCGTTCGAGGAGGAGGGCACCCCGGTGCGCGACGCGCTCGACCCCCGCAGGTGGGGCGCTACGATGCTGGCGTTCTTCGGCGGCATACTGGCGACGGCGCTCTTCGGGATCTTCCGCTCTGAGTTCCTGCTTGCGCTGGCGATAGTCTACTTCGTGCCACTGGCACTTCGGGCAACGCACGACGTCTCGGTGTGGTCGCTTGCCGCCGCGGTCAGCGACATCCACGAGGAGAGCACCGCGCCGTCGACGATCGGCCGCCTGCTGGCGCGGGAGTACCTCTAAACGCTTGCCGCCGCCGC
>DAIQAV010000166.1:0-5376 GCA_036781505.1 Candidatus Anoxymicrobiaceae bacterium | reverse complement strand
CAGGAGAGCATATGGAATATTACTTATCGTTTCAAGCTAGACAGAGTACTAGGTTATTTCCTTCGTCCCGGGGATCTCGACGCGGAACGTCGAGCCCTTCCCTTCTTCACCCTCAATCCAGATGCGCCCTCCGTGGGCTCTGGTGATAGTCGCTCTGGTCAGCCCGCCGTTGCCGGCACGCCCGCGCTCGCGCAACAGCGTCTCACTTTCTTTTCTGAGCATTCCCGCGCCTGTCAACGAGGATCACTTCGACTGCTCGTCCCGGGCGGTTTCCTGATACCTCGGCAGCTCGACGTGGAAGGTCGCGCCCTTGCCCTCCTGGCTCTCGAACCAGATGCGCCCGGCCTGCGCCTCTACCATGCTCTTGCAGACCGCCAGGCCCATCCCCGCGCCCTGCCTGCGCTCCTCGCTCGGGCGATCGAGCTTGGTGAACTTCTCGAAGAGTTCGTCCTTGAACGATGAGGGGATGCCCGGGCCGGTGTCCTGCACCGAGAAATGCACCTTGTCCGGCGTCGCCTTCAGCTCGACCACGACGCCGCCGAAGTCCGTGAACTTGATGGCGTTGGTCAGCAGGTTCTCGAGGATCCGCAGCACAGTCTGCGAATCGAGCCTCGCCTCCACCGGGTCTTCGGGGAGTTTCGCTGTGAGCCCGATCTGCTTCTTTTTCGCTATCGGCTCGAAGAGCTGGACGGTCTTCGAGACGAGCTCCGAGACCACGACGTCCTTGGGCTTGACCACGAAGTCGCCCGCCTCGATGCAGGTCATGTCCAGCAGGTTGTCGACCAGGTCGACCAGGCGCCCGCTGCCGTTCTTCGCGACCTGAACCAGCGACTTCTCGTCGTCCGAGAGCTTGGGGGTCGCCGTCAGGTCCAGTGTCTGCACCGCCACGCTTACCGCGTTCACCGGGCCCCGCAACTCGTGCGAGGCGAGCTGAAGGAAGTCCGACTTCATGCGGTCGGCCCTGACGAGCTCATCGTTCAGCTTGATAGCCGACTGCTCCATCCCGCGCTGGAGGGCGGCGTGTTTGTCCTTGTTGTGCACCCACAGTATGTACTGCAGCGCCACCAGGACCATCAGCGCCACCGCGAGGCTGTCGAAAACTATGCCCAGGTGGCGGGTCTGGTTCGAGGTGTCGAGCGCCCTCTCAACGTCGACGTCAGTGCCCAGCAGGGCTATCGGCTTGCCCGACTGGTCGGTGATGTACGAGTTGGCGCTTATCCAGGTCCCCCAGCGGTCGCGGACCGGGCCCTCTATCCAGGTGTCGGCTTTCTTCTTTCCCTGGAACACGGCGAAGTCCTGTGGCTTGGCCTCGGTATAGACCTGGCCCGGTGGCGAGTAGTCCGGCGAGGACGGGTCCTCGGCGTCGACCAGGAAGACCATCTGGTCCCCGACCGGCTTCATGATATAGACGAACCTGATGTGGGGGTCGGAGTTTTTGATGCGGACCAGTTGCGTGCGCAACTGGTTGTAGGCGGGCGTGTTGAAATCCGTGGCCTTGCCCGAGAGCTGCTCGAGGTCACGTGAGTCGAGCGCGGCGGCGGCGGTCGTCGCCTGGATCTTGCGCTGCCGGAAGTAGTCTTGCTTCTGGCTGTCGGAGATCCTCAGCGTGACGAGGATGCCCGCTGTGGCGGCGATCGCGATCACCACAACGGCAACGATGCCGCGAACCAATGTCGCCTTGTTAATGCGCATCTCTCTCTCCCGGGAGCCCGGCCTGGCACAGAGATACACCCTTAGTATCGGCCCGGACGGCTCGTATTCTGATGTCGCGTTGATGGTTTTCCGGTCCGAAACTATAGACGAACGGTATCACAGTTCTGTTACGGGAGTGTCGGTCCGCGCGGCGCCGCGGCGCGGCGGCGGCCGGCGCGCGTGACCTGGTCCGGTCGGCGTCATTGCGCCCTCCCCTTCCACATGTCATAGAATCGCGGCATGAAGACGATAGCGCTGATCGAGAACAGCCATCTGTCCGGCTCGTATTTCGCCAGGCTCGTCGAGGGGGCGGGTGCGACCGGCAAGAGGGTGCGCGCCTGGAGGGGAACCCCGCTGCCCGAAGACTTCGACGCCTGCGTCATGACCGGGGACATGCACAACGTGACGGACGGCCTCGAGAAATACCACCTGGCCGAGCTCGACCTGATAGAGGGGCTGCAAGGCCGCAAGCTATACGCTTCCTGCTTCTCCCACCAGCTCATCGCGCACCACTTCGGGGGCAAGGTCTCGCGCCGCGACACCAGGCTGCTGGGCTGGGAGACCGCACGGCTCCAGGGAGACCACCCGACTGTCGCCGGCATCGATAGCTTCGAGGCCGTCTGCATGAACGTCGACGAGGTGGCCGAGGCGCCGGAGAGCGCGAGCGTCCTGGGCAGCAGCGAGGGCTGCGCCTTCCACGTGCTGGCCTACGGGGACAACATCCTCACCTGCCAGTCGCACCCCGAGTTCGGCTTCCGGCAAGGGTCCTGGATGGTGAAAGCCGTGGCGATGGCGCTGGCGAAGGGACCGGGCGAAGGGTACCGGCGTTTCCGCGAGTCCGGCCCGGCCGTGTGGCCCGAGGACAACGCGTTCATGTTAGGTGTCATTGACTGGCTCCTCGACTGAATCCTCCGCCGTCTGGCGCGGGCAGTCGGCGCAGAACCTCCACAGCAACACCGCGGCGGTAAGCGCCATCGCGCCGCCGAATATGAAAGCGATGGTGGGGCCGTTCGCCTTGGAGCTCGCCCAGAGCACCCCGAAAAGCACGCTCGCCAGAAGCTTGAAGACCCCGTCGGTCGTCTGGTAGACGCCGAACGCCGTCCCCTTCATATCGCCGGGAGCGAGGTCGGCCACGTACGCGCTCAGGCACCCCTGCGTCAGGCCGTAGAACAGGCCGTACACCGCGAAGAGCAGCCAGATGTAGACGAGCCTGTGCGCAAAACCGAAGCCGAGGTAGACCAGGGCGTAGAGGACGAAGCCCAGCATCAGCGTCTTCTTCCGGCCGATCCTGTCGGAGAGCATCCCTCCCGGCGTCGATGTGGCGCTGTAGACGATGTTGAAGACCATCCAGGCGAGCGGGATGATGTAGGTCTTCATCCCCAGGTTCTGCGCGCGCAGAAGGAGGAAGGCGTCGCTGGAGTTCCCCAGGGTGAAGACGGCGACGACCACCAGCAGCATCCTGTAGTTGTGGCTGAAGCCCGACAGGTGCAGCCCCGGGAAGTGCGCCTTGCCTTCGGGCGCCTTTTCCCGCAGGACGAAGACGATCAGGACCATCGCGACCAGCGACGGGACCAGCGCCGCGAGGAAGACCCAGCGGTACGCGCTGTTTCCCTGCCCCCGCAGCAGGTACATCATCAGGAAAGCGATGCCGGGCCCGATGACGGCCCCCATGGTGTCCATCGCCCGGTGGAAGCCGTAAGCCTTACCCCTTATCTCGGGCTCGGTGGTCTCCGATATCATTGCGTCTCGAGGCGCGGTCCTGATGCCCTTGCCCACCCGGTCGACGAACCTGACCACCAGCACCTGCCAGATCGCGTCGGAGGCGGCGAAGAAAGGCTTCGCGATCGTGGACAGACCGTAGCCGGCGAAGATAAGCGCCTTGCGCTTGCCGAGCTTATCGGAGAAATAGCCGGAGAATCCCTTGAGGATGCTGGCGGTCCCCTCGGCGACGCCCTCGATGACGCCCAGGAACACGGCGCTCGCTCCCAGAACGCTGGTGAGGAAGATCGGCAGGAGCGGGTAGATCATCTCGCTGGAAGCGTCGGTGAACAGGCTGACCAGCCCCAGCACTTTTACAGTCCGGCTCAGCTTGCCGGGCTTCTCCCCGGGACCCTCCGGTCCGGTCGTCTCGGGCTCGGCGACCGGCTCGTCCGCCCCCGTGTCTTTTGTCTCGTTATCGGCCAATGTCGACCCCTTCCGGCATACGCGGCCAACGGCGCTCCGGCGTGCGTACGCCGTGCGACCAAGGTATTCTGGCGGTGGTCACGCTGTCAACTTTCGCCGAAGTCGTGCCATTGAATCGTGCGGCCATATGGGGGTAGAGTTATAGGACTCGAACGGCAATGCATCGAAAGGAGAGCTGTGGCTGCGATCCCCGGAAGCTGGTGCCCTGTCCGGCAGCCTCAGATAGCCGGAGCGAGGGTTCCGTGTGAAGACAGTTGCGCCCTCTATATTGCTTCATCCAAACTGCCCGCGACCCACAGCTGCGCCCTCACAGCCATCGGCATCTACGCGCTACAGCGGATTGTCGTACCCAAGCAGCAGCAGGACGAGGGAGGCCAGCCGGGTGAAGGTCAGCAACAGAAGCCGGAGTGAGATGGCCAAGAAAGCTAGCAGCAGCAGGAAGAGCGCCGGGTCGACCCAGATGGGGAAGGTCGAGCTCGGGTACAACGCCGGCGACAACTACAAAGCGCGCCTGACCAAGGGACTCCTGGGGGTCGGCCTGGGCGAAGGCTATATCGTCGAGGTCCTCAACTTCAGGACGAAGCGCGTCCTGCGACGCGAGCTGTTCGAGAACTCCGAGTCGGCGCGAGACGAGCTCGACAAGATCCGCGACGACATCAAGCGGCTGACCACCGAGGAGTTCAGGCGGAAGTACCTCCAGCCCCCCGACTGATAGGGACAGGTACTTTCCACTTTTTTTCTACTCATACGACTTGCTTGCCGGTTGAATTTGTGGACACCTGTCCGGAGTAGAAAAAAAAGTGGAAAGTACCTGTCCCCCTATTTGCCGAGGGCGAAGTCCTCGACCATGCGGCTCACCGTGATGGCGCTCTCGGCGGCCATCTCCGTGCCTATCCCCCGCCCACCCGCGTCCGCGCCCACCGCATAGAGACCGGCCAACGGCATCTTCGGGCTGGGCCTGTTCTTGCCGACCTGCCGGTAGTCCTGGGAGATGCCGACAACCTCGCCGAGGTGGCGCCCGGAGATGTTGGAGGTGTATTCGACGTCCGTGCGCAGCTTCCAGATGACGTGGTCCTCTATGCCCGGATGGAGCATCTGCATGGTCGCCTCGATACGGTCGAGCACGTTACTGTTGAGGTCCTTCTGCCTGGGATCGGCCGAGAGCACTGCGCCCGCCAGCACCAGCTGGCATCCGGGCGGAGCGAGGTCGGGGTCGGGTATCGACGGGACCGGGTACATCATGCCGACGTACTTCTCCAGCGCCTCGGCGTCGTTCACGTCAGGGATCCAGAGCGTCATGGGGTAAGGGACCACCTCGGCGTCGAGCGCGTACTTGACGCTCACAGCCCCGTACGACGACCTCAGTTTCAACACCTTGTCCAGATACTCCGCCGGCAGGCGGTCGGACAGCATCCTCGCCGTCGGCTGCAGGCCCATGTTGGAGATCACTATGTCCGCGTCGATGCGGCCTGAGGCCTCGACACCGGCCACCCTGCCTTC
>DAIQAV010000165.1:0-5404 GCA_036781505.1 Candidatus Anoxymicrobiaceae bacterium | reverse complement strand
GTTACATAGACGGGCCCGGCGCGCGCGAGCGCTGGGGGCTGCCGCCCGAAACTGGACCGCAGGTCATCATCACCAACAAAGCGGTGATGCGCTTCGATGACGAGACCAAATTGGCTTACCTGGCGACATACCACCCGGACTGCACGGTCCAGGAGATCGTCGAGAACACGCCCTGGGACTTGAAGGTCGCGCCAGACGTGCACCCGACCGAGCCGCCCTCGGCGGAGGAGCTGCGCGTCATCCGCGAGGTCCTCGACCCGGGGCGCATGATCAAGATATACGAGCGGCGCGGATACGTTTAGGAGGCTTGCTTGGACGAGACGAAAAAGCTTGCCGCATTCTGCAGCAGGGTCTCTATCGACGACCTGCCGAAGGAGGTCGTCAGCAAGGCCAAGCTTTGCCTTCTTGATTACATCGCGAACGTCTTCGGCTCGCTGCGACTGCAAGCCGTGCGCGACGTGGTCTCCTACATCAAGGCGATGGGAGGCGAAGGTAAGTCCACCGTGCTGGCTTCGGGCTTCAAGACGACACCACAGAACGCGGCGTTCCTCAACGGCGTGCTGGCCGAGGCCATCGAGGCGCAGGACGGCGTGCGGTTCGGCGGCAACCATCCCGTCTCGGCGGTGACTCCGGCGGCGCTTGCCATGGGAGAGGTGTACCAGTGCGGGGGCGCCGACCTGATCGAGGCGCTGGTGGCGGGCTACGAGGCGGCCGACAGGGTCGCGGCATCTGTCCATCCGTTCCTTACGCTCTCCGGCTTCCTTCCGACGGGCGCCTGCGGGACTTTCGGGGCGGCGATCGCCGCCGGCAAGATGATGGACCTTGACGAGACCGGGTTGCTCAACGCTCTTGGGTGCGCGGGGTACATGACCCCCATATCCATGGCCGAGGACCTCATGGCGGGCTGCACCGTCAAGATCGTGCAGGGCGGTCAGGCGGCAAGCGCCGGTGTGACCGCCGCCGGGCTCGCGGCGCAAGGGATCACCGGGCACGACAGGGTGCTGGAGGGCTCGGAACTGGGTGGCGGCTTTACCAAGATCACGCTGAACAACGTGGACCCCGTGCTCGAGAGGATAACCGATGGGCTTGGTGACTCCTACTCGATCATGGATGTCTACTTCAAGCCGTTCACATCCTGCAGGCACACGCACGGCGCCGCCCAGGCGACGCTCGAGCTCCTGGGAGAGCACGGCTTCGGCGCCGGGGACGTTAAGTCGGTAAGCGTGCAGACATACACCGTCGCCAACATCGCCACCGGCAAGGGCGTTCCGGAAAACGGGAGCTTCGTGTCGGCCCAGTTTTCGATCCCCTATGTGGTATCCGCCTGCCTGCTCGACGGCGAGATGGGGCCGGGGCAACTGACCGCCGAGCGCATCGGCTCCGACGATATAAGGCGGCTGGCCGACGTGGTGACGGTCGGGATCGATGATGCCCTCAATGGAATGTACCCGGACAAGACCCCGAGCCGCGTATCGATAACGCTCGGGGACGGGCGCGTGCTCACCAGGCAGGTCGACGTTCCCAAGGGCGACCCGCGAGACCCGATGGAAGAGGACGATATCGCCGGGAAGGTAAGGCGCTTCGGGGGCGCTGAAGATCCGGAGCGCATAGAGACCGTGATCAGCATGGTCATGGACCTGGAGGATATCGAGGACATAACGGAGCTGACAGAGCTTTTATAACGATTACGCAAGCATTGAAAGGCGTTAGATTCGCATGCATAGCTTTGTCCCGCTAAGCCTGACATATGGCTTCGCGGGCTTCGCGGGCTTGGCGCCGGTATGGGGCGAAAAGGTAGAAACGCAAGTTTAGGGGTCTGACCCCAAAACTTGCATGATAGAGAAAGGGGCCGAAGTGGACTTCAACCTGACCGAGGAACAGCAGATGCTTGTGAGCACGCTGCGCGAGATGGGCGAGAAGGAAAACTTCAAGGAGCTCGCGCAGCGAATCGATAAGACCGGTGAATTCCCCTGGGAGCTGCTCCCCAAGTACGCCGACCTCGGGCTTCTGGGCATGACGCTCTCGACCGAGTACGGCGGCCAGGGGCAGGGGGCGCTCACCGCTGTTCTCGCCATCGAGGAGCTCGCGAAGTTCGGCCCGATGATCGCGGGGCCCGTATTCGAGTCCAACGTCGGGCCGGTCCGTGTGATCGACCTGTTCGGGACCCCTGAGCAGCGCGACCGGATCGTGCGCCGGGTCGTGGCCGGCGAGATGAGCGTCTCCGTCTGCATGACGGAGCCCGAGGCGGGCTGCGACCTCACCAACCTTTGCACGACGGTGGTCGAAGACGGCGACGATTACATCCTCAACGGTCGTAAGGTCTTCATCACCGGCGGGGGAGAGGCGAGCCACTATCTCGTCTATACGCGCTTTGGCGACATCACCGGCTACAAGGGGATCGGCGCGGTCCTGGCCGAGAAAGGCATGCCCGGCTTCAGCTTCGGACCCCAGGAGGACCTGATGGGCCTGCGCGGGATGCCGTCCTGCGACCTTATATTCGAGGACGTGCGAATCCCCAAGGAGAACGTCGTACTAAAGGCGGGCGAGTTCAAGAACCTTATGACGACCTTCGACATCGAGCGTTGCGGCAACGCCGCGATGTGCCTGGGCGTGGCGGGCGGCGCGCTGGAGGAGGCCCGCACCTACGCGATGCAGAGGCAGTGCTTCGGCAGGCCCATCTGCGAGTTCCAGGATATCCAGTTCAAGGTCGCGGACATGGCCATGAAGCTCGACGCGGCGCGCCTGCTGGTCTATCGCGCGGCGAGCGGCGCCGGCGGGGGCCTGCCGTCCATCTACGAGGCATCGATGGCCAAGTGCTTCGCGAACGAGATGGTGGTCGAGGTCACCAGCGACGCGGCGCAGGTGTTCGGGGGCTACGGCTACTCGCGCGAGTTCCCGGTCGAGCGCATGGTGCGCGATGCCAGGGCCTGGTGGGTCGCGGGCGGGACGACGTCGATGCTGAGGACGACCATGGCAAGCATGCTTTTCGGCAGGCGCTTCGACCAGAGAAAAGGGAAATAGGATTCGTAGCGCCGGCGTCCGGCCGGCAACGAAATATCTTCAACCAGGGGAGGCACGCAATGGGCGAGTACTACGATGACGCTGACCAGCTCTACGAGATCTATGGACACTTCATGGAGAAGATACTCACCGACCCCAAGATAGGGCCGAAGATGAGCAAGTCCGGCATAATCATACGTTTCATCTACACCGACCCGGATGCCGAGGTGACCATTGACCTGAAGAACCCGCCGACCAAACCCGGCTACTTCGGCAACTACTACCTCGGCCCGTGTGACATCAAGGAGGACGTCTGGTCCAAGCAGGCGGCGGATTTCTCACACTCCTTCTGGCACGGGTTCGAGAATCCCGTGGCCGCGGTCAGTCGGGGCAAGGTTAAGCAGGGTGGCAAGATCACCGCGATGCTGAGACTGCTGCCTGTTGTGCGCCCGGCCTTCGCGACGTTCCCGGTCGTTCTCGAGGAGATGGGGTACGAGGATAAGGTGTTACACAAGAAGTAGCCCCGGCATTTCCCCGGATTACCGGTACTCCTCGCCGACACCCTCGGGCGAATACTTCGGCTTTGAACGCGGCATCGCGATAACCTCGCGGATCTCCAGGCCGCTCTCCGGGTCCGCGAACGCCAGGCTGGTGGACGGCCTGATCACCAGCGCGGTATCCAGGCCCATCGAGGTCCCGGCGGCTACCACGACCTCCTCGCCTGCCGGAATTGCGCCGGCGTCGGCCGCCATTATCGCGACCTCTATGCAGACAATGGCCCCGCCCGACAGCAGGCGCAGGGCCTCGGTGAAGTACTGCTCGTAGTTCATGCCCTTGAACCGCGCGGTCAGGGAAGTGCCGATGCCGTAGAAGGGGATGGTCCCGCGCACGACCGTCACGCCGGCGCCAGTGAGGCGCGCCACCGCGATATCGTCCATATCCATGCGAACCCGGTCGATACCGGCCTTCTCCCACTCGGCCTTCTGTGCCCTGAACTCGGCGACGTCCTTCCAGATATCGTTGTTGAGTGAGTCCACCACCCAGAACGCGCCCGGCGGTATCGTGACCGCTACTATTTTCAGCCCGGTGCCGCCGAATACTTCAAGAGCCCGCGACGCGCTATCACCCCTGAGGCTGGCGATGACGACGGTGTTCAGCCCCGACTCCTGCGCCCTGCGCTTGCAGCACTGCAGAGTCTCGTCAGTGTTGACCGGCCCCGGCCGCTCGAAATAGCGGATCCATTTCTCGGTGCCCGTTGCCATCCGGCCCTCCCGTCTCACGCGACCAGTATCTTATCCACGATAACAGACGATATCCTCAACTCTCATCAACAAGGGTGTCTGCCGCTATCAATCTATCGCAAAGAGCTCGCGCGCGTCATCGGAATCCTGTTTTGACCAGCCGGTTCCATTGACTGTCCGGCATGGAATATACTTTCACGGAGAGCGATTCGCATGACATTGCACGCCAAGGAGGGGACGATGAAGGCACTGGTCATGGGTGGGGGAATGAGCGGGCTGGCCACCGCGATCAACCTGCTGGACCTGAACTACGAGGTCCAGCTCATCGAGGCGGACGAGATCTTCGGGGGCCGCGCGTCCTCCTGGCTCGATGAAGACGGCGACATGATCGACAACGCCCTGCACGTGTTCATGCCCTACTACGTCAACCTCCTGGCGTTCTTCGACAAGATGGGCATCGCCGGCAACATCGTGTGGAAGGACTCGGCGTTCTATTACGCCCAGCCGCGCGGCGATATGGCCTGCCTCAAGTTCGCCAAACTCCCCGCGCCGCTCCACGCCGGCTACGCGATGGGCTACCTTCTCAAGGACTTCCGCGGCATCCCGTTCCACAAGCTGCTGACCGCGGCCATACCGATGGGCTTCGGCATCATGAACAACCTGCACCGGCTCGACGAGCTCGATGAGATCAGCATGGAGACGTTCATGGCGCGCTACGGCGCCGCCCAGACCATGAAGCCGCTGATGGAGCCGGCGATCAACAGCCTCACGTTCACGCCCTCTTATGAGATATCCGCGAAGGTCATGCTGAACTGGTTCCTCAAGATGTTCGTCTCGGCCAAGAACTCTCGCATCGGCTTCGCCAACGGCGGGCTCGGTGAGATATGGGTGGACAACTGCCTGGCCTACATAAAGGACAAGGGGGGAGAGGTCTCCCTGGGCAAGCCGGTCACCGCGATAGATGTCGCCGACCGCCAGATCAAGAGCGTCACGGTCGACGGCTCCGAGAAGATGACCGCCGACCTCTACGTCTCGGCGATGAGCCCATACTCGCTGCGGCGGCTGCTGCCGGACGACTGCTACGACCTCGAGTACTTCCGCGACCTGTGGCACTTCCAGTTAGCCCCGTCGCTGTCCATCCAGATCTGGTTCGACCGCAAGCT
>DAIQAV010000164.1:0-5421 GCA_036781505.1 Candidatus Anoxymicrobiaceae bacterium | reverse complement strand
GGTGGCGGTGGCGCGCATGTTCAAGCTGCCGGACGGCAAGATGCAGCTGCTGGTCCAGGGCGTGGCGCGGCTGAAGTCCACCGAGTACACCCAGACCGAGCCTTACCTGAAGGCGAAGGTCGAGAGGCTCCGCGACGTGCTGGAGGACACCGTCGAGGTGGAGGCGCTGGCGCGCAACGCGCTCAACCTGTTCCGCCAGATCGTCAACCTGGCGCCGTACCTGCCCGAGGAGATATTCATCGCCGCGATGAACGTCGGCGAGCCCAACGACCTGGCAGACTTCCTGGCCGCCAACATCAACCTCGACACGGAGCAGAAGCAGCAACTGCTGGAGGAGCTCAACGTCAAGGAGCGCCTGCGCAAGCTGACGGTCTTCCTCAACCACGAGGTCGAGGTGCTGGAGGTGGGCTCGAGGATACAGAACCAGGTGCAGTCGGAGCTCTCCAAGGGCCAGCGCGAGTTCTTCCTCCGCGAGCAGCTCAAGGCCATCCAGAAAGAGCTGGGCGAGACGGACGAGAAGACGATGGAGATCAACGAGCTCCGCGAGCAGATCGAGAAGACCGGCATGCCTGAGGAGGCGCGCAAGGAGGCCGAGCGCGAGCTCGACAGGCTGGCGAACATGCCCTCTGCGGCGGCCGAATACACCGTTGCGAGGACGTACCTCGACTGGATGGTCAACCTGCCCTGGACCACCAGCACCGACGACAACCTCGACGTCAAGCGCGCGGCGCGCATACTGGACGAGGACCACTACGACCTGGAGAAGGTCAAGGAGAGGATCCTCGAGTATCTCTCGGTGCGTAACATCAAGAAGGACACCAAGGGCCCGATCCTCTGCTTCGTGGGCCCTCCCGGGGTGGGCAAGACCTCGCTGGGGCATTCGATAGCGCGTGCGCTGGGCCGTCACTTCCACCGCATCTCATTGGGAGGAGTGCGCGACGAGGCCGAAATCAGGGGGCACCGCCGCACCTACGTGGGGGCGCTGCCCGGCCGGATAATCCAGGGGCTCCGCAAGGCGGGGACCAACAACCCGGTCTTCATGCTGGACGAGGTCGACAAGCTGGGCGTGGACTTCCGCGGCGACCCCGCGGCCGCGCTGCTCGAGGTGCTCGACCCCGAGCAGAACCACTCGTTCACGGACCATTACCTGGACGTGCCTTTCGACCTGTCGCACGTGATGTTCATCACCACCGCGAACATCCTGTACAGCATACCGCCCGCGCTGCTCGACCGCATGGAGGTCATCCAGCTGCCGGGCTACACCGAGCCCGAGAAGGTCAAGATAGCCCAGCAGTTTCTGCTGCCGCGCCAGCTGGAGGAGCACGGATTGGAGACCTACGACGTCAAGGTGGACGAGGCCACGATCTCGAGCATCGTACGGAACTACACGCGCGAGGCTGGTGTGCGAAACCTGGAGCGGGAGATTGCCGGGGTCATGCGCAAGATCGCCAGGAAGATCGCCGAGGGCGGGAAAGGGCCGTTCGAGGTCAAGCCCACGGACCTGCGCGAGATGATCGGTCCGGTCCGGTTCCGCCAGGAGGTCATCGAGGAGGAGGACGAGGTCGGGGTCGCCACCGGGCTGGCCTGGACCGAGGTCGGCGGTGACGTCCTGTTCATCGAGGCGGAGAGCTACCCCGGCAAGGGGAACCTCACGCTCACCGGCAAGCTGGGCGAAGTAATGCAGGAATCGGCGCGCGCGGCCGTGACCTACGCCAAGGCCAACGCGGACAAGCTCGGCATACCCAAGGATTTCTTCGACAAGAACGACATCCACATCCACGTGCCCGCCGGCGCGATCCCCAAGGATGGGCCTTCGGCGGGAGTCACGATGTGCGTGGCGCTGGTCTCAGCCGCGACCGGCAAGCCGGTCAGGAAGGACGTCGCGATGACTGGCGAGATCACTCTTCGCGGCAAGGTGCTGCCCGTCGGCGGCATCAAGGAAAAAGTGCTCGCGGCCAACCGCGCCGGCGTGAAGAAGGTTATACTTCCCGAGGAAAACGAAAAGGACCTCGAGGAAGTGCCCGACTTCGTCAAGCAGGTGATGGAGTTCTCGTTCGTCAAGAACGCTGACGAGATCATGGCCCAGGTGCTCGAGAAGAGCGCCAGGCCGAAGGGGGAGGGCGGCGCTCGAGGGGCGAAGAAGGAGGCGGCCCCTGCAAAGGCTTCGTAAAGCCTTCAACCCCCGATCGATAGCGTTCTACGGCGCGTCCAACAACCCCACGAAGATGGGCACGGGGCAGCTCGCTACGCTCATAATGCAGGGCTTCGACGGCCCCGTCTACCCGATACACCCCACCGAGAAGACCGTGCTCGGCCTGAAGGCCTACGCGCGCATCGAGGACGTGCCCGACGTTCCCGACATGGTGGTGATGGTCCTGCCGACAGGGATAGTCCCCGGCCTTCTCGCCGACTGCGGCAAGGCGGGCGTGAGGGCGGCGGTCGTCACGTCCGGCGGCTTCCGCGAGGTTGGAGGGGACGGCATCGCCCTGGAGCGGGAGCTCACAGCGGTGGCGCGCGAATACGACATCGCGATGATCGGCCCCAACTGCATCGGCGTGTCCAACTTCAACATCGGCCTGAACACCACCTACTTCCCCTACGAACAGGAGCCCGGCGGCATCACGATCATCAGCCAGAGCGGGACCTACTCTTGCCACATCTACGGCCACACCAAGCGCATGGGCATCAAGCTGAGCCACACCGTGAGCGTAGGCAACTCGGTGATAATCGACCTGGCCGAGTGCCTGGAGTACTTCGCCGACGAGCCCACTACTAAAGCCATCGCGGTCTACATCGAAGGCATACCCGACGGGGCGAGATTCGTCGAGGCGGCAAAGCGCGCCAGCGCGAACAAGCCGGTCGTCGCCCTCTACGTGGGCGGCACGGGCCCGGGGGCACGGGCAGGGATGTCGCACACCGGCGCGCTAGCGGGGGACGACGCGATATACGACGGGATGCTGCGCCAGTGCGGGATCCAGCGAGCGACGAGCATCGAGGAACTGCTCGACTGGTGCTGGGCTCTCTCGACACAGCCGAAGGCGCCGGGGGGCAGGCTCTGCATCCTGACCAACGCCGGCGGGCCGGGCGCGAGCATGGCCGACACCGCGAGCCGGTACGGGCTGAGGGTCCCTATCCTCTCGGAGGGGTTGCAGGCGAGGCTGAGGGAACACCTGCCGCACACCGCGGCCAGCATCAACCCCGTCGACATCACCTTCCTCCTCGATTACAAAGCGCTCTACGACACCATCCCACGCCTGCTGATGGAGAGCGGCGAGGTGGACGGGATAGTGATGTACGGCGTGTTCGGCACGCTTCTGTTCAGGACGCTGCAGGCGGCGCTGAAAGAGCGGGTCGACTACGATATCGAGAACCTCGTCCCGATGTACATGGGCCTTATAGAAGGCTTCTCCAGGCTGCCGGCGGAGTACGGCAAGCCCGTCCTGGTCTCCTCGTTCTGGGGCCGGGACGACGACGCGCTGGAATACCTGACCGACGTGGGGGTGCCGGTCTACCCGAGCCCCGAGCGCGCGGTCAAGGCTTTCGCGTCACTCAGCCGCGCTCAGTCATCCCGGTTCTGATCACCGCTCGAACTTCGATCTTCCTCGATCTTCCTGATGTTCTCGAGCCTGGAAGCCAGAAGCTCCGCGGCCCGCTCGGAGAGCTCGTCCATCGACTGCTGCAGCGCCAGGACGCGCCGCCCCACGTTGCGGCGCGTCAGGTCGTAGTCGAGCTCGCGGGCGCGTCTCTCCAGGTAGGCGCGAGGTGTCTCGCTCCAGTTGTGGGGAGGCGCGAACATGTAGTCGAGGCCCAGCTCGCTTGCGGGGAACGGGTAGCGCTTGCGCTTGTTGACCAGTGTGTCCATGGTGGTTGTTGCGTTCTCCAGCTCCTCCGGCTTGCCGGTGATGCCCGCGGCCACCGCATCCGCGCGGACCGCGTCGTGGCCCCTCACCTTCCGCACGCGCCTTATCAGGAAGCCGGCAGCCAGCACGTACGCCCACACCAGCACGGCGAAGCCGAAGGTCAGGGCAGAGTTGTGCCCCGGCCTCACCATCGCGATCGATATGAGGCTGAGAAGAGCCAGGGCGGCCAGCAGACCGTATGCGGCGGTCTCGAACTTGAACGAGCCCGGCATGCGCAGGTAGTCGCCGGACAGAAGGCTCGACAGCTCGTGCGCCATCACCGCCTGGACCTCCGGGTACGTCAGGTCGGCGTCGAGCATCCCGGCGGTTATCCCTACCCCGGGTCCCGAGGCGGTCTCCAGCGGCATGCAGTTGGGGATGTCCCCGTCGAGGACGGCCAGGTACGGCGCCTCGACCCCCGTGGTCTCGGCCACGCCCTCCAGCGCGTTCAGGAACCTGCCCAGGGCGCGCGAGTCGTACGAACCTGCAGGCGCGGTCAGGATCGCGAAGTAGCGGCGCGTCCTGAAATAACCGGGCAGGAAGATGACGAGCAGCACCACGGCCAGGCCCACGGCGATCAAGCCGCCCGCGATGAGCCGCGAGCCACCGGTCTCTTTCACCAGCGGGGAGAAGTGGATGTCGCCCGTAGCGTACGGGACGACCACCAGCACCAGGAGCGCGACGATGCCGGCCGCGAGCGCGGCGAAGCACCCCGCCTGGTAGGCAAGGACTTTCCTTTTATATCCCTCGATCTCGCGCAGCGCGCTTTCCTGGAGCTTCATGCTCAAAGTATACGCAAAATAGGGGTCAAAGCTCTCTTTTGCGTTTTGCAGAATGGACAGTTTTGCATTCATGCAAGAAAGAGGTTTGCACCCTATTTTGCGTTGACGAAACACCAACTCAAGCAGGCGCGTCTAAGGAGCGTGCCCGGGGAGCCCGCCCGGCTGGGAGGTGGCAGCAGTGAAGAAGACAATCATCGTCGTTCTGGTATCGGTCCTGGTCCTCGGTGCCGCACTGGGCACCGGTATGTACTTCCTCTTACAACCCACGCAGGCCCGTCAGCCCCACACGACCCTCGGCAGGTTCGCCTCGGCGGCCGACTTCCTGGCGGCGTTCAGGAACGGGCAGAAGTCCCAATACAGGTTCGCCGAGGACGGAGCGACGACCAAGTCGCTCGCGGCTAACCCGGCGCCCGCCGGTCAGGCCACCGCCACTTCCGAGCACTCCACCACCAACAACCAGGTGGCTGGGGTGGACGAGGCCGACATCGTCAAAAACGATGGCAAGTTTATCTACACCATCTCCGGCCACTCGCTTTTCATCGTGGCGGCCTACCCCGCCGAGCAGGCGAGGGTGGTCTCGCGGACCGACTTCGCCCAGGACGACAGCATCAGCGAGATGTTCATCGACAACAGCAAGCTGGTGGTCATGGGCACCCCGGGCCCCTCGTCCAACCCGGGACCGTACACTGACGTCAACAGCCCCCCCTCCTCGTTCATAAAGATTTTCAACGTCTCAGACC
>DAIQAV010000163.1:0-5431 GCA_036781505.1 Candidatus Anoxymicrobiaceae bacterium | reverse complement strand
CCCGACCTCGAGCCTGTTCGGGACCTCGAGCTTCTGGGAGGGAGTGGACGCCCGCGGCAGCACGCTGCGGCTGGTCGTCGTCACCCGCATACCCTTCGAGAGCCCGGGGCGCCCCGTCTTCGTGGCGCGCAGCGAGCGGGTAAGGCTGGAGGGCGGCTCCGATTTCATGGACCTGGGGCTGCCGCTCGCGGCGCTGCGGCTCAAGCAGGGGGTGGGCAGGCTGATCAGGACCCGGCAGGACAAAGGCCAGGTGCTGCTGCTGGACAGCCGCATCAACACCAAGCGCTACGGACAGATACTGCTGCGGTCGCTGCCGGCGGCAAAACGCAGGAAGGTCTCGAGTGATGACCTGAAGCGGGCGATAACCGATTTCCAGGGGCGGTCGGCGTAACTCGTAGGCGTGGTAGCAACAGCAAATGGGACGGGGGTGGGGTGAGCCCTTTGCTCGCTGGTCCTCGCGTCTTTGAAATCAGCAGACTTCGTATACTCCCCGAGACGCTGCGAATCGCTCGCAAAAGGCTTACCCTGCCCCCGTCAGGACTTCCCCCCAAATCTATATATAAAAAATCTAAGATGACTGCGGACCAGTAGGAATGAATTAGCAGGAATGAGGATTGGCGCGTGATTGAACAGGTCGTCTACGATCAGTCGAGGATCTCTACGCGCACCATACCCGTGTTGTAGGCATTGCACTCCGCGAGCGTGTCGAAGCACAGGTCGATGCGGTTTCCCTTGATGGCGGAGCCCGTGTCCCCTGCGATGCAGTTGCCGTAGCCCTCGACGTTGAGCCTGGTGCCAAGTGGTATGACCCGGGGGTCGACCGCGACGACGCCGTGCTGGGCCTTCATGCCCGAGGCGGTGTGGTCGTCCAGACCGGGCTCCTGAGGGGAGTAGCCGGTCGCGAGCATCATCATGACCTTGCCAGTGGGTCGGCCCGTCACGTTCGTCTGTTCCGAGGAGGGTGGATTGATCTGGCTGATCTTCGACTCCACCTTGTTCGATTGCGCCACCACAGCGCTGCTCTGAGCGCCGGCCTTGGCGATGAGAGCCGACTTCTCGGCGCGGGCACTCTCCAGCCGCTGCTGGCGCGTGCTCGCTTCGGCGCCCGCCTGGTCGACATCTTTCTTGCTCTGCTTCAGTTCTGTGATAGAGGCCTGCAGCTGCGCCGCCTGGGTCTTGACCTCGCCGATGAGCTGCGCGTCCTTGACGGCTACCTGAGCCAGCATGTCCTTGCGTTCGAAGAAGTCGTTGACTCCCTTGGAGGTGACGAGCATCTCCAGGGTGTTAGAGCGGCCGTTGACGTACATGCTCCTGGCGCGGGCCGACAGCGCCTTCCGCTTGGCCGACAGCCGGGCCTGGTTCTGCGCGATCTGCGGGCCTAGCGCTTGGATCCTCGCTCCCAGGGCTTCGGATTTCGACTGCAGCTGCGAGATGGTCGACTTGCAGGCGTTGATCTCGCTGTCGAGGGTGACGACGTCCTTCACCATGGTATCTGTTGCTGCGGGTTTGGACGGGGCGGCCTGCGCCTGGGCGCGGCCCGCGGTACCGGCGATCGGTGAGCCGGCCACGACCAGCGAGACGGCCACAAGAAGCGCCGCGAAAGCGATGCCTGTGCGTATGACACGAAACCCGCCGGTTTTCGGCGGGAACTTCGCGCTCTTATTCTTCCTGAAGTGAGTGCATAACAATTAAATCACCCTCTGGGTGTCGTAGATTATACACACACACCGCGATTTGAATCAAGCGTCGCGTGGCTTTGTTAAGCCATTCGTGAACTTGATGCCCTATGTATTCCCTTAATAGAGCCATTTACAGCAGGTCAAGCAGTATAATATCCCTAAATGAAGCCATTCCCGATACCGCATATCCAGAATCAAGTGGTTGACTGTTCTGCTTAAGCGGCATCACATAGGCTTTAATGAAATAATCGTTTCTGTTGTAACACGCCGCAGGTGCATCGCTTCGAGACGACACCACCGGCGCTATGTTTGAGTGCCCAATGGCACGTGTGGTCAGGCTAAAGCCTGCCCAATGGGGAACAGGAGAAGAGTTGGATCAGAGGGGTAACCTTAGTGGTGATATCGAGCGGGCGATAGCGCGCGGCGACATGCAGTATCTGCTCGACGCGCTCCAGGACGCCTCGCTCGAGAACAGGATAATGGCGGTCGAGGGTCTGGGGGAGCTCGGGAGCGAAGGCGCCCGCATGGCGCTCCTTCGTCTGGCGCGTGACAGGTGGGGATACCGCCCCGAGATCCGGATAGCCGCGCTCCGCTCGCTGGGAAAGGTCACCGAGCCCGCAAGGTACACGGACCTCCTGGACGAATTCATCGCCGGCGACAACCGCAAGGTCGTCTCGGCTGCACGAGACATGCTGCGCGCGATCGACCCGGACGGCTTCGCCGGGCGGCTGCTGGCGCACGGGTGCCTCGACCATGCGGCGATAAGGGTCTACGGGCTCAGCCGCGAGAAGGCGGCCGTGGGGCTGCTTGCCTCTTTTCTCCGCGAGAGGGTCGAGAAGGGCGATCTGAGAAGCCCGAGCCAGTGGGGAAAGGTCTTCGCGGCGGTGCGGGCGCTGGGGAACATCAGGGGTGAGGACGCCGCGGGAGCCCTCGAGGGTTTGCTCCGCTGGCTGGACGGGCCGGACGCCTCCGGCGTGGAGGGCCTCCCCGGACAGCGGCTCGACAAGATAAGGCAGGCGGCGCTCTCCTCCCTTCAAGAGGCCGGAAAGGAATAGGCGCGGGCCGGTCATATATGGGGCGGAAAATCGTTGTTATGCTCGCGGCCCGCCGCATATAATACGGAAGTTCGGTTGCAGGCGAGGAGGTCAGGTGAAGGCCGTAAGCCTTCCGTCCCGGTCGGCGGTATGGTTGGGAACCAAGAAGCTGTCGCGGATAATGCTCATCTTCGGGGCGCTGCTTCTGGCCGCGCTTATTGTAGGGCTCACGGGCTACCTGCTGGTGGAGGACGTGCTCGCCAACGGCAAGTTCCCCCAGGGCGTCAGGGTGGTCGGCGTCAGCGTGGCGGGCCTCAGCCGGACGGAGGCGCTCGCCAGGGTGCAGCACGACCTCGCCGGAGTGGCCAGCCGTCCGCTCACCTTGAAGGTCGACAACGAGAAGTTCCAAATATCCCCGGCGGAACTGGGTGTCATGCTCGACTATCCCAAGATGGTGGGCGAGGCCTACCGGGCCGCGTGGAACGTCAACATCTTCGAGCGCATGGCCAGGCGCTTCGTCAACCGCCCCGGGCAGATCAACGTCTCCATCGTCGCGACCAGCGACTCCAACCGCGTGCAGACTTACCTGGACACGGCGGTCAACAAGATAAACCGCTTCCCTCACGACGCCTACGTGGACGCGACCTCGGGCAAGCCCGTCATCATGCCCGCGGAGGAGGGACGCAACACCGACATGGCCCAGCTGCGAAAGGACGTGGACGCGGCGCTGATGAGGCCCGACCGCATCGCGATAGTCAAGCCGGGCCGCACTCCGGCGAGCGTGACGGATGCCATCTTCGGCAAGATCATCGAGATCAACATCGCCGAGCACAAGCTCTCGCTGTGGAACCGCGACAAGCTGCTGGTCGAGTTCCCGGTAGCCTGCGGCTCGCCGGAGTGGCCCTCGCCGCCCGGCGCCTGGAACATCGTGCAGAAGGAGCGCAACCCGTCCTGGAGCAACCCCGGC
This sequence comes from Candidatus Anoxymicrobiaceae bacterium, assembly GCA_036781505.1. Taxonomy (GTDB): domain Bacteria; phylum Actinomycetota; class Geothermincolia; order Fen-727; family Anoxymicrobiaceae; genus FEN-680. The sequence goes on along the minus strand of DAIQAV010000163.1, from coordinate 1,751 downwards.
TCGTCATGGGCGACAGGCATGCCCTCTTACATCGCGCCCGGACCGGGCAACCCGCTGGGAACGCGCGCGATGGCGACCTCCGCGTCGGGCGTGCTGATACACGGCACCCCGTCCTCCTGGTCGATAGGGCAGAACGTGTCGCACGGCTGCATCAGGATGTACATGAAGGACGTCGAGCAGCTCTTCGAGATGGTGGACGTGGGCACGCCGGTCTACATCATCAAGGCTCCCGGGGACCCGGGATTCGGCGTCAGGGCCAAACCGCACTGGAGCAGCAAGTAGAGGCTCCGCGGCCTCCTACTGTTCCTCCTCCAGCTTCTCGTCCCAGAGCTTTATCGTGTCCGAACCCTCTTTGCGCGCGCCCTGAAGGGCGATGTGAGCCGTGGCCAGGAGGTCACAGTCGGCGCCCGCGGCGCTGGGGAAGTTGGAGATGCCAGCGCTCACCGTCAGGTTGATCGCGTCGACGTCCTCCGGCACCGGGAACGGGTAGCCGGCGATGTCCGAGCGCAGCCTCTCGGCCACTCGCAGGGCACCCAGCCTGTTGGTCTCGGGAAGCACCAGCGCGAAGTCGTCGCCGCCGATGCGCGCGACGAAATCGACCTCCCTCGTTCCCTTGATGAGTATCGAGGCGATGTCGGACAGCGCCAGGTTGCCCAGCATCTGGCCGCACGCCGCGTTGTACTTGCTGAAGTCGTCCACGTCTATCACCACCAGCGAGAGGTTGAGCGTGTAGCGCTTTGCCCTCAGCAGCTCCTGGGAGAGCCTGTACTCGAACTGCTTTCTGTTGTGGAGGCCGGTCAGCGGATCGGTCACCAGGTTCTCGCCCAGCCTCTCGCCCATCTCGTCCACCTCGATGAGCATCGCCAGGTAGTAGGCGAACAGCGCCAGCGCTCCGAGGTCGTCCTTGGAGAAGGCCTCCGCCTCGTCCGACCAGAGCACCAGCGCGCCGCGCACGGTTGCCGACGCCTTGATCGAGACCACGACAGCCGAAGGAGCATTGACCCCCGGCAGGAGCTCGCCGGGGAAGTCGTTGAAGATCTCGTGCTTGCCGCGGCTGATGGAGATCAGCAGCGGCGATGCCGGGTCGAGCTTGATCGCCGAGTCCCGCGGCAGGTCGAGTCCCCTCTGTGCGGCGATAGAGAGCGTCGCCCCGGTCACGGAGGTGAGGATCGCTCCGCCGGTCGCCCTCCAGATGGTCGTCACCTCGGTCAGGCACGCGGTCAGCTTCACCGCGGTCGAGGAGCTCCTGGAGGTGGGGAAGTAATCCTCCAGCAGCCTGCGGTACCTGCCGATGACGTCGCCCGTCGCCGGGCCTTTACGCTCTGCGAGCGGCTGCGCCGCGAGGTGGGTGATGACGTCGCGGCTGATTATCGAAAGCCCGTGCGACGTCGCCCGCTCGACCACCTCGGCGGGTGGAAGGCCTTTGCCCAGGTAGATGACCAGCACGCCGGGGAGAAGCCGTTCGACCTCAGCCAGCAGGTCAAAGCGCCTGACACCCCGCCGCTCGAACCACTCGCCCACCGGGCCCTCCGAGGGGCCGACTACCGACGAAAGGCGAAAGGCGGCGTTGGCTCCAAGCGCTTCGATGAGGGGAAGGTCCGTGTCCAGAGGCTCGACGATGATGACTTCTACTGGTTCTTCCAAGCGTGTTCCCCGGTCGATCGGTCCATAAGATGACGCTCGCAATAATATAACTTTGTAGGCCTATGCACTTTACTCAGGTTACTACAATAGGTAGTAGATGAAACTGT
>DAIQAV010000162.1:0-5522 GCA_036781505.1 Candidatus Anoxymicrobiaceae bacterium | reverse complement strand
ATCCAGGGCTATGCCGAGGGTTGGGACATCGATCGTATGCCCCGGGTGGACCGCAATATCCTGCGCATGGGCACCTACGAGCTCTTCTTCACCGACATACCACCGGGCGTGACGATCGACGAGGCGGTCGAGCTCGCCAAGTCGTTCTCGACGGAGGATTCGGGGAAGTTCGTGAACGGCCTGCTGGGGCGGGTCAACCGGGACAGGGAAGAGGGAACCCTATCCTTGTCAGAGGATTAGAACAGTGGTATCGTTATCAAAACCTTTAATCTAGTCCGGAGAGGCTAGCAAGGGGGGAACTTGGAAGCACACGCAAAGAGAAACACCTTGCCGCCTCGCGGGAAGGCGTTTTTTTATGCCGGCCCGCGAGCCTGCAGCGCATCGCAAAACGCAAAATATGGGTCTGACCCATTTCTTGCGTCTTTATCGATCGGAGGAGCGTGATGGCCTTCAAGTCCCGCGCCAGGGTGCTCGACGCCGAGGACATCTCCCGCATCGTGCGGCGCATCTCTCACGAGATACTGGAGCGGAACAAGGGCTCGGGCGACATGACCCTGGTCGGAGTCCGCACGCGCGGCGTATTCCTCGCCAGGCGGCTGGCCGGCACCATAGAGGAGATCGAGGGCGGCCTCGTCGAGGTCGGCGAGCTGGACGTCTCCTTCTACCGCGACGACATCGCTACCAGGGACAGTGCCGCGGCCGTCGGCGTCACCCAGATCGACTTCGACATCAACGACAAGCAGGTCATCATCGTCGACGATGTCCTCTTCACCGGCCGCACCACCAGGGCCGCCATGGACGCTCTGATGGACTTCGGGCGCCCTCGCTCGGTCCAGCTGGCGGTGCTGGTCGACCGCGGACACCGCGAGCTGCCCATCCGGGCCGATTACGTTGGCAAGAACCTGCCGACCGCCGGCGACGAGAAGGTCAAGCTTTCGCTGGTGGAGACGGACGGGGTCGACATGGTCGAGATCGGAGAGGAGGAGTGATGCCGGGCGCGAGCGGGCACAAGCACCTGCTTTCGATATCCGAGCTCGATTCCGAGGAGATATACAAGCTTCTCGATTCCGCGCGCTCCTTCGCCGAGGTGTCCAACAGGCCGGTGAAGAAAGTCCCGGCGCTTCGCGGGCGCACCATCGTCAACCTGTTCCTGGAGCCCAGCACGCGCACCCGCATGTCCTTCGAGGTCGCCGCCAAGCGGCTCTCGGCGGACGTGATGAACTTCGCCACCAGCGACAGCAGCCTCTCCAAGGGCGAGAGCCTCAAGGACACGGGCAAGACCATCGTGGCGATGGGAGTCGACGCGGTGGTGATACGCTGCAAGAGCGCGGGAGCACCGCACCTGCTGACCGAATGGGTGGACTGCTCGGTAATAAACGCCGGCGACGGCATGCACGAGCACCCCACCCAGGCGCTCCTCGACCTCTTTACAATGCGCGAGCGACTCGGCGGGCTCGAGGGCCTCAACGTGGCGATCGTGGGCGACATCGACCACTCCCGGGTCGCGCGCAGCAACATCCACGCGCTGGGAAAGGTCGGAGCCAACGTGATGCTGGTCGCGCCCCGCTCGCTGCTTCCCGAGCGGGTGGAGGAGATGGGCGCACGTGTCACCGGCTCTCTCGACGAAGCTCTCAACTGGTGCGACGTCCTCTACCTGCTGAGGATCCAGATGGAGCGCGTCAACCAGTCACGATTCCCATCGCTGCGCGAGTACACGCTGCAGTACGGGCTCACGCAGACGCGCTGGAACAGGTTGAAACGCAAGCCGCTGGTCATGCACCCCGGGCCGATGAACCGCGGGGTGGAGATCGCCTCGGGCGTCGCTGACGAAGTCGAATCGGTCATCACGGGACAGGTCTCCGCGGGCGTGGCCGTGCGGATGGCGGTCCTCTACGATGTCCTGGGGGGTAGCCGTGGCTGATGGGATACTGATAAAGGGCGCGACAGTGCTGACGTTCCCGCAGGGGTTCGCCGGCGAAGCCGACATCAAGGTCAAGGGTGGCCTCATCCAGAAGATCGGGCGAGGCCTGCGGGCGGAGAGCTATGAGGTCCTCGACGCCTCGGGGTGCATCGTCGCACCGGGCCTGGTCGAGATGCACGCCCACCTGCGCGAGCCCGGGATGGAGTACAAGGAAGACGTCGGCAGCGGCAGCAGGGCCGCGGCCTGCGGAGGCTACTCGGCCGTCTTCTGCATGCCCAACACCGCCCCGCCCATAGACAACTCGTCTGTCGCCGAGTACGTGTTCGACCGTGGTGAGGACGAGGGGCTCTGCATGGTCCTGCCGCACGGCGCGGTGACCCAGGGCAGGCAGGGAAAGGCGCTTGCTCCTATGGGCGAGATGGGCACCTGCCGCGCTCACGTCAAAGGGTTCAGCGACGACGGCAGCCCGGTGGCTGACTCGGAGATCATGCGCCGCGCGATGGAGTACGCGCGCACGTTCGACGCGCTCATCATCTCCCACAGCGAGGAACCGAGCCTGTCCGCGGACGGCCAGATAAACGAGGGTTACTATTCGACCTTCCTGGGGCTGCGCGGCATCCCGCCGGAGTCCGAGCGGATCGGCGTCTTCAGGGACATATGCCTGGCCGAGAAGACCGGTGCGCACCTGCACCTTGCGCACCTGTCGACCGCCGGCTCGGTCGAGCTCGTGCGCGACGCCAAGAAGCGCGGTCTGCCCGTCACCTGCGAGGTCGCGACCCACCACTTCTCGCTGGACGACTCGAGCCTGATGGGGTACGACACCAACCTGAAGATGAACCCCCCGCTGCGCTCGAAGGCTGACGTGGCCGCGCTGCTGGAGGCTCTCTCGGACGGGACGATCGACGTGATCGCCACCGACCACGCGCCGCACGCGCCACACGAGAAGGAGACCGAGTTCGACAGGGCCGAGTTCGGATGCGTCGGGCTCGAGACCGCCCTGGGTCTGGTGATAACAAAGCTGGTGGGCGAGGGCGTGCTCTCGATGGAGGACGCGATCTCGAAGATGACTGTCGCCCCCGCGCGGCTGATGAAGATGGAGCGCTGGGGTTACCTGCCGGCGGTCGAGGAAGGCCTGGCCGCCAACCTGGTCGTGTTCGACCCCGAGGAGGAGTGGACGGTAGACCCGGCGGCGTTCAAGTCGCGCTCCCGCAACACCCCCTATGCCGGCTGGTCGCTGCGCGGCAGGGTCAAGCACACGATCTTCCGGGGAGCGCTGGTGGTCAAGGACGGCGAGCTGACCGCGGGGCGTGACGCGGTCCTGTCGCAGGTCAAGACCCGAGGGGGCAACGGTCAGAAGCAAAGCCAGGCGAACAGATGAAGTCGAGAGGTTGAACCGAGCATGGTAATGGACATGAGAGGAAGAAAGCACGCCCTGCTGGTGCTGGAAGACGGCACGACCTACGAGGGGATCTCCTTCGGAGCCGACGGCGAGTTCTTCGGCGAGATCTGCTTCAACACCAGCATGGCAGGCTACCAGGAGATATTGACCGACCCCTCGTACGCCGGCCAGATGGTCAACATGACCTACCCGCTGATCGGCAACTACGGCGTGAACGACCAGGACTTCGAGTCCGCCAGGATCTACATGGGGGGTTTCATCGTGAGGGAGTCGTCCAGGCGGCTCTCGAACTGGAGGGCCTCCGGCGACCTGGACGGGTTTCTGGTGAAGAACGGCATAGTCGGGCTCGAGGGCATCGACACCCGCGCGCTCACCCGGCACATCCGCACCAGGGGCGCGATGGAGGCGGCGCTCTCCAGCACGGACCTCGACCGCGAGAGCCTTCTTGCCAAGCTCGAGAAAGCGCCGGGGCTGGTGGGACGCGACCTGGTCAAAGAGGTCACGATCTCCGAGCCGTACGTCTGGGACGACGTCGCGCCGGGCGCGTGCGACTTCGAGGTCGTGGCGTTCGACTTCGGCATAAAGAGAAACATCCTCAGGATCCTGACCGCGCTCGGCTGCAGGGTTACCGTGGTCCCCGCGAGCACCACCGCCGACGAGATACTGGCCATGGAGCCCGACGGGGTGTTCCTCTCCAACGGGCCCGGGGACCCGGCTGCTGTCACTTACGCGATCGAGAGCATCAGGGGCCTGATCGGCTCCAAGCCGGTGTTCGGCATCTGCCTGGGGCACCAGCTCCTCGGTCTCGCGCTGGGAGGGCAGACTTACAAGCTCAAGTTCGGGCACAGGGGGGCCAACCAGCCGGTCATGCACAAGGCGACCGAGCGGGTCGAGATCACCGCCCAGAACCACGGCTTCGCCGTCGACACCGAGAGCCTGGCAGGCTGTGAGTTCGGCGAGGTCGAGCTCACGCACTGGAACCTCAACGACAATACCTCCGAGGGGATGCGTTGCTCTGAGGCCGGCGCGTTCTCGGTGCAGTACCACCCGGAGGCCGCGCCCGGCCCGCACGATTCGAGATACCTTTTCGACGATTTCCTCGACCTGATGAAAGGTTGGGAGCACTAAATGCCGCGCCGCCAGGACATAGAGAAGATCCTGATCATAGGCTCCGGGCCCATCGTCATCGGCCAGGCCTGCGAGTTCGACTACTCCGGCACCCAGGCGTGCAAGGTCCTCAAGGAGGACGGCTTCCAGGTGGTGCTGGTCAACAGCAACCCCGCGACCATCATGACCGACCCCGAGTTCGCCGACCGCACCTACATCGAGCCGATAACCCCCGAGTGGGTCGCCAAGATAATCGAGCGCGAGCGGCCGCAGGCGCTACTACCGACCCTGGGGGGCCAGACCGGCCTCAACGTGTCGGTGTCACTCGCGGAGAGCGGGGTGCTGGACCGCTTCGGGGTGGAGCTGATCGGCGCCCGCTACGAGGTCATCAGCAAGGCGGAGGACCGCAACCTCTTCAAGGAGGCGATGCGCAACATCGGGCTCGACCTGCCCGACAGCGACTTCGCCTACTCACTCCCCGAGGCCAGGAGCGTCGCGAAGAAGCTGGGGTTCCCGCTGGTCATCAGGCCCTCGTTCACGCTGGGCGGCGGCGGGGGAGGCCTTGTCTACGACATGGACGAGTTCATGGAGGTCGCCAGGCACGGCCTGGACCTCTCGCCCATCACCGAGATACTCGTCGAGAAGTCGGTGAAGGGCTGGAAGGAATACGAGCTCGAGGTCATGCGCGACAAGAAGGACAACGTCGTCATAGTCTGCCCGATCGAGAACTTCGACCCGATGGGCGTCCACACCGGCGACTCCATCACGGTGGCGCCCGCCCAGACGCTGACCGACGTCGAGTACCAGGTGCTGCGCAACGCCTCCATCGACATCATGCGCGAGATAGGCGTCGAGACGGGCGGCTCCAACATCCAGTTCGCGGTCGAGCCGGACACGGGGCATGTGGTGGTCATCGAGATGAACCCGCGCGTCTCGCGCTCCAGCGCGCTCGCTTCGAAGGCGACCGGGTTTCCCATCGCCAAGATAGCCGCCAAGCTCGCGGTCGGATACACGCTGGACGAGATATCCAACGACATCACCCGCGAGACGCCGGCGTGCTTCGAGCCCACCATCGACTACTGCGTGGTGAAGGTC
>DAIQAV010000161.1:0-5548 GCA_036781505.1 Candidatus Anoxymicrobiaceae bacterium | reverse complement strand
AGGCTCGGCCGGTCGCCTCTGGGGCGTCGAGCGGTCGCCGGCGCTCTCGGGCGTGCGCGGCCTGCTGGTGCGTTCGGGCTCGAGCCGACGTTCGGTTCTGCGCGCCTGGGCCTCGGCGGAAGTGTCATCCGCGGGCTCGAGGAGCCTCTGGACCTCCTCGTCCAGCGACCTGCCTCCGGCTGGAGCGGCCGGAGTGACTTCCGGCTCGGGCTGTCGCTCTGCCGGCTTGACGGGGCTGGCGCGGCCCACCTTTCGTTTGCGCGACTGAGCCTCGGCCGGCTCCGGCGCCTTTTCGCGCGGGCGCACCGGCCTGCGCGGGGCTTCCTCGGCGGGTTGTGCAGGGCGTCTCGCCGGCGATTTCTGGTCCACGTCCAGGCGCTCCTCCCTGATGCGGGCCTCGGCGTCGGCCCTCGCCTCGGGCGACCTCGCCAGGTACTCCCGGTCGTGGAATAGCCTCAGGTTGGCCATCCGCTCCTCGTGCTCGCGATCCTTGGCCTCGACCGGCAGTGCGCCCATCTCCTTGCTCTGCATCGCCAGGCGGATCGCCTCACGCTCCTCGGGAGACAGCTCGTAGGACGATGACCTCTCGATGACCGGCTTGGCGTAGGTGCGCGACTCGCTGCGCCCGTATATCGAGCTGAAGCAAAGGCCGTTGCCGCGGTCGTCCAGCAGCGCGACGGCGAAGCTGAGCAGACCACCGAGGTCCCTGAAGGCGTCGAACCTGACCACCCCGACGTGCTGGACGGCGCCGGCGACCCTGCGCAGCACAGCCGCGTATCTCTCCGAGAGCGCCTCCATCTCCTGGAGCAATCCCTGCACCTGGTCGATGTTGTCGTTCACTATCTCGACGAAGTTCGTCCCCTCGGTCCCGCGCAGCAGGAGCTCGCACTCGAGCTCGATCCGGCGGGTCCTCATGAACAGGTAGGCGACGACGACAATCGCCACCAACAGCAGCGCTCCCAGCGCGATGACTATTGCCGTTATGTTGTGTTGGACCATGGATTCGTGCCTTTGCTCCAGTTCTGCTATGTCGTGCCCGGCTGGCACAGGCTACGATTATACAACAACTTCGCCGGGGCGCTCCGGCACAAGGTCCGCCTTCGGCCGGGCGCCCGAACGGCGCCGCGGGGCATCACTTCAAATGTTGTATCATACTCACTAGTGCCCCGCTCCATGAATACGGTGTCGTACCGAGAGCGCCGAGGCGCCGCTCATGCAAGGCGCGCGACCGAACTGTACTCGGTGAGTACCGCGAGGGAGCGGAACGCAGCATGTGTGGATGCATCGGTGTTCGAATACAAGCGTATTTATGGAGCGGGGTACTAAGCGAGAAGACCCCCGGGGGAATCAGGCGTGGAAGCAAGCCTCGAAGACAAATACTACAAGCTCAAGACGTGCCTGGCGTCCATGGGAAGCGCGCTGGTCGCCTACTCCGGCGGCGTCGACAGCACCCTGCTGCTGGCCGTCGGCAGCGAGGCACTGGGCGACAGCCTGCTGGCGGTTACGGTCGACTCCCCTGTGCACCCGCGCTCGATGATGGAGATGGCGTCGAAGATGGCGGCGCGCTGCAAGGTCGAGCACATGGTCATCAAGACAGACGAGCTCACCGACGAGAACTTCACATCCAATCCCCCCGAACGCTGCTACCTGTGCAAGCACGCCAGGTTCAGCAAGCTCGTCGACATCGCCACTCGCGAGGGCATCTCGGAGGTGCTGGACGGCACGCAGATGGGCGACACCGGCGACTACCGACCGGGCATGGAGGCCGCGTCTGAGCTGTCCGTCCGCAGCCCGCTTCTCGAAACCGAGTTCTACAAGTTCGAGGTGCGCGCGCTGTCGCGCGAGCTCGGCCTGGCGACCTGGAACATGCCCGCCGGGACCTGCCTGGCCACGCGCGTCCCTTACGGCCAGACGATCACCCGCGAGAAGATCGCCACCATCGACCAGGGCGAGGACTTCCTGACGGGCCTCGGCCTCAAGGACGTCAGGCTGCGCTTCTACGACAACGGCACCGCGCGCATCGAGGTCAACCTCGCGGGCATCCCGCTTCTGGCCTCCGATGGCATCCGCGAGCGCGTGGTGGAGAAGATGAAGTCGCTTGGCTTCACCTACGTCGCGGCCGACCTGGCAGGGTACAGGACCGGGGCGCTGAACGAGGTCCTCGGTGGCCAGTGACCGGCGCGGGGAAGCCATGATGTACGAGGATTCGATACGGGACCTGCTCGGGAAGGTCTCCTCCGGCGAGGTGCCGGTGGATGCAGCCGTCGAGCAACTGAGGTCCCTCCCCTTCACGGACCTTGGCTTTGCCAAGGTAGACCACCACCGCGAGCTGCGCCAGGGGTTCGCCGAGGTGGTGTTCTGCGAGCGCAAGACCCCCGAGCAGGCCTCCCAGATCGCGCGCGCCCTGCTGGACAAGAACGAGGGCAACCTCCTCCTCACCCGCGCGGACATGGACATCTACGAGATGGTGCGCGAGCTTGACGAACGGGCCGTCTATTACCCGGAGTCGAAGGCCATAACCATCGAGCGCGATCCGGCCGAGCGCAAGGGGCTGGTCTCGATCGTCTCCGCGGGCACGTCCGACATGTCCGTGGCAGAGGAAGCGTGGGTCACCGCGCACATCATGGGAGCCGAGGCGAAGAGGTTGTACGACGTGGGGGTCGCCGGCGCGCACAGGCTCTTCATGCACTCCGACGAGCTCGTCCAGTCAAACGCTATCGTGGTCGTCGCGGGGATGGAAGGGGCGCTCGCCAGCCTGGTGGGCGGCCTGGTGTCCTGCCCGGTCTTCGCGGTTCCGACCAGCGTCGGGTACGGCGCGTCGTTCGGCGGCCTGGCGGCGCTGCTCGCGATGATGAACTCGTGCGCGGCGGGCGTCAGCGTGGTCAACATAGACAACGGGTTCGGCGCCGGATACCTGGCCGGGCTCGTCAACCGGATGGTCGTGGCCAGGAAAGGGGACGACGCATGACGATCGCCTACTTCGACTGCTTCAGCGGCATCAGCGGTGACATGGTCCTGGGCGCGCTTGTCGACCTCGGGCTCGACCTGGGCGAGCTCTCGGACGCACTCTCCACGCTTGACCTCGAGCAGTTCAGGCTCGAGTCGCGCGACGTCATGAGCTACGGGCTGAGGGGGACCAAGGTCGACGTGATGGTGCCCGAAAGCGTGCTGGTGCGCACCTTCAACAACATCAAGGACCTGATCGAGAACAGCGATCTGCCCGCGGCGGTCAAGTCCACCAGCCTCGAGATATTCATGCGCCTGGCGCGCGCCGAGTCGGTCATACACAACAAGCCGGTCGACCAGGTGCATTTCCACGAGGTCGGCGCGGTCGACTCCATCGTGGACATCGTGGGCTCGGCCTACGGCATCCACGCGCTGGGCATAACCGAGGTCTTCGCGTCCCCACTTCCGCTCGGGCACGGAATGATCAAGACGCTGCACGGCTCCATCCCGGTGCCTGTTCCCGCGGTGCTGGAGATCCTCAGCGACACCCCCACCTACGGTTGCGGAATACCGACGGAGATAGTGACTCCGACCGGCGCGGCTATCGTCAAGACGCTTGCCGGGGCGTTCGGGACGATGCCGCCGATGAAGCTCTCGAAGACGGGCTACGGCTCGGGGACCAAGGATATCGGCGTCGCGAACCTGCTGCGGGTGATCATCGGGGAGGCGCTGGACTTCCCCGGCGAGCAGGAGCAGCTGGCCTACGTCGTCTCCACCAACATCGACGACATGAACCCGGAGTTCTACGACTACGTGATGGAGCGCCTGTTCGGCGCCGGCGCGCACGACGTATGGCTCGCGCCGATCCAGATGAAGAAGACGCGCCCGGGGACGATCATCAACGTGCTCTGCTCACCGTCCGACGCGGCCGCCGTCAAGCGGATCCTGCTCGAGGAGACGAGCACCTTCGGGCTGCGCACCGCGTCGGTCATGAAGAAGGCGATCGAGCGGGAGCTCGTGGAGGTCGAGACGCGTTGGGGCACGGTGCGCGTTAAGATCGGGCGCGAGAGCGGTCACGTGACCAGCGTTTCTCCGGAGTTCTCGGACTGCGCGAGGATCGCCGGCGAGCAGGGCGTGCCCATCAAAGAGGTCTTCAGGAAGGCGCAACTGCTGGCGCAGGAGCAGCTGGACTGAAAACGCAAAAAGGGGACTGTCCCCTCTTTGCGTTTACTGGGTGGGAGTCGTGGTGGTCTGCGCGCCGGTGTCGGACCTCATGATGAAGGTGAGGTCCTGTGTGTTGTTGTCGACCTTCTTCTCGTTGGGCACCGGGCCCGCCGTCACCTTGAGCGAATTGGTCTTGTCTGTTCCCGTCGCCGGGACCAGGTCCTCGAAGACCATGGTTGCCGTCTCTCCGGCCTTCAAGCGGGTTATCTTCTGGGTCTTCTTCTGTTGGTTCCCGCCCGTGTCAGGCGTCAGCGTCGCCACGACCGGGACGTTGTCCTCTTCCTGGTTGCCCTGGTTCTGCACGCTGACCTTGACCGTGAACGTCTGGGAGTATGGAAGGATCGATACCCCCGAGGAAGTCGTGTCGACGCGCGCCGGTGCGGTCGAAAGCCCCACCACCGCTACGCCATGCAGTGCGTTGCCGGTGTCCGCGCCGCTGATGCCATTTATGTAGGTGCTGACCCCGGCCTCGAGCGCCTCATCGGTCTTGGGCATGTAGACCGAGTCCGCGACCTTCACGAACCCGAACTTCGCCGCGTTGAGCTTGTCCTGAAGGGAGCCGTGGTACCTCTGCAACGAGCTGTCGCTGATGACCAGGTTCAGCAGGCCCTGCGACATGGTGCTGATGGTCGTCGAGCTGTTCTTCTTGTCGAGCACGTCCAGCAGCGCGGCGCGGTACTTGTCCACGCCTTCCGCCCTGAGGTCAAACGTGAGTTGCAGTAGCGGCTGCAGGGGCGCCGCCTTGTCCGGCACCTTGATCAGGGTGGAGTCGTGCGCGATCTGCTTGCACGAGTCGATCATCGACTGCAGCTTGCGCGCGGCGTCGTCGCGAGTGACGGCTTTGACGTCGTCCTTCAGGGTATTGAACTGCGCGCCGACGGTGGCAGAGCGAGAGATGAGCTTGTTGGCCTGGTCCGAGTACTCGCGGAGCAGCTCGTTGGCCTTGGCCTCCTGGTTGCCGCCGCAGCCGCGGCCGAATATCCAGCAGAAGACGAGCAGGACTATGACGACGGCGATTATCAGGACGGGCGCAGGGCCTCGCCGCCTGGCCGGGGTCGGCCCGACCGTCGCCGCTCGCCTGGAGCGTGCGTTCTTGCGACGCTTACCGGTCGAGTATTTGGGTCTGGAGTTAGAGAACTGAGCCAATTACAACACCTGCGGGTCACGGGATGACAGGTTTGCTTCACCACGCTACGGGAGCATATCCGCCTGACATCCTTCTCCTCATCGACAACGCGCAAACCACCGGTTCGTCTCCGGACCAATGGCGGCTGAGTCTACGGTGTCTTGCCGATCGCTCATGGGCGCCTCGGAAAAAAAAGATGGTGGGCGAGGAGGGACTCGAACCCTCATGCCCTTGCGAGCACAGGACCCTGAA
>DAIQAV010000160.1:0-5570 GCA_036781505.1 Candidatus Anoxymicrobiaceae bacterium | reverse complement strand
CGGCAGATCGTCGCTGCGACGCCGCCTCCCGCGAGGCCGGCGTAGGTCAGCGCGACCTCATCGCCGTCTATCCTGACCTCCTCGAGGCCCGCCCCGGCGATCCCCGGCACCAGCGAGAGCTCCCCGCGGCCCTCCGCGCAGGTGAATATGTTGCGCGCCCCTTCCCTGTGCGCATCGAGAACCAGCGGGCTGGTCCGGGCGTAGTGGTAGACTTCCCAAGCCGCCCCGCCGGTGCAGCGGCCGCGCGCGTGGAACTCGTGCAGCTCGATGAGCCGCTCGTCGTCATCCACCAGTGCGACGATGCGCTCATACGGGGTGATGTAGGGCAGGCCGCCAAACCTGTCATGGAGCTCTGCGGGCGTCAAGGTCTCGGACATTTAGTGCTCCGGGTAAGTTGAATGTGTCACGCGTACAGTACCACAACGCGCATGGCGCGGCATCGCAAAGTTGCGCGCGAACAGGCGCGGTGTTACATTCACCCGAGCCTGCTCAAGCGAGGTCACGATGGACGACGAAAAACCCGAAGAAGAAGCGCGCGACGCGGTTGCGGAGCCGGATGCCGGCGAACCGACGGCGGGCGAGGAACGGTCGCTCTCGGAGGCCGAGCTCAAGCTCCTGGAAGAGATAAAGCAGGAGGGCTGGGACGAGTCCACCTACTTCAACAGGCTCTTCGCGATGCAGGAGCTCGAGGAACAGAAGCGCGGCGTCGTCGTCAAGCAGGCGCTCGGCAAGTTCAACTTCTTCCTGCACCTCACCGCTTTCATCAGCGGCCTGGCCTACCTGCTGCTCCTGGGAATCCTCTACCGTCCAGCGCTGCCGTGGGTGTTCATCCCCATCGGGCTGTGGTTCATAGGGATCAGCTACCACTTCTACCGGGCGTTCTTCAAGGCGCCGAAACCTGACGCCGTCGAGAAGCCAAAGCGCCAGAAGAAAACAAGCAAACCGCTCGGCTGGATCGACGAGGATCCCCAACCCGCCTCCGCGGATGATGCGCCCGATGAGGTGGACAAGAATAGCGGTGGTTGAGTCCGGCGGTGCCGCTGAAGCGTCAGCAACTGTCCCCGACGAGCTTGAGCGCCTTGAACATCTCAATACCCTCTGAGATCCCGTGCACCACCGGAATGCCGTTCAGCTCAAAGCCCTCGAGGACCATCTGGTACTTGGCCAGGTTGGGCACGTACGCGACCACGGGCTTGTCATACCTCTTCACCACCTGCCCCAGCCGGGTGCCCACGAAAGACGTCATCATCGGCGTGTAGGGAAGGGTGAGGACGAGCGCGGCCTCGATGTCATCCTGGGCCAGCAGGTAGTCCAGCGAGCGCTCGAAGTCGAGGTCCGAGGCGCTGCCGGTCAGGTCGACCGGGTTCGAGACCGAGGCGATGTCCCGGATAGTCGGGTCCAGCAGCGACAGGAGCTCCTTGCGCCGCATCGATGAGAACTGCGGGATGTTGATGCCCGCGGCGTCGGCGAGGTCTGACGCGACCACGCCGTGCCCTCCGCTCGAAGAGATTATCGCGACGTTGCACAGGTGCAGCGGGCGCCTGTAGAAGGAGAAGATCTTGCAGAACGACGTGACTTCGGACTCGGTCTCGGCCTCGAGGATGCCGCTCTGCTTGAGCGCCCCCTCGATCAGCTCGTGGTCCGCCGCCAGCGCCGCGGTGTGAGATTTCGCGGCAGACTTCCCGCGCTCGCTCTTCCCCCCCGAGTAGACGACGATGGGCTTGTCGGGAGTCACCTGCCGCGCCGATTCGATGAAGCGGCGGACGCCTTCGTCGATGCCCTCGATATAGAAGCACAGAGTGTCGGTGTCGTCGCGCGCGGCGAAGTGGAGCAGCAGGTCCTCCTCGTTCACCATCGCCTTGTTGCCCATGCTGACCGCGACGCTCAACCCCAGGCCGACCTCGTGAAAGCTTGTCATGATCTGGTCGACCAGGAACGCGCCGCTCTGGCTGGCCACGGCCGTTCTCCCCATTGCCGGCAGCACGGTCCGCTCCGGCGGCAGGAAGAAGGTGTCGACCACCGGCGGCGCGTACACGCCGAAGCAGTTGGGGCCGATGAGGGTGATAGAAGCTTTCTCGCAGATCTCGACCAGGCGGTCCTGCAGCTCGCGGCCCTCCGGCCCCATCTCCGCGAAGCCGCCGGAGATCACCACCATCGTCTCCACGCCCGCGTCCGCGCAATCCCTCGCCACGTCGGGCACCAGGCGCGCCTTGACAGCGACGACGGCCATTTCCACCTTCTCCGGCACCTCGACAAGCGACCGGTACACCGGCCGCTTGTCGATCTCTCCGCCCTTGGGGTTGACCGCGAAGACCTCGCAGTCGTAGCCGTAGAAGTTCTTGTTGTAGATGATGTTGGCCGGATGGAACATGTTGGTGGTCGAGACACCGACAACGGCCACCGTGCGCGGGTTGAACGCCCTGGCGAGATCCTTCTCCTGCAACTCCCTCTCCTTGTTCTCTCGACCCTCTATTCGAGCCGACGCTCCCGAATCCCTCAGGACGCGTCTCTGTTGTCTGGCATTCCCGAATATGTTATACATCAAGAACCGAAACGGCGACGGAACCAATGGAGATCTGATGAACCTCGCGACCATCTTCGGGCTCGGCCCGCTGGAGCTTTTAATCATCATCGCTGTCATAGTTATTCTCTTCCTGCCGGCGCTCATACCCAAGTTCGCCAAGCGCCTGGGCGAGACGTTCAGCATGGTCAAGCATATGGCTAACAAGAGCGTGGACGAGGAGCCCGACGAGCCCCCGGACGAGAAATAGCCCGCGGCGTCACGGGCCGTTTTCGACGAGCCGCAGCCATCCCTGAAAACTCCGGACTGTCTTGCGCTTGGCGGGCGGTTATCTGTCCCCACGCCCTGTTATATAATCCTTTCCGTGTGACCGATCCCGGTCTTTCGGGGGCAGCATCTACCGCGTCCAAAGGAGGACACCGATGAGCAACGACCTTTTCCAGCCCGAGCACGACGTCTTCCGCCAGTCGATCCTCGAGTTCATCGAGAAAGAGCTGGCGGCGAACGCCGACGAGTGGGAGGAGGCGGGAGAGGTCCCGCGCGAGGCGTTCCAGAAGATGGGCAGCCTGGGCTACCTGGGGATGCGCTACCCCGAGAAGTACGGCGGAGGTGACGATGTCCTGGCCGAGGCCATCCTGCACGAGTCGATGGGGACCGCCAGGTCCGGAGGCATCGGGGCCGACATCGGCGCCCACGTCGCCATCGCGATGCCCCACATACTCCACTACGGCACCGAGGAGCAGAAGGAGAAGTACCTCATCCCCGGCATCAAGGGCGACTGGATCGGCTGCCTGGCCATCACCGAGCCCGACGCCGGCAGCGACGTCGCGGCCATCAAGACCCGGGCGGACAAAGACGGGGACAACTACATAGTCAATGGGTCCAAGACGTTCATCACCAACGGCGCGCGGTGCGACTTCATGGTGCTCGCGGCCAAGACGGACACCACCAAGGGGTACGGCGGGATCTCGATGTTCGTGGTCGACACCACCACCCCGGGCTTCGAGGTCACGCGCAAGCTCGACAAGCTGGGATGGCGGGCTTCGAGCACCGGCGAGCTCGCGTTCACCGACATGGTCATCCCCGGCGACGCGCTCCTCGGCGAGATCAACCGGGGCTTCTATCAGATCATGGGCATGTTCGCCTGGGAGCGCCTCACTCTCTCGCTCGGCTCGGTGGGCGGCTCGCAGCAGGCGGTGGACAAAGCCCTCGAGTACGCCAAGCAGCGCCAGGCGTTCGGGCACCCCATCGCGAACTTCCAGGTGATCGCGCACTACTTCGCCGACATGCAGACGAAGATAGCGGCGGGCAGGGCCCTCACCTATCACGCGCTCAAGCTCTACGTCGATGGGGGGAACCCGATCAAGGAAGTCTCCATGGCCAAGCTGTTCTGCGCGCAGATGTCCTGTGAGGTCATCAATACCTGCCTGCAGATCTACGGCGGCTACGGCTTCATGGAGGAGTACGACATCGCGAGAGCCTACCGGGACATCCGGCTGATGCCGATCGGCGGTGGCACCGACGAGGTCATGAAGGAGATCATCTCCCGCATGATGGGTCTGGGCTAAGCCAGGTGCCCGCGGCTCCGATCTTCACCTACCGGCCGGAGAGCCACAGATGGCCGGCCCCTGCCAACAGCTACCTGATGAAGGACGCCGAGGGCGGGATACTGATAGACGCGGGCTGTGGTTTCGAGGAATGCTACCTCAAGATAAAGGCCTTCCTGGCCGAGAACGGCCTTGCGCCTTCCGACGTTCACACGGTCGTGCTCTCGCACGCGCACCCGGACCACATGGGCGCCATGCCTTTCCTGCTCCAGGAGTCATCCCCGCGAATAATTATTCACGCCCTGGAGGCGCCGCTGGCGGGTGAGAACGAGCTGCTCAACTCGACTTTCGACATCGACCATATTAAGAAGTACTATGGCGATCGGCTGGGGGGCGCGGAGCCCGTGGGCATAAACGAGTACTTCAGTGCTCTCTGCCCTATGGGCGCGGCAACCGCCACCGATACCGTCCTAGACGGCGACGTCCTCGAGCTCGCCGGCAGACGCTTCGAGGTGGTGCACACGCCCGGGCACGCTCCCGGCCACGTCTGCCTGTACGACAGGGACAGCAGGCTGCTCCTTTCAGGGGACGTCGTGGGAGCGGTGGTGGCCTGGTACTGCCCCTCGGGTGGCGGCGCGCGTGGTTACCTGCAGAGCCTGGACAGGATAGAGGCGCTGGACGCGTCCATCATCCTGCCCTCCCACGGAGGCGAGATCACCGATGTCGCTGGAGCGATCGCTGAGACTCGCTCTTTCATAATGGCCCGAGAAGCAAGGATAATAGAGTTGCTGGAGTCCGGCGAGATGTCTCTGCTGGACCTGACCGACGACCTCTTCGCGGGCGCGGCTCGGATGTTCCCCGGCCTGCAGATAACGGACAGCCACCTGCAAAAACTCGAAGAGGACGGCCTGGTGCTCCGCAGGGAAACGGATAGTATGGATTTTTTCAGTCTCCTTAAACCGGGACGGGCGTGAAGCGGCGGGCACGCGGCGTGTGTTCTCTCAACCGCCACACCCCCGAAGTCGATAATCCTGGAGAGGAGGGGCGATGAAGAAGACGACCTACCTTTGGAGGTTCCTGGGGAGCCTCCCGCGTTTTATCGCGATCCTGCTCGTGGCCTGCGCGATGTCTCTTGCCCTTCTTCTCATCGCCCAGCGCATCTTCGCCCCGTTCCACGTCGTCGTGAGCAACTCGATGTCCCCCAAGATCAAGACCGGGGACGCCGTGGTCGTGAAAGATATCGATCCCGCCAACGTCCAGCTCGGCCAGATCGTGATCTTCCACGACCCTGAGGACAAGAGCAACTACGTCATCCACCGGGTGGTAGGGATCGAGGACGTCGCCGGCGTGAAGTTCTACTCCACCAAGGGCGACAACAACCCGAATGCCGATCCGTGGCACCCCGAGGCGTCCGACGTTATCGGCCGCAGTTGGATCGAGCTGCCCGGCTCCGGCGCTTGGCTGCTTGTTGTCCGCAGGCCGCTGGTCCTCGCCGCGATCAT
>DAIQAV010000159.1:0-5649 GCA_036781505.1 Candidatus Anoxymicrobiaceae bacterium | reverse complement strand
TTCCTTGATGTTGGGGGCCGACTCGACATTGTAGTCCAGCACTATGGCGAGCTGCTTGTTGACGTTCGCCGTAGTGAGGTCGGAGAACTTTTTGGCGCCCGCGTCGTTCAGCGTGAAGTCGACCTGGGGAGAGTTGTTCTGCACTGACACCGCGGCGCTCTTTATCGCGTCGCCGGTAAGTTGTGTCGGGCCCAGCTTCAGGACGGTCTTGTCCTTGTCCTTCGCCGGCCCCTGAAGGGTGATCGGCTGGTCAGCTTGGAGCTGGCTTCCCGTGGATACCTTCCAGTTGGGGTCCTTGGCGGCGTCCGACGCCGACTTGGACTCCGTCACCAGGCGGAACTGAAGCTGGGCGGTCTGGCCCACGATACTCTTGGCTCTCTGAGGATCGTGGACGCCGGGAAGCTGCACGATGACGCTCTTGGCGCCCTGGGTCGTTATCTGTGCCTCGGCGACACCGAGTTTATCGAGCCTGCTGCGCATCTTCTCGACGGTCTTGTTCAGAACGTCCTGATCGATGGTCGTGCCCTTGGCGGGGATAGCCTGGTACACCAGGCTGACTCCGCCCCGGAGGTCCAGGCCCAGGCGCGGCTGCATGTCGAGCGTGAACTTGACCGCGAACAGCACCGCGAGTATCAGCAGCACCATGCAGATCGACAAGATGTTCTTAGTTTTCTTGGTCATTCGCTCTCCAGTCCCGGCGGACGCCTCTCCTGGCGCCCGGTCATGCGAACAATAGTGACCTCATGGCCGCGCCACGGTTCTCAAGGAGGTGTGAACGCACATGAGGGTTCACGGATTTGGACTGAAGGACGCGCTCGCCGGTTCGGCGCTACTTGCCCTTCTTTCCCTTGTCCGGGGGTGGAGGTTCTTCTTCCTCGTCGCCCTCGTACTCCTCCTCCTCGCCTTCCTCCTCGTACTCCTCCTCCTCGTACTCCTCGGAATCCTCGGGCTCCACCTCTTCGTCGGCGGAGGTGTCCTCTTCCTCTTCCCGCTCCTCGTGAACGGTGAGGGTCCGGGCGATCGCCGAGCGCGAGAAAGTCATGCGGACGCCCTTGTCGACCTCGACGACTACGCTGTCCTCCAGAAGCTTCACGATCGTTCCGTGGATGCCGCCGATGGTAACCACCTGGTCACCCTTGCGCAGCGTCGAAAGCATGTTCTGTGCTTCCTGCGCCTTCTTGCGCTGCGGCCTGTACAGCACGAAGTACATCACGATGAACATGAGGCCGAGGATGACCCACAGGCCCCAGGCGCCAAAGCCGGAAGTCGTGGTCGTCTTGCTCGGCGTGCTCGTCGCCGCCAGGAAGTGTGTGGCAATCAGCCCGTACACAAGCGTCATTTTTCACCCGTCCCTTCGGACACGAAACCGGTCAAATGGAAACTCAACTATCATAAAGGATGGCGTTCCCTTTGTCATTCGACCTCCCGGGCCGCCAGGCTGTCCAGCAGCGCGCCCACGCTCTGCGAGGCCACTGCCGCCCTCAGATCCCTGGTCAGCTTCTCCAGCTGGAAGAGGTTGTGGACGGTCAGCAGGTGGAAGCCCAGGATCTCTTTGGCCATGACCAGGTGCCGCAGGTACGCGCGGGAGAAGCTCCTGCACGCGTAGCAGCCGCAGGTCTCGTCGACAGGCCGCGGATCTTCTCGATAAGCCGCATTCCTGAGGTTCATCCTTCCCGAGGCTACCAGAGCCGAAGAGTTGCGTGCAATGCGCGTCGGCAACACCGAGTCGAATAGATCGACGCCGCGCGCGACCGACTCCGCGAGACCCAGCAGGTCGCCGACCCCCATCAGGTAGCGGGGTTTGTCCGGCGGCAGCTCGGCCAGGCTCAGGTCTATCATCTCCAGAGTGAGCTCGCGGGGCTCCCCCACCGACAGCCCTCCCAGTCCGTAGCCGGGCAAGTCAAGCTCGGCCATTCTGGCGGCGCTGCTCGCGCGCAGGTCCGCAGACGAGCCCCCCTGAACGATCCCGAAGAGCGCCTGCCGCGGGTTGTCGTGCGCGGCCAGGCATCGCCGGGCCCAGTCCAGGTTGAGATCGAGCGAGTGCTGCAGGCGGCCGCGCTCGGCCGGGTAGGGAAGGCACTCGTCGAGCGCCATGGCGATGTCGGCCCCCAGGGCCGATTGGATCCGCATGGAATCCTCCGGGCTCAGGAAGATCTTCGAGCCGTCCAGGTGCGAGCGGAAGGAGGCGCCCTCGGGCGTTATCTTTACGTCCTTGCCCAGGCTCATCACCTGGTAGCCGCCCGAGTCGGTGAGGATGGCGCCGTCCCAGCCCATGAAGTGGTGCAGCCCTCCCGCCGCCGATATCACCTCGACGCCCGGGCGCAGCCAGAGGTGGTAGGCGTTGGCCAGCACCATGCGGTAGCCGAGGTCGGCGACCTCGTCCGGCGTCATCGCCTTGACCGTTGCCTGGGTCGCCACTGGCATGAAGCAAGGGGTGGCGACCTCGCCGTGCGGCGTGGTGAGGATGCCGGTCCGCGCGCCCGTACGGCGATCGGATGCGGTGATCGTGAAAGAGAATCCTTCGGTCGTGCGCAACGCGGTCATGTCACCAGCATAGCATCACCGAAGGAGTAGAAGCGGTAGCGCTCGCGCACGGCCTCGGCATAGGCGCCGAGCACGCGCTCGGTGCCCCCGAAGGCGCACACCAGCATCAGCAGCGTCGAGCGAGGGAAATGGAAGTTGGTGACGAGCGCGTCGACCACCCTGAAGCCGTAACCGGGGGTGATGAACAGCCCGGTCTGACCGCGCCGGGGCGCGACACCGTCGGCCGTCACGCACGTCTCCAGGACCCTGACCGAGGTCGTACCCACGGCGATGACCCGGCCTCCTCGTTCGCGGGCCGTGTTCACGGCGTGGGCGCATTCATCGTCGAGGGAGAACCACTCCTGGTGGATGCGGTGGTCTTCGACGTTCTGCTCGCGCACCGGGACGAACGTGTCCATGCCCACTGCGAGCTCCAGGCGCGCGACGTCGACCCCTACCGCGCGGACGCGGTCAAGCAGCGCGTCGGTGAAGTGAAGCCCGGCGGTCGGCGCGGCGGCGGACAGTTCCCTGCGTGCGTAGACGGTCTGGTAGCGCTCCTCGTCGGCGAGCTCGTGGGTTATGTAAGGAGGCAGGGGGACGCGTCCGGCCTCGTCGATGGCGCGCTCGACGTCGCCGCCCGCGGCGGAAAGCTCGACGACGGCGATCCCCTCCGCCGGCCCTTCGGTCACCTTCGCCTCCAGCCGGCCGTCGGCGAAAGCCACGCGCACGCCGGGCCGCAGCGAGGCTCCCCCCGTCATGGCCTTCCAGCGTGAGTCCCCCAGGCACTCCAGCAGCAGCAGCTCCACCGAGCCGCCGGTCGGCAGCTTGCGGCCTCTCAGGCGCGCCGGAAGGACGCGGGTGTTGTTGAGGACCAGGCAGTCGCCGGGCCGCAGTAGCTCTGGCAGTTCGCGGAACACCCGGTGCGAGATCTCGCCGCTGGCGCGGTCCAGCACCAGGAGCCTGGACGAGTCGCGCACGGCCAGAGGGTCCTGCGCGATGAGCTCTGCCGGGAGGTGGTAATCGAAGGTGTCGGTCTTCATCGGCGCGGTGGGTCGCCCTTCTGGTATCTTTCCTTCTCGCTGTAGACGCAGCCGCAGTAAGACTGGCGGTACATGCCCGACTCGCGGGACCTCGAGGAGGCCTCGGCGAAGCCGGCGCTCATGTCCTCGAAGATGAAGTTGAGCCCGTAGGCCATCGCGGCGGACTCGCCCGCCTCGCGCAGGAGCTCCTGGTCCTGGTAGGGGCTCACCAGCAGCGTGGTGGTGAAGCTCGCCACGCCGAGCCGGCAGGCCTCGACGGCCGTCCTCGACAGCCGCATCGAGAAGCACCTGGCGCACCGCCCAGGCGCTTGCGGTCCCTCCAGGCCGGCTTGCGCCGGGGCCACCTCACAGAGAAAGCGCTCCATCTCGTAAGGCCCGACCTTCAGCTCGAGCCCGAGCTCTGCGCAATAATCGACGACCGCGAAGTATCTCTGCCTGTACTCGCGGAACGGGTGGATGTTGGGGTTGTAGAAGAACGGGATGACCTCAAAGCCTCGCGCGGTCAAAAGCTCGTAGGGATGGATCAGGCACGGAGCGCAGCAGGTGTGGAGCAGGACCTTCGCCGAGGTGTCGCCCATCAGAAGAGGCTCTCCCCCTCGCCGCCACTCGCGGGTTCGCGCCCCAGGTGCTTGAAGGCTCTCGGCGTCGCCACCCGTCCCCTGGGCGTCCGCTTGAGGAAGCCGATCTGCATCAGGTACGGCTCGTAGACCTCCTCCAGAGTGTCGGGCTCCTCGCCCACGGCGGAGGCCAGCGTCTTCAGCCCGACCGGCCCGCCGGAGAACTTGTCGATGATGGCCTCCATCACGGCCTGGTCCAGCACGTCCAGGCCCATGTCGTCCACCTGGAGCATGATCATCGCGCGCGCCGCGACGTCGCCGGTGATGACCCTGTCGGCCTCGACCTCCGCGTAGTCGCGCACACGGCGGAGCAGCCGGTTGGCCACCCTGGGCGTGCCGCGCGAGCGCCTCGCGATCTCGTGCGCCCCGGTCTCGTCGATCTCGATCTTGAGGATGCCCGCGGCGCGGTGGACGATCTGAACCATCTCGCCGACAGGGTAGTAATCGAGGCGGCACGATACACCGAACCTGGTCAGCAGCGGGGCGGTCATGAGACCGACCCTGGTGGTGGCGCCGATGAGGGTGAACCGGGGAAGCGGCAGCCGGACGTCGCGCGCGGCCGGCCCCTTGCCGATGATGATGTCGATCTGGAAGTCCTCCATCGCGGGGTAGAGTATCTCTTCGACCGTTCGCGGGAGGCGGTGGATCTCGTCGATGAACAGGACGTCGCCTGGCTCGAGATTGGTCAATATGGCGGCCAGGTCTCCCTGCCTCTCCAGCGCGGGGCCGCTGGTCGAGCGGGTCTTGACGCCCAGCTCGTTGGAGATGATAGCCGCGAGAGTGGTCTTACCCAGGCCCGGCGGGCCCGACAGCAGCACGTGGTCCAGCACCTCGCCGCGGTTCTTCGCTGCCTCGATGAAGATGCGCAACTGCTCCTTGTTGGCCGCCTGGCCGACGAACTCGGCCAGGGTCCTGGGCCGCAGGGTGAGGTCGAGCGCCTTGTCCTCGGCGGACAGGGACTCCGCGGCAATGCTTTCGCGTTCGTTTTCGCCTGACAAAATTCTCTCCTGAAAATGCACCACTGGCGCCTGAGGACAGTGGTGCGTCTTAGCCTTTCTGCCTCAGCGCGAACTGGAGCAACTCCTCGATGCCGGGCTCTCCCTTGTCGCGAGGGTACTTCTTGAGCAGGTCGTGCGCCTCGAGCCTGGTGAAGTCGAGCGCGACCAGCGCCTCGGCCGCCTCCTGGAATACGAACTTCTCGCCGTCGGGCATCGCGGGGCCCTCTTCGGTGCCCGGCTCGAACTTGTCTTTCATCTCCAGCAGCAGGCGCTCGGCGCTCTTCTTCCCCACGCCGGGGATGATGGTCAAGGCGTCGGCGTCGCCCAACCTGATGACCGCCTCGAACCTGTCCGGCGGGAATATGGAGAGCACCGAGAGGGCCTTGGCCGCGCCGAAGCCGGACACCGAGGTCAGCTTGACGAAGAGCTGGCGAGCCCTGGGCGAGTCGAACCCGAAGAGCTGCATCAGGT
>DAIQAV010000158.1:0-5677 GCA_036781505.1 Candidatus Anoxymicrobiaceae bacterium | reverse complement strand
TGGTAACCTCGCAGGGCTTGCCGAAGTCGGTCGGCCGCAGCGCCCTGTCGGTCGCGACGTCCACCCACGCCCCGGTGACTATGTCCTGCCGCAGCTCAGCCATGCCGACCCCGCCTATCCCTCCGTGTAGGTGCGCCCCTGCCCGAAGTCCTCGTAGATGTTCGCCGGCCCCGCCCCCTCGCAGGAGCCCTCGTCCCAGGCGACGTCCAGCGGCGTCCTCCTGTACTTGAGGACCTTCGCCGGCACCCCGCCCATCACGGAGTACGGCGGCACGTCGCGCACCACCAGCGACATCGACCCGATCACGCTGCCGGTGCCGACAGTCACACCCCGCAGGATAGTCGCTTTCTCGCCGATCCAGACGTTGTTGGCGATGACGACGTGCTCCTTGCGGATGCCCTGGCTGCGGATGCTCACCCTGGGATCGAGGAACCAGTGGTCGAAGTCGACCACGTAGATGTGATCCGCCCAGAGGTTCTCGTCGCCCACCTCGATATGATTGTAGCAGTTGATGGTGTTCTTGCCCCCGAACGTGCACTTCCTGCCTATCCGCAAGGTCCCCTCGTGGGCTCGGAACGCGCAACCCTCGCCGATCCAGGTGAACCCGCCGATGGTGAACCTGGCGCCCTTGCCCTTGCTGATGTCGTAGTGCCTGGGCAGGAAGACGTAGCCTTCGGTCTTTATCCCCGGGTGCAGCAGCTTGAACTTGCAGAAGCGGTAGAACGAGCGGAAGTAGTTGAACGAGTACATGCGGTTGCGGATTATGAAGCGCGCGTTGCGGGCCAGCCAGTTGCCCCCGCCGGACGGAGCCAGCGGCTCCGGCACCTCCGGCATCCCCCGCTGTGCGTCCCCCGTTACCAGCTCGGTCTCCACGGGCGCCCCCTAGCCGGCCTTTCGGGCATAGAGGAGCATGTTGTAGAACCAGGACGAAGGGACGAACGGGTAGATGCGCTCGTCGAGCCTGTTCAGCTTGAGGAAGGTGTTGTAGGACCAGTAGCGCCAGCGGAAGGTGATGTTCTCCTCCTGGAGCGTGTTCTCTATCGTGCGAGTGATCCAGCCCACGAAGCTCGAGGTGAACTCGTCGGCCTCGAACCGCGCCTCGGCGAAGCCGACCTCGCGCGCCACCTGGCAGACCTGCGCCGGCCGGAACGTGTGGATGTCTACGACCTTCTCGTAGGAGCGTACGTCGCTGTCGGCGTCCTCGGCGGCGCCGTTCTTCCTGATCTTCGCCGGCATCCCTCCGAAGTAACCGCCCAGGCGCGCGTAGAGCTTCATTGCCTCCGCGGTCCCCCTGCGGGCCACCTGCCCCATGATATCGCCGGTGCGGGTGGGCTCGCCGGCCAGCATGCACACGCCACCGGGCTTCAGCACCCGGTGTATCTCGGCCAGCGCCGCCGAGATGTCCGGGATGTGGTGCAGGATCGCGTGCCCGATGACCATGTCGAACTCTTCGTCGCCGTAATCCAGGCGCTCGAGCTCGGAGCGGTGCGCGTTGACTGTCACTCCCAGCTCCCCGGCGTTCCTGAGGCAGGCATCCACCATACCCTGGCTGATGTCGCACGCGTTGAGCTCCCCGATCAGTCCCTCATACAGGCAGAGGTTGAGCCCGACGTATCCGGTGCCGCAGCCCACCTCGAGGAGCTTGTCGACGTGCGGGAAGGGGGCTCCCAGCGCCTTCTCGAACTTGTTGCGCACGCGCATCGCGTTCTCGAGGTCGTAGGCGATTCCCCACTTGTTGTCGTATTTGTTGCTCTCCACGTCGTGGAAGAGCTCGTTCGCTTTTCTTAAATCTACGTCCATAGTGGAATGATAGCAGATTGAGCGGTGGCTACCGGAGCGCGGTCATCTCCCCGGAATACACCGACGCCGGGCACGAGGCCCGGCGTCGAGTGCGTCTCTCCAAGAGTAACGCTACTGGTTATTGCTTAATTTCCTTGATGCCCATCAGGCTCGCCGAGATGACGTAGCGCTGGATCTGGGCGGTTCCCTCGTAGATCTGCATGATCTTGGCGTCACGCATGTACTTCTCCACGGGATAGTCCTTCATGTAGCCGTAGCCGCCCATCACCTGGACCGCGTCGGTGGTCACCTTCATCGCCATGTCGCCACAGAAGGCCTTGGCGATGGAGCTTGCGACCGACAGCCTGCGGGAGGTCTTGCCGCTCTCGGCCATCTTGTTGGCCAGCCAGCCGGCGTAGTAATACAGGCGACGGCCGGCCTCGATGTTCATCAGCATGTCGACGAGCATGAAGCTTATGGCCTGGTTCACCATGATCGGCTTGCCGAACTGCACGCGCTCCTTGGCGTATGCGTTGGCCTCCTCAAACGCTGCCCTGGCGACGCCGACGGCGAGGGCTGCGACGCCCGCGCGTGTCTGGTCGAGGGTGAGCATGACGGTCACGAACGCGCTGCCGGGCGCACCCAGCATGTCCTCCTTGGGGACCTTCACGTCCTCGAAGAAGACCTCTGCGGTGTGGGACGCCCTGATGCCCAGCTTGTCCTCGTGCTTGCCCATGGTGATGCCGTCTGACTTGCCGTCCACGATGAAGCCCGAGAGGCCCTGATCGGTCTGGGCGAAGACCGTATACACGTCGGAGATGCCGCCGTTGGTGATGAAGCACTTCTGTCCGTTGAGGATGTAGTTGTCACCATCCAGCTTGGCGTTGGTGCTGATGGCGGAGACATCGCTGCCGGCACCGGGCTCGGTCAGAGCGAACGCGGCGAGCTTTGCTGTCGTCTCTTGGCACAGCCTCGGCAGCCACTTCTCCTTCTGCTCCTGGGTCCCGGCGATCTGGATCGGAGCCGTCGCGAGGTTGTTGGCGCCGATGCTCGTCGCGAGGCCGGCGCAGCCCCATGCCAGCTCCTCGAAGACCATCGCGCTGGTCAGCGGGTCGAGGCCGCCTCCACCGAACTCCTCGCGGATGCCGGCGCTGGTGAGCCCGGCCTGGCACGCCTTGGGAAGGATAAGGTCCTGAGGGAATTCACCCTTCTGGTCCCACTCCGCCGCTATCGGGCGAAGCTCGTTCAGTGCAAAATCATGCGCCATGTCGATGGCTGCTCTTTGTTCTTCGGTCAGTTCAAAATCGATCACTGTTTCCTCCTTTCAGGAAAACTTACGGTTAGACTGATTCGAGCGCGGCTATCTTATCAGTATTTGAGCCGCGCGCGCCAGCGGCAGTCATGCCGCCGCGCTTTCACCGGGCCGGAGGGACTATTTTCCCTTGAACTCTGCCTTGCCCGGGCCCTGCTCGATGAACGTGCGCATGCCGATCTTCTGGTCCTCGGTCGAGAAACACAGGGCTATTCCCTGCGCCTCGATGACCAGGCCGTCTTCCAGCGCGCAGTTCATTCCCTTGTTGACGGCTTTCTTGGCCATGGCCAGCGCGAAAGGCGGGTGCTTGGTCGCGTATCTCTTGGCGACCTTCTGCGCCTGCGCGATGACGGCGGCGCCGTCGCCCTCGACCACTTTGTCGGCCAGCCCGTAGGCGAGGCACGTCTTGGCGTCGTAGAAGCGGCCGGAGAAGATCAGCTCCTTTGCCTTGGCGGGACCTATGAGACGCGGAAGCCTCTGGGTGCCGCCGGCCCCCGGGATAATCCCCAGCAGGATCTCGGGAACGCCCATCTGGGCCGTCTCGCCGACGAATCTCCAGTCGCAGGCCAGCGCCAGCTCGCAACCGCCGCCGAGCGCGAATCCGTTGATGGCCGCGATGACCGGTTTCATCACGTTCTCGAGCCTCGAGAGCGCGCCCTGGGCGCCGCCGATGATCTTGGTGACTATCATCGGGGTGGCCTCGGCCATCTCCTTGATGTCGGCGCCGGCCGCGAAGACCCGCTCGCCGCCCGTGAGCACGACCGCCCTGACGTTGTCGTCGAAGTTGAGCTCATCAGCGCACATGCCTATCTCGATGAAGACCTGACTGTTGAGCGCGTTGACCTTGGGCCGGTCGAGCAGCACGGTCGCGACGTAGTCCTCGACCGTCACTTTGAGAAATTCGAAATCGTACGCCATCCACAACACCTCCGATTGTCGAGACCAGGAGTCTCTGCATGCTCGCCACGAGCGCAAACGCCGTAATTCTATCACAAGAATAATCGCAAAAAGGGGACAGTCCCCGTTTTGCGTCAGAGCGAGCGGATGTAATCCACGATCTCGGAGGTCGGAGTGCCGGGCGTGAAAAGCCTGGCGACCCCGCGGGCCTCCAGAGCCTCGATGTCCTCCTCGGGCATGATGCCGCCGCCGATGACCTTGATGTCTCCAGCCCCGCGCTCCCGCAGCATCTCCACGACCCTGGGAAAGACCGTCATATGCGCCCCGGACAGTATGGACAGGCCCACCACGTCGACGTCCTCGTCCACAGCGGCCTGCACGATCTGCTCGGGCGTCTGGTGCAGGCCCAGGTAGATCACTTCCATCCCTGCGTCGCGCAGCGCTCGGGCCACCACCTTTGCGCCACGGTCGTGGCCGTCCAGCCCGGGCTTCGCCACCAGCACTCTGTGGGTCTTCTTTTCGCTCAATTGCCTCTCCTGGTACGATGCCAGCGGGATGCCGGCGCCACTAGTAGATCGGGCGCTCCTTGTACTCCCCGAAGACTTCCTTGAGGACCCCCACTATCTCGCCCTGCGTCAGGTGCGCCCTGGCGCATTCGATTATGGCCGGCATCAGGTTGTCGGTGCCCTCGGCCCGCCGCCTCAGCTCTGACATCGCGTCGTCCGCCGCGGGCTGGTCGCGCTCGGCGCGCACCCTGCGCACTGACGCGATCTGCTCGGTCTCAAGGGCCGGGTCGATCTTCAACAGCTCGATGTCGATAGCCTCGTCACTGTGCTCGAACCTGTTCATCCCGACGATGACGCGCTCGGCGCGCTCGATCTCCATCTGGTAGCGGTAGGCCGCGTCCGCGATCCTGCGCTGGAAGTAACCCTTCTCGATCGCCTCCAGCACGCCGCCCTCGGCCTCTATCTCGTCGAAGTAGGCGAGGCATTCGGACTCCATCCTGTCCGTCATCGCCTCCACGAAGTACGAGCCCGCGAGCGGGTCGATGGTGTTGGACACGCCCGTCTCGTAGCCGATGATCTGCTGCGTGCGCAGCGCGATCTCGGCCGCCTTCTCGCTGGGGAGCGCCAGCACCTCGTCCATGGAGTTGGTGTGCAGCGACTGCGTCCCTCCCAGCACCGCGGCCAGGCCCTCGTAGGCGGTGCGGACTATGTTGTTCTCGGGCTGCTGGGCGGTGAGCGAGCACCCGGCCGTCTGCGTGTGGAACCTCAGCAGCAGCGACTCCTCCTTCTTCGCTCCGAACCGCTCCTTCATCACGCGGGCCCAGATGCGCCTGGCCGCGCGGTACTTGCCGATCTCCTCGAAGAAATCGACGTGCGAGTTGAAGAAGAACGAGAGCCTAGGCGCGAAGTCGTCGACGTCGAGACCGGCCTCCACGCCCGCCTGCACGTAGGCGATGCCGTCTGCCAGCGTGAACGCCAGCTCCTGCGCAGCGGTCGAGCCCGCCTCGCGGATGTGGTAACCGCTGATGCTGATGGTGTTCCAGCGCGGCACCTCGGCCGCGCAGAACCGCATGATGTCGGTGATTATCCGCAGCGAAGGCCTGGGCGGGAATATCCAGGACTTCTGCGCGATGTATTCCTTGAGGATGTCGTTCTGGATCGTGCCGC
The DNA here is from genome assembly GCA_036781505.1 of Candidatus Anoxymicrobiaceae bacterium. Lineage (GTDB taxonomy): Bacteria > Actinomycetota > Geothermincolia > Fen-727 > Anoxymicrobiaceae > FEN-680. Next base: position 16 of record DAIQAV010000158.1, on the reverse strand, counting down.
CCATCTCGTCGAACGA
>DAIQAV010000157.1:0-5684 GCA_036781505.1 Candidatus Anoxymicrobiaceae bacterium | reverse complement strand
GCCCTGGATGACATCGTCGATCTCTTTGCGGTGGTCGGTCACGCCCATGATTATCTCGTATGCGAACTCGCCGGGGGGATCCTCTCCCACCTTGCGCTTCTCGTCTATCACCTCACGCAGGCTGGTGCGGTTGATGTCCATCTCGAAGAGGAAGCGCAGCGCTGCCCGCCGCTGGTGGCTCCGGCTGCTCTGCCCTTTTGCCATCCTCAGACCCTCTCGATGTAGCGCCCCGTCCGCGTGTCGACCTTGACACCGTCGCCCTCGTTGACGAACAGCGGCACCTGCAGCACCAGGCCGGTCTCCAGTGTGACCGGCTTGGTCGCGCCGCTGGAAGTGTCGCCCTTCATCCCGGGCTCGGCCTTGGCCACCTTGAGCCTTACCGCCGGGGGCAGCTCGATGGTCACCGCCTTCCCGTTTCGCATGAACACGCTCAAATCCTGGTTCTCGACCAGGAAGTTCGCGGACTCCCCCACGACCTCGGGGGGCACCGTGACCTGCTCGTAGTTCTCAGAATCCATGAAGATGTTGTTGTCACCGTCTTTGTAGAGGAACTGCATCTTCCTGTGCTCGAGAACCGCCTCCTCTACCTTCTCGCCCGCCCTGAACGTCTTGTCGACGACCTGCCCGGTCTCCACGTTCTTGAGCTTGGTGCGCACGAAAGCGGCGCCCTTGCCGGGCTTCACGTGCTGGAACTCGACGATGCGCATGAGGGACCCGTCCATGTCGATGACGAGGCCGTTCCTGAAGTCAGCCGTGGATGCTATGGTCCTACCTCCTGTTTGGTGCATTCTGCGTCGCGATTATACCGCATCGCGTGCAACGTCTGCCTTTTGCGCGCCGGTGGCTGCACTGATTCCCGATGCCCTCGGCGGCGCCCGAGACCGCTGCCCAAGGCGGCGCGTTTAGACTAGAATATTGTCATCGATGCGGGCGTGAAGGCCTCACGTGGAGGTGGCGCACGCCGCGGCGCGGGAGGCCTCGAGCGCGTCCCGCGACGGGCCTGGAATTCAGGAAAGCTGCCGCATGCAAGGGATATCTCTTATAATGCCGGCCTACAACGAGGCTGACATCATCTACAGGACGGTGTGCGAGTCCGCCCGGGTGCTCGAGTCCATCGGCAGCTCCTACGAGATTATCGTCGTCGACGACGGGAGCATCGACGACACGGCGCTCGAAGCCGGCAGGGCGGCGCGGGAGTTCCCGGGCGTCAAATTGGTCCGCCTGTCCGACAACCAGGGCAAGGGGAACGCGCTGCGCCGCGGCTTCCAGGTCTCCAGGTACGAGCTGGTCTGCTTCCTCGACGCCGACCTCGACCTGCACCCCTCATTGATCGGGAAGCTCCTCGAGGTTATGGATGAGAGCGGCGCCGACATCGTGATTGGGAGCAAGCGGCACCCCGAGTCCCAACTCTCCTACCCGCGACTGCGGCGCATCTACAGCACCGTGTACTACTGGCTGATATTCGCCCTCTTCCACCTTCCCGTCAAAGATACCCAGACCGGCATCAAGGTCTTCCGGCGCGAGGTCCTGGAGAATACCTTCCCGCGCCTGGTCATCAAGAGATACGCGCTCGACCTCGAGCTGCTCGCGGCCGCCCACCACCTTGGATACTCCGTCGCGGAGGCGCCCGTCAATCTCGACTTCCAGAGGATCAGCGGCAGGATCAAGTGGGACGACGTGCGCAACATCATCGTCGACACCATGGCGGTGTTCTACCGACTGAGGATTCTCAAATACTACAGCAGCCCTCTTAAGGGAGTGATCGAACGGGAGCCCTCGATAACCGTGGTCATCCCCTGCGCCGTGCCGGACGCGCTGACCAACGATTGCCTGCGCAAGTGCGAGAACCTGAACTACTCCAACTACGACATCGAGCTGGTCTGCGATAGCGTTGAGGGTGTCGACATGGGTCCCGCCCCGCCTGGCAGCGAGGTCGTCGGCTCGGGTCCCACCGGCCCGCCCAGCAAGAGGAACCTGGGGGTATCGCGGAGCGACGCGGAGATAGTCGCGTTCCTCGACGCGGACGCCTGGCCCGACTACGACTGGCTGAAGAACGCGGTGCCCTACTTCGAGGACGCCGGTGTGGCGGCGGTCGGCGGCCCGGCCGTTACCCCGCCGGGCGACACGCGACGGCAGCAGGCCAGCGGACTGGTGTACGCTGCATCGATCGTCTCTGGAAGCACCGCCTACCGCTACGTGGTGCACGCCTACAGGAACGTGGACGACTACCCCAGCACCAACCTGCTGGTGAGGCGCTCCGACTTCGAGCGGGCGGGCGGCTTCCGCGAAGAATACCTTACGGGCTCGGACACGCTGCTCTGCCTCAAGCTCACGCACGACCTCGGCAAGAAGATACTCTATGTGCCGAACGTGATGGTGAACCATCACCGGCGCCCGGTCTACCGGGCACACCTCAAGCAGATCTATTCTTACAGCACGCACCGGGGCTACTTCGTGAGGAAGTACCCGGCCACCAGCCGGAGGGCCCAGTACTTCATACCGAGCCTGTTCGTTGCCTTCGTGGTGCTGGGGCTCATCGCCAGCTTCTTCAGTCAATATATCTTTTACGCGTACGTGTCGATACTGGGTCTATACCTGCTGACGGTCCTGTCCTCCAGCATCAAGAGCCTGGACCCACTGGTCAACCTGATGGTCTTCCCGGCCATCATCGCCACACACTTCGTCTACGGTATCGGTTTCATAAGAGGACTCGTGTCACGCGGGCTGAAGGAGCACTAGGGCCGGGGCCGCCAGGAACATTTGATGCCGGCGAGACGCCGGCGCTACGACGGGAGGGAGACGGCATGTCCGAGGCGCGAGTCCAGCGCCTGCGCGGCCTGTTGGAGGAGCAGGGCCTGGACGCCCTGCTGGTGACAGGCCGGCAGAACGTCCGCTACATCACCGGCTTTTCGGGTTCGAATGGCGTCGCGGTCCTGAGGCGCGACGCGGCCGCCCTGGTCACCGACGGCCGCTACAAGGAGCAGGCTGCCCGGGAGGCGCCCTCCTGGGAGACCGACATCTACAAGCGGGACATCACCGATGAGATCCGCGTCCGCCTTGCCGGCTCGACCTCAGTCGGGATCGAGGACTCCTCCAGCATCGCGTTTCAGTCGAGGCTCGCGACTGCGCTGCCCAACATCGAGCTCAAGCCCACCAGCGGCGTGGTAGAGCAGCTGAGGGCCCTCAAGGAACCCGATGAGATAGAGGCCATCCGGGCCGCGGTCGAGCCGGCCGAGAAGGCGTGGGAAACGTTGCTGTCGATGATCCAGCCGGGCGTCACCGAACGTCAGCTCGCGGCCGCGCTGGACTACCGGATGATATCAGCGGGAGCGGACAAGCCGGCGTTCGATACCGTGGTCGCATCGGGACCCAACGCGGCGATGCCGCACGCGAAGGTCACCGACAGGCGGCTCGCGGAGGGCGACCTGATAGTGATCGACTTCGGCGCGCTCAAGGACGGCTACTGCTGCGACGTGACGCGGACGGTCGCGCTCGGTGAGATCTCGGCACGGGCGGCGGAGGTCCTGGGCGCGGTGCGCTCGGCATGGGACGCCGGGTTCGCCTCGATCGCCCCGGGGGTCGCGGCTGCCGACGCCGACCTGGCGGCCAGGGGCCAGCTCGAGCGGCTCGGCTTCGGTGAGGAGTTCGTGCACAGCCTGGGCCACGGCCTGGGGCTGGAGGTGCACGAGAAGCCGACCCTCTCCAGGCTCTCAAAAGAGACCCTGGAACCGGGGATGGTCTTCACCATCGAGCCCGGGGTCTACATCGAAAGCGAGATGGGTGCACGGCACGAGGAGACGGTGCTGCTGACGCCGGATGGCTGCGAGATCCTCACCGAAGGGATAGGCGTTTAGGGCAACATTCGGCAGACGACCAGCCTGAAGACGAAGGGCCGGTAGAACGCCAGGTTGGCCCTCATCTGCCCATCTGCGATGAACAACACCGGATCAGGGGAGAGTGCCGCCGGGCGCGAGCGCCGGCTCCAGCGGAAGGCCTATCTGGCGGTCGAGGAGAAGGCGGCTGCCGCCAACTCCGGTCGCGATAGACACCCGGATCTGGTCGGCCCGCATAGCGGAGAATACAGCCGCAGCCGCTCTCGTTCCCACTGTGATATTAACCGCGCCGGATGCCGCCACCCTGAACCTGCCGCTGAAAGCCTCCGGGTCACGAGGGCTGAGCTCTCTTAGCAAAACCACTGTGCTTGCCGGGGCCGCCGGGGCGCTCTTGACTGATACGATCAGCGAACGTTCCTGCCTGTATATTACGACGCGCTCGAGGCCTTTCTGCTCTCCAGCGACGTACGAACCGGTTTCGGGGTCGCCGTCCAGGTCGCCCAGGAAGGTCAGCACTCCCTGCTCGGGTGTCCAGAGCCCGGGGCGCACGGCACGGCCGTCGTAGGCAAAGACTCGGGCGGTCTTGAGGAGCGCCTCTATCCTGTCGAGAGCGCGCTCCGCGTCCCTGCCGGCGACATCGCTCTTGCCGCGGGGATGCGATTTCACTATGGCCGCGTTGACGACCCAGACTATGCCCACGAGGAAGAGCGCCACCACCAGAAGCAGGAACGCCATCTCCGGGTAAGTAAAACCTGTTCTACTATTAGAGTCGACTTTGTCCGGCCACCTCATCACTTCACCTCCGGCCGTAACGCGCACATGAGCGTCATTATTGTATCTTTGCGCGCTTACAAATATAAATAGGACAGGTGAACCAGGAGGGCGCGCCGCGGTCGAGTTGGGCTCGCGTGAAGTGTCGAGCTTGAGAAATGTCGGTTAAATGCGGCAGGTCAGGGTTAACGAAACGGCATGTCACTGCGTTTTAAGGGATAGGTTCGCATGAGCGGAAGCCCGGAGAACGAGCAGCTCAGAGAGCTGCTAGCACTGGCGACTGAGGGAGATCGCCGCGCGTACGGGATGCTGTTCAAGCTCTGTTATAAAGACATTTACGACTACATAATCCGGCGGGTCGGAAGCCACAGCGACGCGGAAGACATAACGATGCAGGTCTTCGCGCAGGGGTTGAAAGCGATAGCGGCGTATGAGGACCGGGGACACTCGGTCAAGGCATGGCTCTACCGCATCGCGCACAACGCGGTGGTCGACCATTTCCGGGGCATGAAGCCGTCGGTGGACCTGGACGGGGCCGCGGAGATCCCCGACCCGGTGGACATCGAGAGGACGGCGATAGACAAGGAGGAGATCCGGGGGCTGTACGGCGAGATAGTCAAGTTGCCGGCGGCCCAGGCGGAAGTCCTGGTCCTCAGGTTTGTCGAGGACCGCAGCGTATCCGAGACGGCGATGATACTGGACAAGAAGGAAGTCACGGTCAGGGCGCTGCAGTTCAAAGGCATCAAGAACCTGAGGCAGAGGCTGGAGGGCCAGCGGTAAGCATGATGGACGAGAAGAAAGATTTGGACCTCATAGAGCGGATAAGGTCGGTGGACCGTTACAGGCCCAGGGCCATGTTCCGCGTCAAGGTCGCCCTGGCGTCCAGGCTGCCTTCATTTGGCATGGCGCTCGCGGGGAGCAAGAGCCCGCGCCTCGGATGGGGACCGCAGCCGGGCTGGACGCGGCCGGTCAAGGTCGTGGCCGCCGCGGCCATGGCATTGCTCGTCGGCATCTTGATCTTCTCGGGCCTGGTGGCCGCCTCGAGCGGCGGGCGGATCGTCCTCGGTGGGGATCCGATCG
>DAIQAV010000156.1:0-5696 GCA_036781505.1 Candidatus Anoxymicrobiaceae bacterium | reverse complement strand
GCAAGGTCTGCGGGCCCGGCGAGAAGGGCATGTTCGTGATCAAGAAGCCGTTCCCGGGGCTTACACCGACACTGTGGGGCGAAACCGACAGGTACCGGACGGACTACTGGGAATACGTCGATACCCTCAAGGGGATGTACTGCTCGGGTGACGGCGCCTACCGCGACGAGGACGGCTACATCTGGTTTATCGGGAGGGCCGACGAGGTCATCAAGATAGCCGCGCACCGCATCGGCACCATCGAGATCGAGAGCGCGCTCATCTCCCACAAGGACGTGACAGAGTGCGGGGTCTCAGGGGTGCCGGATGAGCTGCGGGGCGAAGTGGCCTGCGCCTTCGTGGTGCTGCACACCGACGTGGAGCCCTCCGATGAGCTCAAAAAAGAACTCATCAAGCACGTGCGCGACGTAATGGGGCCGATAGTGGTCATCAGGGACATCGAGTTCGTCCGCCTGCTTCCCAAGACCAGGAGCGGCAAGATCATGAGGCGCGTCATGAAGCGGCTCTGGCTGGGCGAGGACCTCGGCGACCTGTCGACCATAGAGGACGGGGCCTCGGTCGAGGAGATACGCGACGCCATCGCTAAGATGAAAGTGTGATGGTTTAGCCACATGAGAAGCGTCGCGATCGCGGGCATCGGGATGACGGATATCGGTGTCTTCGACCACGCCTACCCGGCGGACCTGGCGGTGCAGGCGATAGTGGGCGCGATAAAGGACTCCCGGCTGGAGAAGCAAGAGATCCAGGCGCTTTTCGGCACCCCCACCGGTTACATGGTGGACCACCACAAGTTCGAATGCCAGAGGATAGCCGAGTACCTGCGGATGCCTGTCCGCGCCACCGGCGAGTTCGACTGCGGGGGCACCTCGGCCTTGACGGCTCTGCGTCACGTCGCCCTGGAGATAGCGGCGGGTCGCATCCACGCCGGGTTGGTGTACTCGGCCCACTGGGAGCTGCCACCGAGCCGGTTCCGCGTCGAATACGCCGACTGGCAGCACGTGGTCAGGATGGCCAACGCGGTCTACGGCTCTTACGACTCGCGCTTCGGGGTGCTGTCGCCTCTGCAGTACTACGCGATGTGCCAGCAGCGCTGGATGTTAGAGACCGGAGTCACCCCCGAGCAGGTGGCTTCGCTCCCGGTGGCTCTGAGGGACAACGCCTCGAAGAACCCGTGGGCGTTCTACCGGGAGCCCATCACGGTGGAAGAGGTGCTGGCCTCGCCTATGCTCAGCCCGCCCATCCACCGGCTCGAATCGTGCCCGATGTCAGCCGGGGGCGCTGCGGTGGTGCTGGCCTCCGAGGAGAGGGCCCGGCAGGTGCGCGACGCGGTGCCGGTCCTGACCGGTTACGGCGAGGCGCACGACGACAGCCACTTCATGCCGTCGATCGGCGACATGAGCCACTTCCCGTGCGTTCGGCGTTCGGCGACGGAGGCGTTCGCCGCCGCGGCGGTGGGGCCCGCCGACATCGACGTCGCGGAGGTGTACGGGGCGTTCGCCGGGGCGGAGCTGATGTGCTACGAGGAGCTCGGCTTCTTCGGGCGCGGCGAGGCGCCTGCGGCGGTGGAGTCCGGGAGGACGCGAATAGCCGGCGATGTGCCCATCAATACCAGCGGGGGGCGCCTGAGCTTTGGCCACCCGGCCTTCGCCACGGCGTTGCTGGAGATCTTCGAGGTGGTGACGCAGCTCCGCGGGGAAGCGGGCGAGCGGCAGGTGCCGGATGCCGGGCGCGGCCTGGTCCACGCGGAGCACGGCATGGTCAACGGAAGCGTCGTCATGATAATGGAGAAGAGTTAGATGGCCGGCTACCTGTCCGAACTCGAGGAACCCGCCGCCGAGAGGTTTTTCGCGGAGCTCGCTAACGAGCGCTTCATGACCACTCGCTGCCCGGCGTGTGCCAACACGTTCTTCCCGCCGCGCACCGTCTGCCCTGAATGCCTGGGGGATGAGCTCGAGTGGGTATCCCCTAGGCTTCGCTAGCCTCAGTCTCGAGCAACTCGCGGGCCTTCGTTAGCGCCGGCCGCTTCTAGTCCTTGGCGAGGTGCCTCTGCCTCCCAGAAACGTCTTGACCTTACTGGTTGCATCGGTCGAGTCGAGAAGGGACTCCCCCTGCCAAGCTTAATCGTCGTATTAGGGCACCAGAGGCGGAATCCTGCGCCACGACCTCGGGCAGAGATGGAGAGGCCGGTCGGCAAGCGCGCGGGCGGCGCCGGTCAAACGTGCCGGAGGGCGTGACTGATACAATACCGGTGCTTGAGGAGGCATATGGAGAATATCAATTACAAGGAGATAGCGGACAATTCTCGCAATGGGATCTGCGTGGTGGACCTGGAACGAACCATCGTCTACTGGAACCACGGTGCCGAGCGCATTTCGGGCTACACGGCCGCTGAAGTACTGGGAAAGAGTTGCTACAACAACGTCCTGGTGCATGTGGACTCAGAGGGAATGGCAATGTGTGGGGCTGACTCGTGCCCGGCGGCCCGGGCGATGCGCGCGGATGAGCCTTGCGAGATGGAGGTTTACCTGCTGCACCGCGAAGGTCACCGCGTGCCGGTCCTCTCTCGCACCAAGACTGTCAAGGATGCAAACGGAGTGACAACCGGTGCGGTGGAGATATTCAACGAAAACTCGCGTGAACTTGCCGCCCTGGAACGTGTCAAGAAACTGGAGAATCTGTCCCTGCTGGATGAGCTCACCGGGCTGGGCAACCGCAGACACGCCGAGATGCACCTGCAGGCCAGACTGGACCAGCTTTCCCGCTATAGTTGGCCGTTCGGCCTGCTCTATTTCGACATCGATTTCTTCAAGCACATCAATGACACCTACGGTCACGATGCCGGTGACTGGATGCTGAGGTTGGTGGCACAGACAGCTCAAGCCGGGGTGAGGTCCTTCGACGTCGTGAGCCGCTGGGGAGGCGATGAGTTCACCACCATAGTGGAGAACACGGACGGGCCGGCGCTTCTGGCGGTTGCCGAGAAACTGCGCCGCCTGGTGGAGAACTCTCCGGTGGTGCTGGGCGGTGACACCCTGGTTACTACAATATGTGTTGGAGCGACGCTGGGCCTTCCGCACGACTCCATCGAATCACTGGTCAAACGAGCCGACGAGCTGATGTACCAGAGCAAGGAGCACGGCCGGAACAAGGTCACCCTGGGCTATACTGATTGACTTTGATAGAGGGGTCGGGCGGATGCACCGATTGCCGAAGACGGGGGGCTGATAAATGAATGGCCGGAGAGCGTCCAGGCCGGCGATCGCCGTCTTCCTGTGCGCCCTGCTGTGGATGTCCGTGGCCCCACGGGCACGCGCGGTCGATCGGGCGGCCCCTCCCCTCTCAGGTGGCGCGGCCACGACGACCAGAGCCTGGGCCCATGACGCCGCCGCGGCCAGCGCTCCTTCGACCGCCTGGTATCTGGCGGAGGGCTGCACGGCCGAGGGCTTCGAGACGTGGGTGCTGGTGCAGAATCCGGACTCGAAGCCGGCCGCGGTGAGACTCACCTACATGACGGGCCAGGGCCGCAGCGATGGGCCGGAGTTCACCCTCGCGCCGTTCTCGCGCAAGACCGTGAACGTGGCCGACACGCTTCCCGGCGCCGCGGAGGTCTCCACAGTGGTGGACAGCAGCGGCCCGGTCGTGGTCGAGCGCGCCATGTACGGGTCCGGCTACCCCAGCGGGACCAAGGGCGAGGACATCATCGTGGAGGCGCGCATCCTGGCGGTCGCCGACGTGGTCGAGGCGATGTCATCGCACAGGCCGTACCGCCCGGCGCTAGGCATCGAGAAGGCTCTGGCGGAGATCGTCCAGGGGCGCGGGGTGCGCTACGACGCGGACGTGGTGGACGCCTGCGTGGCCTTGTTCAAAGAGGGGCGCTTCGAGCTGACCTGATGCAAGTTAAGGGGTCTGACCACAAAACTTGCGTTTCGCTACGGCTGAGTCTTAACCGCTCCCGCGGTGCGAATGTAATCCTCGATACCGGCGGCCGTGCCTTCGGCGATCTTGGTGCGGAACCCGATGTCCGTGATGAGCCAGGCCTCCTCTCTGCTGGTGAGGAACACGCCCTCGAGCAGCGCGGATGGCATAGACACGTTGCGGACCATGTAAAGGTGAGACTCCCTGATGCCGCGGTCGGGGCGCGAGATCTTTGCCACCACATCGCTCTGGACGTCGGTGGCCAGTTGGGCCCCGTCCTCCGAGCCGCTGCAGTAGTAGGTGGTGGTCCCTTGCACGTCGGGCGGGCGCGCGTTGTTGTGGATGCTCACCAGCACCGCGGCGTGCGACCCGTTGGCGATAGCGCAGCGCTGGGCGAGCGAGACGGCCTGGTCCGAGACGCGTGTCATGACCACGCGGTAACCCTTGGCCTCCAGCAGTCCCTTGGTGCGCAGTGCGATATCGAGGTTGACGTCCTTCTCCGCGACGCCGTTCTCCAGCGCGCCGGTGTCGCTGCCTCCGTGTCCCGGGTCGAGGCACACCACCGCGCCGGTCACCTTGCTGGTGGCGCCGCCGCCCTGAAACATCACGATCCCCGTCACGATCACGATGACAGCGAGCGCGGCAAGCCCCGCGGCCAGCGTCCATGCCTTCCAGTTCTGGGTCAGGGGCGCGGCCGCTTGCGGCTGTGCGGGCGCCGCTTGCGCCGGCACGGCTTCAAGCGAAACGATGTCAGCATCGCTCAACGCGAAGCGCTTCTGCAGCGCGCGCGAGAGCGTCACGTACTTGTACTGAGGGCGCTGCGCGTCGGGGACGACCGCCTCCACCACGACCCGCTCGCCCATCGCGTAGGCGACGCGTCCCTCGATGACGATGTCCCGTGCGACCGCGCAGGTCTCGCCCGGCTGGATGGCGCGGGTCTGGCCCGGCTGGTTTGGTTCCATGCTTCAGAAATACTCCGTTTGCATCCTTTCTCCTTATTATGACGTCCAATATGACACAGGGGGATGAACACCAAAGGAATCAAATGTCCGTTTATTGAAATTTCTAACGTAAAGATAGTTGGGCATGGTATCTCGAGCGAAAGGGGGAGATCCTCATAATGAAGAGGATGACCAAGGAAGAGTTGAAGGGCCTCAGTGACAAAGAAGTGAAGACCGCCTGCGATAGGATCAAGCACGATTACTCGTTCGGCGTCTTCGAGTGCAAGTCTATCCCGCGCGAGAACACGATACTGCTCGAGTCCGAGCTGCGAAGGAGGGGCTTCGCCACGAGCTGACGAGCCCGCGCTCCCGTAACGCCAGACCTGCTTCAGTAACACGCTGTTTTTGGACCCATGGATTCTTCATGCCCGCATGCAAGTTTTGGGGTCAGACCCTTTAACTTGCGTTTATTACGTTAGCTTGGTGTCGCCGAAGCGGTCGCGCAGGTCCTTCTTCATTATCTTGAGCGTCACGCCGAAGGGCATCTCGCTCAACGGGATTATCTTCACGATGCGCGGCGCCTTATACGTCGCGATGTTCTCTTTGCACCAGGCGGCGAGCTCGTCCTCGGTCGCTTGAGCCCCCTCGCGCAGGCAGACCACCGCGGCCGGCACTTGCCCCATCGTCCGGTGCGGACCCCATCACGGCGATCGCGAAGCCGAAGATGTGCGCCAGCGGCAGGGCCAGCACGCCGAAGTCCCTGGGCCCGATCGGCAGCAGCAGCGCGGCGCGTCTCTGCGACTCGAGCAGGCCACGGCTAGTGACCATCGAGCCCTTGGG
>DAIQAV010000155.1:0-5714 GCA_036781505.1 Candidatus Anoxymicrobiaceae bacterium | reverse complement strand
CTCGACCGCAGCCAACTCCGCCTGCAGGTGCTCCTCGGCGTCGAAGAGGGCGTCGATCCCGCCCGGCATGCCCGACTCCAGCGGCACGCCGATGACCGGGAGGTCCGTCATCGAAGCGACGACGCCGGGCAGCGTCGCGCTCATCCCCGCACCCGCTATCACGACCTCCGCGCCCTCCTCCTCGGCTTGGGCTATCGCCTGCTTCACCTTCTCCGGCGCCCGATGCGCCGAGGCCACGACGGTCTCGCTGGCGATGCCCAGCTGCTCGAGCATCAGCGCGCTCTCCTCCATCTTCGCGAGGTCGCTGTCGCTGCCGGTGATGATAAGTACCTTTATCTTTTCCATGGCTCCTCCGTCATCACCCCTCGTGCTCGCGCTGCCACTCGATCGCCCTGTACCCGATGTCGGTCCTGAAGTGCCTGCCCTCGAATCCGATCATCTCGACGGACTGGTAGGCCAGGCCCCTGGCCTCCTCGAAGTCCTTGCCCAGAGCCACGACGTTTAGCACCCTTCCGCCGGCGGTTACGACCTTTCCCTCATCGAGGACGGTGCCCGCGTGGAACACCTCGACCTTGGCGTCGGAGCTCGCGGCCTTGAGCCCGGTGATCGGTATGCCCTTGCGGTACTTGCCCGGGTAGCCGCCCGAGGCCATGACCACACAGACGCAGTACTCGTCGGTCCATTGCATCTCCAGCTCTCGGACCTTGCCGTCCAGAGTGGCCAGCAGCGCGGGCAGAAGGTCGCTGGTCAGCCTGGGCAGGACCACCTGCGTCTCCGGGTCTCCGAACCGCACGTTGAACTCGAGCGTCTTGAAGCCGTCCGCGGTCAGCATCAGGCCGCCGTAGAGGACTCCCCGGTAGGGGATCATCTCGTCGCGCATGGCGTTGACGGTGGCTTCCATCACTTCCCGGTGGATCGCCTGCTCGGTCGCCGCGTCCAGCAGCGGCACGGGCGAGTAAGCTCCCATCCCGCCGGTGTTGGGACCCTCGTCGCCGTCGTATGCGCGCTTGTGGTCCTGGGAGGGCACCATGTGCGCGGCGGATTCCCCGTCGGTCAGCGACAGGATGGAGACCTCCGGGCCTTGCATAAATTCCTCCACCAGGACATTCCTGCCCGCCGCTCCGAACGCCTCATCGACCAGGCAGAGGCGGAGAGCCTCGACCGCCTCGTCCGTGGTGTCCGCTATGATGACGCCTTTGCCGGCGGCGAGCCCGTCCGCCTTTACCACCACCGGGGGCGACTGCGACTCGACGTACTCGCGCGCGGCGTCGAAATCATCGAACAGCTTCGCGCGCCCGGTGGGCACGCCGTGCTTGTCCATCACGCTCTTGGCGAACTGCTTGCTCCCCTCGAGCCGCGCCGCCTCGCGCGTCGGCCCGAACGCCTTCAGACCCTGGTCCTCGAAATGGTCCACCAGCCCCTCGACCAGGGGCGCCTCCGGCCCGACCACCGTAAGGTCCACGCCGCGCGCCGTGGCGATACCGGCGACCGCCGCGGCGTCGTTCACGTCGGCCTCGACACATTCGCCCAGCTCTCGCATGCCGGCGTTGCCCGGGACGAAGATCATCTCGTCGACGAGATTGCTTGCCGCCAGCTTCCACCCCAGCGCGTGCTCCCTGCCCCCGCTGCCGACCACCATCAACTTCATCTTTCAGCGCGCTCCTCTCAAGCCCCCGGCGCGGTTATTTCGCCGGCGGATCGAAATCCTCGCGGTACAGGTAAGGGCCTTCCTCGATCGGCTCGACGTACTCTTCGCGCGTGATGATAGTCTGGGTGCGCTTGGGCCCCACCGATATCAGGACCACCGGAACGCCCGCGGCCTGCTCTACAAACTCCACGTAACGCATCGCCGCCTCGGGCAGGTCGGCTCGATCCGTGATGCCGGAGATATCCTCGCTCCAGCCCGCGAGCTCGAGGTACTCGGGCTCACACTTGTGGAAGATCGTCTGGTGCGGAGGGAACTCGTGGTAGATCTTCCCCTGGTACGAGTAACCCACACATACCTTGATGCGGTCGAACTCGGAAAGGACGTCGAGCTTGGTCAGGGCGATGCCGGTCAGGCTGTTGACCCGCGCGGCGTAGCGGAGCAGGACCAGGTCCAACCAGCCACAGCGCCTCTTGCGCCCGGTGGTCGTGCCGAACTCGACGCCTCTTGCGCCCAGCAGCTCGCCGCACTCGTTCTCCTGCTCGGTGGGGAACGGGCCGTAGCCCACCCTGGTGACGTAGGCCTTGGCGACGCCGATGATGTTTTCCAGGTACTTCGGGCCCACCCCGGTCCCGCTGAACACGCCGCCAATGGTAGGCGACGAAGAGGTCACGAACGGGTAGGTGCCGTGGTCGAGGTCCAGCAGGGTCCCCTGCGCCCCCTCGAAAAGGACCTTCTTGCCGTCCTCGAGCGCCCTGGCGATCAACAGCGAGGTGTCGTCGATGTGGGGCGCAAGCCTCTCTGCGTAGCCCATGTACTCGTCGAGTATCTCATCCACGCTGAACGGTTCCTGGTCGAACGCCTTGGTCAGTATCGCGTTCTTGCGCTCGAGCGCAACCTCGAGCTTGGCCTTGAATATCTTCTCGTCCAGGAGATCCTGCATGCGCATGCCCAGGCGGTCGGCCTTGTCGGCGTAGGCCGGGCCGATGCCGCGGTGGGTCGTGCCCAACTTGGCGTTGCCCAGGCTCAGCTCGCCCAGGTGGTCGAAGGCCAGGTGGTATGGCATGACCAGGTGCGCGTTGCAGGAGATGCGCAGCTTGCCGCAGGAGATGCCGCGCTGGTGCAGACCGTCCATCTCCTCCAGCAAAACCTTGGGCGTGATGACTACTCCATTGCCGATGACCGTGGTTATGTGCGGGTAGAGGATGCCGGACGGCATCAGGTGGAGCTTGAACTCGTCCTCGCCGCAGACCACAGTGTGGCCCGCGTTGTTGCCCCCCGCGTACCGCACGACGAAGTCCATGCGGTCCGCCATGAGGTCAGTGATCTTGCCTTTTCCCTCGTCGCCCCACTGGGCTCCGAGGATCACCGTTCCCGGCACTAGCGACCCCCGTTCATAACTCTCCTGCCACGGACGTGCATACTATATCACGAGGACAAGGGGAGTTCCGGCGGGCGGCTAGCCCTGGTTGCCGACTTTTTTTTCGCGGTTGAGGATGGAGTCCGCGACCAGGAGCCCCGAGGCCGAGGCCTGCACCAGGCCCCTCGTCATGCCCACTCCGTCTCCCGCCCCGAACAGGTTGCGGACCTGGCTCTCGAGGGTGCCCGAGACCTTCAGGCGCGAGCTGTAGAACTTGACCTCGACGCCGTACAGCAGAGTGTTGCGCGAGAAGACTCCGGGGACCAGCTTGTCCAGCGCGGAGAGCATCTCCAGGATGTCGGAGAGGTAGCGGAAAGGCAGCACCAGGCTCAGGTCGCCGGGGGTCGCCTCCGACAGCGTCGGAACGACCGTGCTCCTTTCGATCCGCTTGGGGTTCGAGCGCCTTCCGGCGATCAGGTCGCCCAGGCGCTGGACGATTATGCCGTCACCGAGGAGGTTGGCCAGCCAGGCGATGTACTTGCCGTAGGCGATGGGCTCGTGGAACGGCTCGGTGAACTTCTTGTCGACCAGCAGCGCGAAGTTGGTGTTTTCGGTGTGTTTCTCCAGGTAGGAGTGGCCGTTCACCGTCAGGACCTCGGCGTAGTACTCCTTGATGACCTCGCCCGACGGGTTCATGCAGAAGGTGCGGACGCGGTCCTCCGAGGCCTTCGAGTAATAGATCAGCTTGGGCTCGTAGAGCTCGTCGGTCAGCGGAGCCATCACCACCGCCGGCACCTCCACGCGCACGCCGATGTCGACCATGTTGCTGTTGCGCGACAGGCCCAGCCCCTCGGCGACGCCATCGAACCACTCCGCGCCGCTGCGCCCCGGCGCGACCACCAGGTACTTGCAGTTGATCCGGTTCTCGGCCAGGGTGTCGACTCCGACGACCGCTCCATCCTTGACCCTGATCCCCTCGACCATGGTCTTGAACTGGATGTCGACCCTCTCTTTAAGCTCCTCGTACATGTTGCCCAGCACCGTGGGACAGGTCTCAGTGCCCATGTGCCTCACCCTGGAGGGCACCAGCACCAGGTCGCTCTTGACCGCCTCCCGAGCGATGTCCGTCACCTTCTCCTCGTCGTCTCCGAAGGTGGTGTCCGGCGCCCCGAACTCGAGGTAGGTCTTGTCGACTCTCTCGATCAGGCGATCGACCTTTTTCTCGGGGACCAGCTCGCCCAGCCAGCCGCCGATCTTGCTGGAGAGCGTGAGCTTGCCGTCGCTGAACGCCCCCGCGCCTCCCCAGCCGCTCAGCGTCGCGCAGGTCCCGCACCTGCGGCACTGCCCGCCGGGGGAAGGGCACTTCCTCTTCTTGAGGCCCTCGCCCTTGTCCAGCAGCAGGACCTTCAAGTCGGAGTTGCGCGTGAGCTCCAGTGCGCAGAATATGCCGGCCGGGCCGGCGCCGACTATGATGACGTCATATGTCTTCGGCAAACCTTCGTCCGTTTCTCTTGCCAGTCATTATTTCAGGCCAGACACTATTATAGAGATTATCCCGACAATGGAAGTCGCGGTCACATCCAGGCAGGAGAGTCTCCAGCGGCTCTAGCGTCGCCGCACTATGCTCGTCGGCGGCCTGACCCTCAAGGCGACGTGCCGCTTCAACTCCATCATCTGCTCGCGCATCGCGCGGGCCGTCTCTTCCATGTCAGCCTGCATACGGGCGAACTTGGCCTGCAGCGCCTGCATCTCTTCCTCCATGGCGAGCACCTTGGAGACGCCCGAGAGGTTGAGCCCCTGGCCGGTGAGCTCCTGGATGCGGCGAAGGCGCTGGATGTCGTCCTCGGAGTAGCGCCTCCTGTTCTTGGCCGTGCGCGCCGGGCGCAACAGACCCTTTCGCTCGTACAGCCGCAGGGTCTGCGGATGGACATCCGCGAGGCTCGCGGCGACGCTGATGATGTACAAGCCCTGGTTGCTGTCTCTTTCCACTTTCATCACTCGCTACTACTTCAGGTGAGCACGGAGGTCCTTTGACGAGATCTCTCCGAGCTTCTCGATCGCTTCACGCTCTTCCTTGTTGATGCTCTCAGGCACGGACACCCGCGCCGTGATAAGCATGTCTCCATGACCTTTGCCCTTGAGGTGGGGCGCTCCCTTGCCCTTTATGCGGAAGGTCCTGCCGCTCTGGGTGCCCGCGGGAATCTTCAGCTTGATCTTGCCGTCCGCGGTGGGCACCTCGACCTGGGTGCCCAGCGCCGCCTCGGCGTAGCTGACAGGCAGGTCGAGAGTTATGTCCGAGTCGCGGCGCCCCAGGTAGGGGTGCTTATCGACCCTCGCGACCACGTAGAGGTCGCCTGCGGGTCCTCCGCCCCGGCCGGGCTCTCCCTTTCCCTTGAACCTGATGCGCGAGCCGTCGTTGACGCCGGGCGGTATGCGCACCTTGGTCTTCTTCGGCTGCTTCATCTGGCCGGCGCCATGGCAGGTCGGGCAGGGGTTCTGGATTATCTGGCCGCGGCCCTGGCACTGGGGGCAGGGACGGCTGAGTCCGAAGAGGCCCTGGCTCTCGGCCACAGACCCGCGGCCGCCGCAGGTGGGGCATGTCTGGGGGAGGGTACCGGGCGCGGAGCCGAGCCCATGGCACGTCTCGCATGCCGCGTTGCGTGTCATCGTCAGCGGGACGTAGGCGCCCTTGAGCGCGTCATCGAACGA
>DAIQAV010000154.1:0-5732 GCA_036781505.1 Candidatus Anoxymicrobiaceae bacterium | reverse complement strand
CGGACGGAAGAGGAGTAAGGGTTGACTCAAGACGGGCTTCCGGTGGACGAGGGGATGGGAAAGGGCGAACCTCCCGATGCGGATTGCGAGCCTGCCTTCGACCGGGTGCTGGTCAAGCTGTCCGGGGAAGCGTTCATGGATTCCCGGGTGGGCTACGGCATCCACTATCCCACCGTGCGGTCGGTGGCGGAAGAGCTCGCCGAGGTCCAGTCGATGGGCATGCAGCTGGCGCTGGTGG
Organism: Candidatus Anoxymicrobiaceae bacterium; assembly: GCA_036781505.1. Lineage (GTDB taxonomy): Bacteria > Actinomycetota > Geothermincolia > Fen-727 > Anoxymicrobiaceae > FEN-680. The sequence continues at coordinate 5,494 of DAIQAV010000154.1, read as the reverse complement.
TCGGCGGCGGCAACATCTTCCGCGGCGGCGGCGAGGACGCTTCGGGCATCGACAGAGCGACCGCCGACTACATGGGGATGATGGCGACGGTCATGAACGCGCTGGCGCTGTCGGACGCCCTGGAGAAGCAAGGCGTGTACACGCGGGTGCAGACGGCAATCACCATGCAGGAGGTCGCGGAGCCGCACATCAGGCGCCGCGCGCTGCGGCACCTGGAGAAAGGCCGGGTGGTCATCTTCGCGGCCGGCACCGGCAACCCGTACTTCTCGACCGATACCGCCGCGGCGCTGCGCGCCCTCGAGATCGGCGCGGACGCGATACTGAAGGCGACGAAGGTCGAGGGGGTCTACGACCGCGACCCGGTCAAATACCCTGAAGCCAGGATGTTCCACACGCTCTCCTACCTCGAGGTGCTCAACAGGGAGCTCGAGGTGATGGACGCGACGGCGATCAGCCTGTGCATGGACAACGGGCTTCCGATAATAGTGTTCAACCTTTTCAAGCACGGCAACCTCCGCCGGCTCCTCCTCGGCGAAGACGTGGGGACGGTGGTCTGCACCAGCAAGTGAGGGGCAGTTGGCGGGCGACGGCGGCAGGCGACACGGACAGGTGCGCCCAGGGGCGCGGATGCAGTCGGGGGATGTGAGATGGACGTCAAAGAAGAGGCCGAACGAAAGTTCAAAAAGGCCGTAGAGGCGACCGCCGGCGAGTTCGGCAGCATCAGGACCGGACGGGCCAGTCCGCAGCTGCTGGAGAAGCTGGTCATAAACTACTACGGCACCAACACGCCGCTCAACCAGATCGCGACGGTCAGCGCGCCGGAGGCCAGGCTGCTGGTCATCCAGCCGTACGACCGCAACAGCATCGGCGACATCGAGAAAGCCATCACCCAGTCCGACCTCGGGTTCGTCCCGTCGGACGACGGGCAGGTCGTCAGGGTGCCGATCCCGCAGCTGACCGAGGAGCGCCGCAAGGAGCTCGGCAAGCTGGTGAAGCACAGGGCCGAGGAGGGGCGCGTGGCGGTCCGCAATGTGAGGCGCGACGCGATCGAGGCCCTGCGCGAGGAGGAGAAGAAGGGCGAGTCCACCAAGGACGACCTGCACAGGGACACCGAGGAGATTCAGAAGCTCACCGACGCCTACATCAAAGAGATCGACGAGCTCATGGAAAAGAAGACCAAAGAACTCATGGAGATATAGGGTGGCCGGCACACGGACGCGAAGGTCCCCCGATGCGGGCGGTTTCTCGGAGAAGATCGTGGGAGCGGTCCTCTTTGCTGTGATCCTGCTGGGCACTCTGGTCTGGGGCGCGGTCCCGTTCGCGCTCGGTGTATCGCTGGCCGCCGTCATCGGCTCGGTGGAGCTCTTCAGCATGTTCGAGAGCAAGGGGCAGGCCACGCCGACCGCCGCGGCGCTGGGCATCGGCGGGTCGATCGCATACGTGATGCTGGCGCATTTCAAGCCGATCGAGAGCTTCAGCTACATCACCTTCGCCATCATCTTCCTGAGCTTCATGTGGTACATGCTGCTGCTGAGGCACGTCAAGCCGACCAGGGCCGTGGCGCTCACCATATTCGCCCCGCTTATCACCGGTTTCTGCCTGAGCTTCCTGGTGCTGATCAGGGACTTTTCCAGCAAGGCCGCTCTACACCACAACAGCGGCTGGTGGATAGTCCTGTTCCTGATACTGCTCATCTGGGTCTACGACGTCTGTGCCTGGGCGGTGGGGAGGAAGATCGGGCGGCACAAGATGGCCCCCACGATCAGCCCCAACAAGAGCTGGGAGGGGACCGCCGCGGCGACTGTCGGAGTGCTCGCGGCCTCGGTGCTGTTCCGGTTTATCATCACGGCCATAGTCGGCGGGCGGAACTTCCCCTGGTTCACCTACTGGGTCGCTATAGTCATCGGCGTCATCGTGGTGATATTCGGCCCGCTGGGGGACCTGTCCGAGTCGCTCATGAAGCGCGACTACGGCATCAAGGACATGGGCCAGCTGATCCCGGGACACGGCGGCATCATGGACAGGTTCGACTCGACCTTCTTCACCGCGCCGGTCGTGTTCTTCTTCCTTTTCTACTTCGTGTTGAAGTAAGCGGAAAGGGCAACTCGGTTGAGAACTGTCGCTCTCCTCGGCTCGACGGGCTCCATAGGCACGCAGGCGGTCGAGGTCGCGCGCGGCCTCGATGACGTCAGCGTCATCGCGCTGGCGGCGGCCTCCAACGGCCAGCTGATGGCCGAGCAGGCGCGGCTGCTGGGGGTGAAGGTCGCGGCGCTCAGCGACCCTGACGCGGCCAGGAAGCATGCACCCCTGTTCGAGGAGATCGGCGTCAAACTTTTAGTGGGACTCGAGGGCGTCCTCGAGATCGCGGCGTCGGCGGAGTGTGACCTGGTGCTCAACGCCATAGTCGGCTCGGCCGGGCTGGACGCGACCCTGGCCGTCCTGCAAAGGGGAGCTGACCTGGCGCTCGCCAACAAGGAGAGCCTGGTCGCGGGCGGGCGGCTGGTCACGGACACGGCGCGCTCGACCGGGGCGGCGATCGTCCCCGTGGACAGCGAGCACTCGGCCATCTACCAGTGCCTGCTGGGAGAGGATAAGCGCGACCTCCGAAGGATTATACTAACGGCCTCCGGTGGTCCCTTCAGGGAGAGGCCGCCCGGCTCGCTGGATGAGGTGACCGTCGAGGAAACCCTCGCGCACCCGACCTGGGACATGGGCCCGAAGGTCACCGTTGACTCGGCAACGCTAGTGAACAAGGGGCTGGAAGTGATCGAGGCGCACCACCTGTTCGACGTCGACATGGACAGGATCGACGTGGTGATCCATCCTCAGAGCGTGGTGCACTCGATGGTCGAGATGGTCGACGGGTCGGTGCTAGCCCACATGGGCGTGCCCGACATGAGGATACCGGTGCAGTACGCGATGACGCGCCCGCGCAGGGCGCCGTCGCCCGCGGAGTCCCTGTCGCTCGCTTCGTACGGCGAGCTGACATTCTTCGAGGTTGACGGCGACAGGTGGCCCGCGCTGGGCCTGGCCTACGAGGCGGCGCGGCGCGGCGGCACGTGCCCCGCGGCGATGAACGCGGCCAACGAGGAGGCGGTCGCGGCCTTCCTCGCTGGGCAGATAGGTTTTACTGATGTGATGAAGGTCGTGAACCTGGTGCTAGATAAGTATGAGCCTCTCCAGGGGAAGACGCTGGACGAGATAAGGGAGACCGAGTCCGCCTCAAGAAGGCAGGCCCGATTGGTGATCGAAGCCATGGAGAAGAAGAGTTGAGTTTTGCCGCGATGACCTGGTCTAAGCTTCCCAATTACATCCTTGACGCAGTGCTGATATTCCTGGTGCTCGGTTTCATGATCCTCACCCACGAGCTCGGGCACTACTTCGCCGCCAAGAAGTGCGGCATCAAGGTGGACCAGTTCTCTATCGGCTTCGGCCCGGAGATCAAGGGATGGACGCGCGGCGAGACGCGGTACTCGCTGAAATGGATACTGGCCGGTGGCTCGGTGCGCATCGCGGGCATGAACCCCGACGAGAAGATCGCCCCCGAGGACCTGCCGCGCACTTATTACGAGGCCCCGCTGTGGAAGCGGGCGATAGTGATTCTCGCCGGGTCTTTCGTCCACCTCTGCATTGCATTCATCCTGTTCTACCTATTCTTCTGGCCTCTCGGCTACAGCACCTTGACGGGCAAGATCGCCAAGGTCGAGAAGACCGTGGTGGTGAGCAAGACGGTGACCGAACCCGGGCCGGGTTATGTCGCAGGGCTCAAGAAGGGCGACCTGATAACCTCCGTGAACGGCAACAAGGTGACTGATTGGAACCAGCTCACCGAGCAGCTGACCAAGAGGCCGGGGCAGACGGTCGTCCTCACCTATGATCGGGGCGAGACGAAACTGACGACCAAGGCAACGCTGCTCGACGTCAACGGGCACGGGCTGCTAGGGGTAGCCGTTGATGTCAACAGCACCTACAGCAAAAAGTCGAACCCGGTGGCAGCGATAGGCCAATCGGCAAAGCTGATGGCGTCTGTGACGGCGAGCCTCGCGGCGGGAGTTGCGCGGCTTTTCTCGTTGACGACCTTGAAACAGTTGGTAGGCATGACACCGAGGAACCAGAACAGCCCCCAGAGCATAGTGGGTGCCACGCGGCTCGCGTTTCAGGCGGCGTCGCAGGGAGCCTCGGTCTTCATTTTCATCATTGGCGAGTTCTTCCTATTGCTTGCACTGTTCAACCTCATCCCGTTTCCGCCGCTGGACGGCGGCCACCTGCTCGTCATCATTGTGGAGAAGGTGTTCCACAAGGAGATAAACATGAAGACGTTCGCCAAGGTCGCGGTGGTGGTGATAATCGTGCTTGGCATCGTCGCCCTGCGGCTCATGATGCTGGATGTCTTCAACCCGCTCAAGAACCCGTTCACGCCCTGACTTCGTAAGCATCTCCAGGGGGTAGTGCGTCCACGGGCCTGACCCCGCCAGCGCGTTAATGGGATAATGCTGGTACGGCACGACACCGACGGGGGCCGCTGATGGACATAAAACTGACGAAGCGCATCATGCTGGGCGATGTCGCGATCGGTGGGGGCGCGCCGGTGAGTGTGCAGTCCATGACCAACACCGACACGCGCGACGTGTCCTCCACGCTAGCGCAGATCCGCGAGCTGGAATGCGCGGGCTGCCAGATCGTGAGGGTCGCTGTCCCGGACGCGGAGTCCTCCGACGCCCTCGGTAAGATCATCGCGGGCACCTCGCTGCCGGTGGTGGCCGACCTCCACTTCGACTGGCGCCTGGCGTTCCTGGTGATGGAGCAGGGCGTGGCGGGGATAAGGCTCAACCCCGGCACCATCGCCCGCAAGGCGCGCGTCCGCGAGATAGCGGCCGAAGCGGCGAGCCGGGGGGTCACCGTGCGCGTCGGGGTGAACTCGGGTTCGCTGGAGAGGCGGCACCAGGGCAGGGGCAGGAAGGCCGAGGCCGCTTCCCTGGCGCAGAGCGCCCTGGAGGGTGCGGCGCTCATCTCGAAAGAAGGCGTCGGAAACTTGAAGATATCGGTCAAGGCCTCGGACGTGCCGCGCACCATCGAGGCGTACCGCATCGTCTCGGAGAAGTCGGACTGGCCGCTCCACGTGGGGGTGACCGAGGCTGGCACCATGTGGTCGGGCACGATCAAGAGCGCCGTAGGCATCGGGGCGCTGCTGGCCGAGGGGATCGGCGACACCATCCGGGTCTCGCTGACGGCCTCGCCGGTGGAGGAGATCAGGGTGGGGCGCAAGATCCTCGCCGCGCTCGGGCTGGCGGAGGCCGGCCCCGAGGTGATATCTTGCCCCACGTGCGCTCGCACCGAGATTGACGTGATCGACCTGGCGATGAAGGTCGAGGCGGAGCTCAGCGAAGTCCAGACCCCGCTGCGGGTCGCGGTCATGGGGTGCTTGGTCAACGGGCCGGGCGAGGCGCGGGAGGCCGACGTGGGCATCGCGGGAGGCAAGGAGGGCGCGCTGCTC
>DAIQAV010000153.1:0-5743 GCA_036781505.1 Candidatus Anoxymicrobiaceae bacterium | reverse complement strand
CCCCAGTTCTGGGAGGACGCCGAGGACGCGCTCATCGCCGCCGACGCCGGCGTCGAGAGCGCCACAGCGATAGTGGAAGCAGCCAGGAAGCGCATCACCTCCGAGGGCGTGCGTGACCTCGAGGGCTTGCGGCAGGTGTTCCGCGAGGAGGTCACCGAGATGCTGCGCTCCTTCGGGGAGAGGCCCCCGATCTCCGACGAGAAGCCGCACGTGGTCTTCATCGTGGGCGTCAACGGGGTGGGCAAGACGACCACGTCGGCCAAGATCGGCTACCAGTACAAGAGCGAAGGGCAAAAGGTCCTGTTCGCCGCGGCCGATACCTTCCGGGCCGCCGGCATAGAGCAGATGGAGATGTGGGCGCAACGGGTAGGCGCGCCTGTGGTGCGGCACAAGACGGGAGGGGACCCGGCCGCTGTCGTGTTCGACGCGCTCGAATCAGCGACGGCGCGGGGGATCGACATCGTCATCGTGGACACCGCGGGGCGCCTGCACACCAAGAAGAACCTGATGGACGAGCTCAACAAGATGTGGCGGGTCGCCGAGCGCCAGCTCGGGTACCCTCCCGAGTCGATACTGGCCATCGACGCCACCACAGGACAGAACGGCGTCAGCCAGGCGCGTGTCTTCGGCGAGGCCATGGAGTTAGGCTCCATCGCGCTCACCAAGATGGACGGCAGCGCCAAGGGCGGGGTCGTCCTTGCCATCGGCCGCGAGCTCGGCATACCGGTCTCCTACATCGGCGTGGGCGAGGGCATGAGTGACCTTCGTCCGTTCGACCCCGAGGAGTACGCCCGCGCCTTGTTCTGAATAGGAGGGGCGGGGCTGTCCTTTTGCTTGCTTATCCTCGCCGGGTCCCGTGGGGCAGTCTTTCTGTACTCCGCGCCGGCTGTGGAGGCTACGCAAAAGGACAACCCCGCCCCCGTCTGGAGTGGTCTCAACATCAACCGCGCCGCCGACGGTGCAACACGACTGAGAAATAGAATATTACTGACCAGTAGGAAAGACAGCAGGCGTGTAATCGAAGTTCTGATAGTATGAATTCCTGCTTTGTGCAGACGTATATCTTCGGGCAACGAGGAAGGGTAGAGAGTCCACGTGCAGTTCGAACTGAGGTTCTGGGAGGAGTCGCTCGCTCCGCCCGACATAGTCAAGAAAGCCCTGCCTCTTTTGCAGGAGTTCTCCGCGGGCGTGGCCATCGCGATGTACCCGGTCTCCCTGACCCGGAAAAACGCCAACGCGCTCAAGAAGCTGAAGGAGGCCGGCGTGGACTACGCTTTCTGGCCTCTGATGGAGAAAGAGCAGGGCTACTTCCCCAGCGAGCGCAACGCCTCGTCGTACAGCGCGCTGGTCCGCCACCAGGTGGAGTGGGCGCAGAAGAACGAGGTCCTTCCCGACACGGTCGCGATCGACCTGGAGATGCCCATCCAGCAGATGTGGGAAGTGATGCAGGCCACCAACCCGCTCCTAAAGCTCGGCAAGGTGTTCTCGTCGGCGCGAGAGAACCTGGACCGCGAGCGCTACTACCGGGCCAAGGGAAAGCTCGACAGGCTCAACGCGGAGCTGCAGGACGCCGGGATGCGCACGCTCACGGCGGTGCTGCCCTGGATCGGGCTGGAGATGGAGGGTGACGGCGAACTGCTGCAGGACATGACCGAGACGCCTGCTTCCGGGATCGGATGGGACGTGGTGAGCCCGATGCTTTACGTGAGCATGCTGTGCGGCATGTCCGGCGGGGCCATCACCGCGAAAGACGCCAACTGGCTGGTGTACGACAACTGCTCCCGTCTGCGCGAGAAGTTCGGCGGCCGCGCGGGTGTATCGCTCGGCCTTACCGGGGGTGGAGTGCTCCGGGACGAGCCGGTCTTTGGCGGGCCCGCAGAGCTGGTGGTTGGCCTTGAGGCGGCGCTGGCGGCCGGCGTGCGCGACGTGAGCGTCTACAGCCTGGAGGGCGTCCTGGCCAGGAACGACCCGCGCCAGTGGTTCGAGGCGATAAGATCGGCGAAGGCAAACGTGCCTGAGAGGTCGAGGAAGGTGGCCGACAGCCTCATCGCGGTCAGGAAGGTCTACCCTCCCGTGGCGCGCCTCATCGACTGGTACCGCCGCCCACCCTGAGATGGGGACAGGTACTTTCCACTTCTTTTTCCACTCCGGACAGGTGTCCTCGAATTCAATCGGTGAGCCAGTCGTATGAGTAGAAAAAGAAGTAGAAAGTACCTGTCCCTACAAACCGAGGGGTTCGGCCACCAGGAACACCTTGAGGTCGGTCCACATCGGCTTGAGGCTGATGATCGACGTCACCCTGCAGATGTTCTGCGGCGTGCGGCAGTCGACACACTTTCCCCGCTCGACGCAGGGCAGGTCGAGGCCCAACCTTCTTGCGTTTGCCGGGGCGGCCACGTTGCGTATCCTGCTGAACGCCTCGGCGCGGTCCTCCACCAGTTTGTTCGCTCCCGCGAGCACCACCACAACTTCGGGGCCGAACATCATCCCGGCCAGCCGGTTGCCTATCCCGTCGGTGTTCACGAGCTCGCCTTCCATTGTGATGGCGTTGCTGGAGCACAGGTAGTAAGGGCAGGTGATGGCCTCCTTGCGGACCTCCATGCTCTGCTCCCGCGCCATATCGGGCTGGTGGTACACCAGCTGGTATCCGCGCTCGCTCAAGACCTCCAGCAGCCCGCTCTCACGCACGGTCACTGACCCACCGGCTCCGACACGCGATCCCTGGGGGATGAGGTCCAGCGCCGCCTTGACCGCGCGATCCGCGGTGGAGAACCAGTGCGCGTCGAACCACCTCTTTCGCAGCGCTTTGACCGCAGTCTCGCAGCGGCTCTCGAGGTACTCGTGGCGCAGCTCGTCGAACGATTCGGGCATCTTCCCCCTCCTTGTCACGGCCGCAGACAGTATAGCATCGGACCGGACGCGAGCCCCCGCATTGGTTGACCGCTCGATGGGTCAAAGGTATATTTGCGCGAACAGACGAACAAATGTACGTGCTGTGAGTAATCTGTGGATCCGGGGGGTTCCAGGTACAAAGGAGGTAAGATGGCTGAAGCTTACTGTGTGAAGTGCAAGGAGAAGGTAGAGATCAAGGATCCCGAAGAGGTCATCATGAAGAACAAGATGAAGGCCCAGAAGGGCACCTGCACCAAGTGTGGGACCAAGGTCTTCAAGATCACCGGCAAGGCCTGATTCTCTTTCCAGATAAGGTGATGGACGAGGCCCGGCCGTCGGCCGGGCCTCTTTCATTTGCCTGACCCCTCTCCCCGTGGGAGCCGTCGCATCCCGCGCGTCCGGCCACAGGGCAGGTGAGGCCCGGATGGGCGGACGAGAGCCCGGGGTGCGTCCGTCCCCTTGCTTGAGCGCGTCCGGGGGAGCGCGTAATATCATTCAGTGGGGCTACGGGTCGTGGTAAACTCCCTTTATTCGGCAAGACAAGCGATGGAGCAACTATGTTTGAAAGCCTGGGAGACAGGCTGCAGGATGTTTTCACGAGGCTTCGCGGCAGGGGCAAGCTGACCGAGAAGGACGTCGAAGCCGCCATGCGCGAGATCCGTCTGGTGCTGCTGGAGGCCGACGTCAACTTCAAGGTAGTCAAGCAGTTCGTCGACCACGTGCGCGAGCGCTCGATCGGCGAGGAGGTCATCAAGAGCGTCACGCCCGCCCAGCAGGTCGTGAAGATCGTCTACGACGAGATGACCGACATACTCGGGGGCAGGGAGAAGGACATCCGCTTCGCCCCCCACCCGCCATCGGTCATCATGCTGGTCGGCCTGCAGGGAAGCGGCAAGACCACGGCGGCCGCCAAGCTCGCCGTGTTGCTGCGCCGGCAGGGGAGGAACCCGTTGCTGGTAGCGGCGGACGTATACCGGCCGGCGGCGGTAGAGCAGCTGCAGACCCTGGGGACCCAGATCGAAGTGCCGGTGGCCTACTACAAGCACAAGAGCGCGCAGGAGATCTGCGAGCAGGCGGTTAAGGAAGGAACCCGCAAGGGCAACGACGTCGTGATACTCGACACCGCCGGGCGGCTGCACATCGACGTGGAGATGATGCAGGAGCTGGTGGACATCAAGGCCTCGGTCGACCCCAGTGAGACCCTGCTGGTGGTGGACGCGATGACCGGCCAGGACGCGGTCAACGTCGCGCTCACGTTCCTGGAGACGCTGGAGTTCGACGGGATTCTCATCACCAAGATGGACGGCGACGCCCGCGGCGGCGCGGCGCTCTCCATGAAGGCGGTCACCGGACGGCCCATCAAGCTCGCCTCGGTGGGCGAGAAGATGAACGACCTCGAGGTCTTTTACCCGGACCGCGTCGCGTCCCGCATCCTCGGCATGGGCGACATCGTCACCCTGGTCGAGAAGGCCGAGGAGCACATGACCGAGGAGAAGGCGCGCAAGCTCGAGGAGAAGCTGCGCAAGCAGAAGTTCGACTTCGAGGACTTCCTGGAGCAGATGCAGCAGCTCCGCCAGATGGGCGGGCTGTCCAAGGTGATGGAGATGGTGCCCGGGATGAGCGGCATGGCGCGTCAGCAGGGGCTCGACGCGGACGACGGCCAGCTTAAGAGGGTCGAGGCCATCATCTACTCCATGACGCCCCAGGAGCGCCACAACCCGCACGTGCTCAACGCGAGCCGGCGCCGCAGGATCGCGGCCGGGAGCGGCACCTCCACCCAGGACGTCAACCAGCTCGTGAAACAGTTCAGCCAGATGCAGAAGATGATGAAGGCGTTCACCGGCAAGGGCGCCGGCGGCATGGGCATGCTCAAGCGCCTCTTTCCCTTCTGAGGCGTTCTGCTAGAATAAACGGGATTTAAGGAGGCACATTGGTCAAGATCAGACTGCGCAGAATGGGAAAGAAGAAGCAGCCTGTCTATCGCATTGTCGTGGCGGACTCGCACAAGCCGCGCGACGGGCGTTACATCGAGTCGCTCGGCTTCTACAACCCGATGACGGAACCTTCGACCATCGAGCTCAACGGCGAAAGGGCGCTCTACTGGCTCTCGCAGGGGGCCCAGCCATCGAGCCAGGTCCGGAACCTGATGAAGATCAAGGGCGTCTGGGAGCAGTTCGAGAGCTCGAAGAAATAACTCTTCTCCCGCTGGGTTGAATACTGGAGGCTCGAATATGAAAGATCTTCTGGAGTACCTTGCCAAGGCGCTGGTCGACAATCCCGACGATGTCCACGTCGAGGTCATCGAGGGGGAGAGGTCGGTCATCCTGCAGCTCAAGGTCAACGACGAGGACATCGGCAAGGTGATCGGAAAGCAGGGCAGGATAGCTCAGGCCCTGAGGACGCTGGTCAAGGCCTCGGCGACCAAGCAGGGAAAGAACGCGATAGTAGAGATACTGGATTGAGCGAGAAGAACACCAATTCGCCGGGGGACCTCCTGGCGGTCGGAAGAATACTGAGGCCCCACGGCATCCGTGGGGCTCTTATCGTAGAGTCGCTGACGGACTGGGACCAGCGGTTCGTCCCCGGGGCGAAGATGCTGCTCGAGAAAGGGCCTCAAGACTACGTCGAGGTGACCCTGGAGACGGCCGCCCCCCACTCGGGGCGCTACCTGGTGTCGATGGGGCTGGCAGACCGGGACGCGGCCGACGGGCTGCGCGGGCTGTTCCTGATGGTCCCGGCCTGCGAGGCGGCGCCGCTGGGCGAAGGAGAGTACTGGCCGCACGACATGGTGGACATGGCGCTCGTCGATGGCGCCGGGCACGAGCTGGGCAGGGTGAAAGAGGTGCTGTGC
>DAIQAV010000152.1:0-5906 GCA_036781505.1 Candidatus Anoxymicrobiaceae bacterium | reverse complement strand
TGGTGGGCCCAGCAGGACTCGAACCTGCGACACGCGGATTATGAGTCCGCTGCTCTGCCAACTGAGCTATGGGCCCGTAGTTACGTGTTGAGATTATAGTCCAACTGGTTGGGAGTCTGAAGACGGCCGGGGGCCGTCGCTACGAACCCGAAGTGTGCGAGGCGGGCGCGGTGGTGCTGGCCTGACTGCTCCTTATGCCCAGCTTGGAGGCGAGGTAGGCCGCGTATCCCACCGCGTAGTGAGTCTCGATGTTTATCTGGATGAGCGAGCGGGACGCTTTGTAGAGGGAGGTCTCCATGGCTTTCTCGCCGACTGTGGTGTCGATGTTGGCGAGGGTGTCTATCACCCGGAAGCCTCTGTCCGCCACCCCGGGGATCCTCTCTACTTGTTGGAGCACGGCCCTGGCCTGGCCGACATACTCGGTGCACCCGCCGGCACCCGGCACGCTCAGCGCCTTGTTGAAGTACGCCTCCGCCTCGCGGGACATCGCCGCCAGGCGGAGCGCGGTGGCCCTGGACTCGGTCATCGTCTGGTTCACGCCGTAGGGCTCGGTGTTCTCGCCGTAGGCGTAGTCTGTGAAGAGGCTCTCCAGCTCGTAGAGTAGCGGGTCGACCTGGGCCGCCACCTTCTGCAGGATGGCGTCGCCCTTCTGCAGCGATTGCATGGCGGCGTCGGGGATGCCGCCGCACCCGCCCAGGCAGACCACGCCAGCGCACAGCATCACCACGAACGATGTCCGCACCGAGGCTCTTCCAGCGTCGTCTCACGGGCGTCTCCACCTCTCAGTATCCATCCGGTCTCGCAACAGGATTCTATCAGGTGATTATCTCAACAATAATGACCGCCATACTGTGTAGAATATGGGCCGAGGTGATGACTTGAGCAAGGAAAGACCCGCCGGCATCAGGCTGAGGCGCTTCTTCTTCGTCCTTTCCGTGATAGCCGTGGTGATCCTGGGACTGGCGTTCGCGGGCGCGATCGTCATCATGGTCCACGCGACCTGGATGCTGCCGAAGGCCACGACCCGCTGGAACGCGAAGAACATCGCGAAGATCAAGACCCCCGGCGATTCGTTCACGTTTGCCGTGATGGGCGACAACAAGAACTCCAACAGGACCTTCAACCTGGTGAAGCAGAGTATCCAGAGCCAGAAGGACCTGCTCTTCACCATCGACATGGGCGACCTCGTCTTCGACGGCGAGCGGGTCAAGTACCGCCTGTTCCAGAACCAGGTGCTGGGGATGAAGGCCCCGTTCATCACCGCGGTCGGGAACCACGACGTGGCGGCGGACGGGCTCAAGAACTATCAGAGCATATTCGGCCCGCGCTACTATGCCTTCAACGCCGGGGATAACTACTTCATAGTGCTCGACGACTCGGACTGCAAGTCGGTCGATCCGGCGCAGATGCGCTGGTTCGAGAGCGAGTTGAAAAAGGGCCAGTCGTATAAGCGCCGCTTCGTGTTCCTGCACGTGCCGCCGTTCCGCGGCCTGCGCAACCCGCAGATGCCGATGCAGGAGTTCCTCAGCGACAGGAAGAACGCGGACGCCATCAGGCACCTGTGCGTCGAGTACGGCGTCAATTACGTCTTCGGCTCCCACATGCACACGTTCGACTACGACCTCTGGCCCTACGACGTCCACGTCGTGATAACCGGCGGCGGCGGGGCCGAGCTGTGGGACGTGGACCGCTACCGCGACATGCACCACTACATCAAGGTGAGCGTGACGCCCGACCGCGTCAACTTCGAGGTGGTCCCGATCTTCAGCAAGTGGGCCAAGTTCTTCTACATGTACGTGGACGAGCCTTACACCTATACGTATTCGTACGTGGCCGACAACTTCGCCTGGTTGATAGTCTGCCTGGGGCTGGCGCTGGGTGGGGCGGTGGCGGTAATGCTGCTGATCCGCAGGGGCATCAGGAGCCGGCGAGACGCCGGCGCTACGCCTGGTCGTTCAGGGTGAACTCGAAGCAGGCGCCGTCGTCGTTGTAGGCCCGGACCGAACCCCCGTAGAGGTTGGTGATCTTCTTCACCGTGGCGAGCCCGATGCCGGTCCCGCCTGTCGCGCCCTTGAAAAACGGTGCGAATATCCGCGTGAGGTCTGCCTCGGGGATGCCCACTCCGTTGTCGCTGACCAGGTAGGTGTGGCAGCCGGCACCGTCGTCGCGCACGCGCTCGATCCTGACGACGGGGGCGTCGGCGCCGGAGTGCTTGATGCAGTTGCCGATCAGGTTGGAGAACAACTGGTAGACGTGAGCGGGCGCCGCCCGTACGGCGCCCAGGTCGCCGTCTATCTCCAGCGTGATGTTCCGCTGCACGATGGCGCCCTCGTTCTCGGAGGCGATGCGCCTCACCACACCCAGGACGTCGACGTCCTCCACCGATTCGGGCATCTGGCCCGCCTCGGCGAGGGCGAGAAGGTCGTCGATGAGCGCGGCTGACTTCCAGACGTTGTTGTCGAGGATGCCGAGCAGGTCCTTGATCTCCGAGCCCTCGATCGCGAGCCCCTTCTCTGAAAGAAGACGCTCCAGCGTCGAGGTCGCGAGCGTGGTCGAGGCCAGCGGGCCCTTGAGGTCGTGAGAGACCGTGTGCGCGTACCCCTCGAGCTCGGCGTTGATGCGCCGCAGCTCCTCCTCGGCCTGCTTGCGGTCGGTGATGTCCCTGGCCAGGACGACCATGGCGATCTCTCTTCCGGTCTCGTCGTTCACCTCGGAGCGCGAGAGCGAGACGGGGAACTCGGTGCCGTCCTTGCGCCTGTGATAGTACTCGCCCTCGGATCGGGTCTCCCCGATCACGGCGATGTCCCTGCCCAGCAGGTCGGCTTCCGCGTAACCGTAAGTATCAGCGACCGCGCTGTTGAGGAAAGTTATCCTGCCATCGAGGTCGGTGATGAAGATGCTGTCCGCCGCGCTCATCAGGGCGTGAGAGAGAATGGTGAAAGTCTCCTCGGCCTCCTTGCGTTTCATCGCGCTCTCTATCGCGACGGGAAGCACCCGCAGGTAGTTGCGCTCGTGGTCCTTGATGACGTAGTCGTAGGCGCCTGCCTTCATGGCGGAGACGGCGGTGTCGGTCTGATTGGTGCCGGTGATGAGGATTATCGGGGCCGCGGGCTTGAGCTCGATCACGTCGAAGCCCGTCCCGTCCGGCAGGTTGAAATCGAGCAGGATGACGTCGAAGTCGCGGGCGGCCAGCGCCGCCCTGGCGTCCGCCACCGACGTCGCGAACTGGCACTCATACGTGAGGCCCTCGCGGGTTACAAATCGCTCGAACGCCATCCGGTCGACTTCGTCGTCCTCCACCAGCAATACCTTCAAGCCCAGGTCCTCTCCTATCTTCAATCGGACAGCTCGGAGAGCGTCCAGTAGAGGTCGATCGCGCGGACCACCTCCACGAACTGGAGGTAATCGACCGGCTTGATCATGTACCCGGCGACCCCAAGGTCGAATGTGTTCACCCGGTCCTGTTCGTCCTTCGACGTGGTGAGCACTATCACCGGGATCCTCTTGAAGGCGTCATCGTTCTTGACCACCTGCAGGAACTCGATGCCGTTCATCTTGGGCATGTTCAGGTCGAGCAGGATTATTCCGGGCTTCTCGTTCGCCGGGTCGCGCAGGAACTCCAGTGCTGCCTCGCCGTTCTCCACGATGTGAAGGGGATTCAACACGTGTATCTCTTTGAGCGCCCTCTCCACAGTCATCCTGTCAACGACGTCGTCCTCCACAAGCAATATGGATTTGTTCGCTCGCAATTCTGCCTCCCATCTCAACATTGGATCACTTCGCCTTCGGCAGAATGAAGAAGAACGTGGACCCCTTTCCCACCTCGGATTCCAACCACACGCGCCCCCCATGCATCTCGACGATCTTCTTGACCAGCGTCAGACCCACCCCGCTGCTCTCGACATCGTCACGCGCGGACAGAGTCTGGAATATCTGGAATATCTGGTCGTGGTACCTTGCGTCTATGCCCGGGCCGCTGTCGGCGACCGCCAGCCTCCAGAAATCGCCGTCGTCCGCACAGGAGATGATGACCTTTCCCTCGGGCTTGTCCATGAACTTGACCGCGTTGCCGATGAGGTTCCCGAAGACCTGGCCGAGCCTGGTCCTCTCACCGGTCACCTCCGGCAGGTCTCCGGCGACCTTCACCTCGATGCCGTCCGGGATGTCCAGCATCTTCACCGCCGAGTCGACGAGCTCATCGAGGTCGACCGTCTGGCGCTCCTCCCTGACCCGGCCGACCCTGGAGTACGCCAGGATGCTCTCGATAAGTCCTTCCATCCTCTTGGCCCTGTCGAGGAGCAGCTCCAGCTGCTTCTGTCCGTTCTCATCTAGCACGTCCCTGTAGTCGGTCGAGAGCCAGGTGGCAAGCGATCCGATCCCCCGCAGTGGAGCCTTGAGATCGTGGGACACCACGTAGGCGAAGTCGTTCAGCTCTTTGTTCGTGGAAAGGAGCTCGTGGTTCACGCGGCCCAGCTCCCTGTTGGCGCGGGCGAGCTGGCTGGTGCGCTCTTCTACTCTGTCCTCGAGCTCGTCGCGGGCCTGTCGCAACTCCTCTTCGGCCATGATGCGCGCGGCCGCCATCTCGTTGAAAGACGTGGACAGCTCGCCCAGCTCGTCGTGCGACTTCACGTCGACGCTGACGTTGCCCCCTCCTTCTCCGAAGACCCTGGCCGCGTCGCGGAGCTGGACCACCGGCGTGACCACCCGGCCCGAGACCAGGAACCTACCACCGAGCGCGACCAGGAGCAGCAGACCGCCGATTATCCCTACGCCCCAGGCGGCGTTGCTGCTGCCGGACGAGATGAGCGAGGCGTCGAACTGCATGTCTTTCTTCTGGTTGTTGACGTCTGTGCTGATCGCGGCCGTTAGTGATGTCAGCGGCGTGGGACCGGTTTCTTTCTCAATGTATGCGATCGCAGCGGCCGGGTTGCCCGCGTTGACCGCGGTGACGGCGTTGTCGACCGCCGTGCTGACACTCTTATACGTGCTGGTCAGCCTGCCCACCAGCGCCGTCTGCCTTCCGCGCTCTTTGTCCGCGCCTACCATCCTGGCCTCGTCACTCCAGGCTTGCAGGGCTTCCGAGGCCTGGTCACCCGACTCACCCAGCAGGTCCTGGCCGGCGGGGTTGGCGGCCACGATCTGTGCCATCACCTGGCGGACTTGCATGTTGTAGTACCTGGCGAACCGCTCGGCGTAGATGGTGTTCGCGAAATGCGTCTTCATGCTGTCCACGTTCGGCCCCAGGTTCATCAGCCTCATGACCACCATGCTCTTGATGGCCCCGGCCAGGTTGTCCAGGTACTTGTTGAGCTGGGCCTCCTCGTCAGGCAACTGATCGTCCACGTTGTTGCTTACCGTCTCGCCGCCATCCCCGGTGATGGCCTTCTGGAGGTTCTCCATCGCCTGCGCGCGCTGCCCCGAGCCGGCAAGAGCGATCGACCAGTCGGCGACCTTCGCGACGTCCGCGTTTCCGGCCAGCGTGGCGTGGAGCATCTTGAGCTCGGTGGCGTGCTCGGCCGGCGAATCTCCCGTATGCCTGTTCTCAGCCGCCAGCCAGTCGGCTATCCCGATCCGCGCCTGCTCCTTGGACTGCTCGTAAAGCCTCTGGTGCTCGGGCTGTCCTGTCACTATGAAGGCTGCGGCCTCCCGAAGCTGCCGTTCATAGAAGCGAGCGAACGTCTCGGCCGAGACTGCTTCGTCCATCGCCTCCTTGATCTGGACCACGTTGTTCTGCACCTGCTGGTGGGGCAGCATCACCATCGCCATAAGCGCAATGAGCACCACCCGACGGGAGCACCAGGATGTAGAACTTTCGCTTGAGGGACCATCTCATGTTTGCGGACCTTCCGTGCTAGTACTCTGTCATTCACCAAATGATGGGTAGAGTTTCTTCAGTTTAATCCTTG
>DAIQAV010000151.1:0-5932 GCA_036781505.1 Candidatus Anoxymicrobiaceae bacterium | reverse complement strand
CCTTGCGCGCCCGCGGTCCCTTGATTAGGCTTGCCAGGACCATACGAGCGTCGAGGAGGCACGTTGGCCGACAGGACAGAGGAGCTCAAAGAACGCGTCGCCGGACTGGACGCGGCTCACGACGACTGGCTCAGGCGGATGCAGTGCGCGTTCGGGCGGATGCTGGTTCGTTCGTGCAGGTTCTCCGCTGTCCGCTGGTTCATCGCCGGCCCCTTCGCGCGGCTCTCGTCGTACTTCATCGTGGAGAAGGGTATGTGCGGCGTGGAGCGCGGCATCAAGAAGGACGCCGTCGACATCGCCACCGAGTGGCTGCGGATCCCCACCTTCATCCGCATGCCCTACCGCATCGCGCAGGCCACCGACGATAAGGTAGTGGTCGAGTGGGACGAGTGCGCGGTCGGCTTCGAGGCGCCCTCCTGCCTGCCCGCCTGCCGGGTGGCCTGCGAGATCGACGTCGCCACGGTGCGGCGCCTCGGGGGCAGGCTGCTCGTGACCGAGAACCTGCTCGAGGGGGCGCCCCGCTGCGTCTTCGAGATAACGAAGCTCCCGTAGCGCCGGCGTCCCGCCGGCATCGCCATGACAAAAAAACGCAAGTTAAGGGGTCTGACCCCAAAACTTGCATCCTAGTGACGGTTGTATGTGCGGGCGCGGTTAAACAGGTGAGATATCTATCGCGTGTTCGAGAATCTCGTGCCGCTTCTCAGAAACTCACTGTCCCCGTCCCGGCTGTGCCGCTCGCCGGGCGGTAAGAATATCAATTTGCGACCCCTAGTCGCGGTAAGAACCGCCGCCTCCGGAGTCGTCCCTCCTCGGCTTGGCCTCGTTCACCTTGATAGGCCGGCCGTCGAGGTCCTTGCTGTTCAGCCCGTCGATCGCTGCTTTCGCCTCGTCGTCGGTCGGCATCTCAACGAAACCGAAGCCCCTCGACCGGTTGGTGTTCCTGTCGATTACCACCTCGGCGGAGTTGACCGCCCCGAACTGCTCGAACGCGGCGCGAAGCCCGTCGTTGTCCGTGCTGTAGCTAAGGTTGCCTACGTATATCTTCACTTGTCACCTCCCTTACTCTTACAAAAAAACCCGAGGCATCGGACCCTCGGGAAAAGTATCCATTTCAGTACCTGTCACGAAACCCCTCACGCGAACAATCACAAATTATAGCAGGATGCGCGCGACTGCGCGAGATGCAAGCGCAGGAAGGGCTTGCGCCCGGGTCCCGGTGGTAAGACTATCAGGGATACCACGGAGATAGAGACTGCTGCCCTCTTCGCGGAGCGCGCTAGAAGATCTCTTCGATCTCCTTGTAGTGCAGGAGCTCGGTGTACCCCATGCCCGCGAACGCTGAGGCGGCCGACTGCCCGCGCTGCTCCCACGCCATGATCACCTTCAGGCCTACCACGCCTGCGAAGACCCAGGCATAGGCGCTGACGTTGGTCTGCCCGTCTACGAGGATGGCGCCGTAACCCTTGTCGAGGATGTCCAGCATCCGGTCTCTCACCTCGTCGGCGACGTCCTTCTCGCCATACTCGTCGACGCCCGGCTCGACCATCGGCGCGAGCGGCTGCGGGGAGATGTCGAAGCCCAGCTGCCTCCAGGCGGCGCCACGCTCGGCTTGGTCCTCGAGGGTGAAGTTGGCGAGCTTGATGATGTGCCTGAAGACCTTGGCGCTGTCCTTGGAAACCATCACCAGGTAGTCGCCCTCGAGCCCGTAGTTGTCGGGCTTGCCCTTGCCCGGGTAGACGATCTCCGCGTCGCCGATGGCCGGCTCGATGTCGGTCAGGGCTTCACCGGGGATCCTGCGCTCCGCCACGGCCTCGCAAATCTCATCCGGCCAGTTATCCTGTGCGACCTCGGTCCAGTGGCCGAGGAGAGAGCCCACGATCACTCCGTGCCTCTCGCGCACGTGTGCCGTCACGGAGTTGCCGACGGGCCTGCGCTCAAGCTCGCTCTTCTTCGCCGCCCAGGCCTGGGGATTGTCCACCAGGATCTCTTCGTCACTGCCGTAGTCGTAGGCGACGATGACGTAGTTGCCCAGGTCGGGGTCCATCTTCACGTCGATGATGTCGACCATCTGGTTCTCGTCGACGATCTGTTCCGCCAGGCGTTCGGCGTCTTCTTTGAACATCGCATCAGCCATATCCCTGCTCCTCCAAAAGTGAAGACGGGAGACGGCCTGCCCGCCGCCCGTATTACTCCAATACGTTCAAGGAAGGCAAAAACCTGCGAGCCTGGAGGGATTGCCTTGCGTGAAGGTAAGAATTGAGCAAGACGTTTGCCATGGTGCTTCAAGGACGGGAGAGATGGGAAAGTTCGCGGCCAACCTCCGCGGGCGCGGTGGTGTTGCCGAAGCACTGCCCGCGCACGTGCGACCCATGCTCGCGCAGCTCTCGGAGCTGCCGCGCGAGGACGAGGCCTACGCGTTCGAGTACAAGTGGGACGGGATACGCGCGGTGTTCTTCTGCGACGGAAAGAAGCACCGCGTGGAGACGCGCAACCTGCACGACGTGACGCATGACTATCCGGAGCTGGTGCCGCTGGCGGAGGTGTTCCGGGGATCGAACGTCGTGCTCGACGGCGAGATAGTCGCGCTGAACGAGAAAGGCCGGCCGAGCTTCGGGCTGCTGCAGCACCGCTTGGGCCTGACCGAGCGCAACGCGGCCGCGCGCAAGGACATCTACCCCGTCACTTACATGATCTTCGACGTGATCCACCTGGAAGGGAAGTCTCTGGAGGGCCTCGCCTACGACCAGAGGCGCCCGATCCTGGAGTCGCTCTCCCTGGCGGCCGGCAGCTGGAGGACGCCCCCGTCGGTGACGGGCGAAGGCGCCGCGATGCTTGACGCGGCGCGCGACAACCGCCTGGAGGGCGTCGTGGCCAAGCGGCTCGAAAGCCCTTACCGCGAGGGCAAGCGAACCGGGGAGTGGCTGAAGATAAAGCTGGTGCGCGGCCAGGAGTTCGTGATCGGCGGCTTCGCGCCGCTGTCGACAGGCGCCCGGGGTGTCGGCGCGTTGCTGGTCGGCTACTACCGCCAGGTCGAGGGTGGCGCCGGCGAGCTGGTCTACGTCGGCAAGGTCGGCTCGGGCTACACGGACAAAGACCGCCGCGAGCTCCAGGAGTTGCTGGAGGCCGCCGAATCGGGCGCGAATCCCTTCACGGGGGTGGTGAAGGCGCACGGGGCGCACTTCGTGAAGCCCGAGCTGGTGGCGGAGATAGAGTTCCGCGGCTGGACCAACACGGGGCACCTCAGGCAGCCGGCCTTCAAGGGGCTGCGCACCGACAAGTCCCCGACGGAGGTCGTGAAGGAAGAGGTCAGCTTCGTCTACGGAGGGAAGGGAGGCGGCTGAGATGCCGAGGGCGATATGGAGCGGGTCGATCAGCTTCGGCCTGGTCAACATACCGGTCAAGCTGTACAGCGCTGTCAGGGACAGGGAGGTCCACTTCCACATGCTCCACGAGGAGGACGGCCAGCGCGTCAAGCAGCAACTGGTCTGTCCCGCGGAGGACAAGGTCGTCAGCCGGTCGGACGTGGTGAAAGGTTACGAGGTCTCGGCGGACCAGTACGTGGTGGTGACCGACGATGAGCTGGAGGCTCTCGAGCCGAAGGCGACCCGCATGATCGAGATGCTGGACTTCGTCAAGATCTCCGAGATCGACCCGGTCTTCTTCCAGCACCCCTATTACCTGGTGCCGGACGAGCAGTCGGGCAAGGCCTACGGGCTGCTGCTGACGGCAATGAGGGACTCGGAGCGCATCGGCGTCGGCAAGCTGGTGATGAGGGGCAAGGAATACCTGGTGGCGATCAGGCCGTACGATACCATGATCGTCCTGGAGACGATGCACTTCGCCGAGGAGGTCGTGTCTGCCTCGGACATCGAGGAGATGCCCGAGCAGCCCGAGGCCACGGAGCGCGAGCTGAAGCTGGCGGGGCAGATAATCGACGCGCTTGCGGACTCCTTCGACCCGGCGCGGTATCACGACGACTACCGCGACGCGGTCAGGGCGCTCATCGACAGCAAGGTCGAGGGCAGGGAGTACGTCATGCCTCCGCCGGTCGAGGAGGAGGGTAAGGTCATAGACCTGATGGCCGCCCTGGAGAAGAGCCTGGCGCGCGCCCGCGAGCAGAAGGGCGGAGCTTCCAGACCCGCGAAGAAAGAGAAGGCGTCGTAGAGCAAGGAGCCTCGCGTGGCAAAGACAGTGACGGCTTCGGTCGGGGGGCACCACGTGGAGCTCTCCAACCTGGACAAGGTGCTCTGGCCTGAGACCGGCTTCACCAAGGCGCAGATGATCGACTACTACACGCGCGTCGCGCCCGCTATGCTGCCGCACCTCAAGCGGCGCCCGCTGACGCTGAAGCGGTACCCGGACGGGGTCGAGGCCGATTACTTCTACGAGAAGGAGTGCCCCGCCTATCACCCGGAATGGGTCCAGACGGCCACCATGCCCAGCAGGAACGTGCGCCAGAAGGTGAACTTCTGCGTGGTGGACGGTGTGGCGACGCTGGTCTGGCTGGCCAACCTGGCGACCATCGAGTTCCACACTCTGCTCTCGCTGGGAACCGATTTCGACAGGCCCATGTTTGTCGCCTTCGACCTCGACCCGGGCGAGCCGGCGGACGTCCTCGACGCCGCCTGGGCGGCCGAGCGCCTGCGCGATACGCTCGCGGACGCGGGCCTCGAGTCGTTCGCTAAGGTCTCCGGCAGCAAGGGAGTCCACGTCTACGTGCCGCTGAACACGGCGACGATGTTCGACGAGACCAAGGCTTTCGCGAAGGCGACGGCTCAACAACTGGAGTCCCATTACCCCGGGCGAATAGTCTCCAACATGCGTAAGGACCTGCGCGGCGGGAAGATCTTCGTCGACTGGAGCCAGAACGACCCGCACAAGACCACCGTCTGCGCCTATTCGCTGCGGGCGAAGGCCAGGCCGACCGTATCGGCGCCGGTCGAATGGGAGGAGCTTGCCGCGGCGCGCAAGCGGAGGCAGCCGGGCGACCTCGTCTTCGAGGCCTGGGAGGTACTGCAGCGGGTCGAGGACAAGGGCGACATATTCGCGCCGGTCTTGAAGTTGAAGCAGCGCCTGCCGAAGTAGGGCGCTAGTGTGCGCTCAGGCCGCGCGGACCTTTTTCCTCAGTGTTTTTGCCAGGCCGCGGTAGGTCGTTGTATTGAGGACGTCGCCCTTCTCGAGCCAGCCCCGTCGCGCCTGGTTGATCCCGTAGCGCATGAATCCCAGCTCCCTGGCGCTGTGCGCGTCGGTGGCCACCACCACCTTCACGCCGTGCTCACGCGCGGAACGGCAGTTGGCGTCGTCGATGTCCAGCCGCTTGGGATTGGAGTTCAGCTCCAGGGCGGTGCCGGTGCGCGCGGCGGCGGTGATGACGTCGTCCATGTTCACGTTGTAGGGCGGCCGCTCGTTCAGCTTGCGGCCGGTCGCGTGGCCGAGGATGTCGACGAACGGGTTCTCCAGCGCCCGGATTATGCGGCGCGTCATCTGGGGCCGCGGCATGTCGGTGTCGTAGTGCACCGAGGCCACCACCACGTCCGCCCGGGCCAGCACGTCCCCGGTTATGTCGAGGCTGCCGTCCTTGAGGATGTCCACCTCAACTCCCTTGAGCACGTGGATGCCCTCGACGCTTTTCGCCACCCGCTCCACCGCCTCCCAGTGCTCGAGTAGCCCGCGTTCGTCGAGGCCCCCGACCATGGTCACCCGCTGCGTGTGGTTGGTTATGGCGATGTACAGGTATCCGCGCCTCTTCGCTTCGGCGACCATCGTCTCCAGCGTGTCGCGGCCGTCGGTGGTGTCGGTGTGGACGTGCAGGTCTCCCCTGATTTGTCGCTGCTCGATGAGGGCCGGCAGCCTTCCCTCGAACGCGGCCCTGATCTCGCCCCTGTTCTCGCGCAGCTCGGGCGGGATCCAGGGCAGGCCGATGGCCGCGTAG
>DAIQAV010000150.1:0-5980 GCA_036781505.1 Candidatus Anoxymicrobiaceae bacterium | reverse complement strand
CCCGAGAGCAGGCTCTTGCTGATGAACTCGTTGAAGCGGCTCACCACTATCGCGAACTTGAAGTCTCTCGCTACCAGTTGTCCCTCGAAAGTGCTCATCTTCACCCTCCCGTTTTCCGCCTACTCGGTCACGTCCTCCAGGTCGAGCATGTGGTCCATCTTCTCTTTCTTGGTGGTCAGGTATCTCAAGTTATCGGAGCATGCCTTCCCCTGCAGGGGGACCCGCTCCGACATCGACAGTCCGTAGCCCTCCAGCCCGACGCGCTTGGCCGGGTTGTTGGTAAGGAGCCTCATGGTGGTAATGCCAAGGTCGCGCAGTATCATGGCGCCGGTGCCGTAGTCGCGCGCGTCCACCGGCAGGCCCAGCTCGATGTTGGCCTCCACCGTGTCCAGGCCCATGTCCTGGAGCTGGTAGGCCTGCAGCTTGTGCGCGAGCCCGATTCCGCGGCCCTCGTGTCCGATCATGTAAAGAAGCACGCCCTCGCCGGCCTCGTCGATGAGTCGCATCGCCTCGCGGACCTGCGTGCCGCAGTCGCAGCGCGTGGAGCTGAAGACGTCGCCGGTCAGGCACTCGGAGTGGACGCGCACCAGCACGTCCTTCTTGCCCTGAACGTCGCCCTTTACCAGCGCCAGGTGGAAGGTCTTGTCGACCACGCTCTCGTAGCCGATCGCGCGGAACTCGCCGAACGCGGTGGGCAGCCTGGCCTCGGAGACCTTCTTCACCAGCTTCTCGGACTGGATGCGGTACTTGATCAGGTCCTCGACCGTGATCATCTTCAGCCCGAACTTCCTGGCGCTCTTCTCGAGCTCCGGGACGCGCGCCATGGTGCCGTCCTCCTGCATGATCTCGCAGATGACGCCGGCGGGAAAATGGCCGGCCATGCGTGCCAGGTCGACCGCGGCCTCGGTGTGGCCCGCGCGGGTCAGCACGCCGCCCTCGCGCGCCCTCAGGGGGAACACGTGGCCCGGCTTGCTGATGTCGGCCGCCTGGGTGTCGGGATTGATCACCGCCTGCACGGTGGCCGACCTGTCAAATGCCGAGATGCCGGTGGTTATCTTGCCCTTTGCGCCGATGGAGACCGCGAAGGCGGTGCCCTGCGCGCTGGTGTTGTCCTCGACCATCGCGGGGATGTCAAGCTCGTCCAGCCGGCTCGTAAGGCACGGCAGGCATATCAGGCCGCGCCCGTTCTTGCTCATGAAGTTGATCACGTCGGGCGTGACCATCTGCGCCGAGCAGACCAGGTCGCCCTCGTTCTCACGTCCCTCGTCGTCGACCACGATTATCATGTGGCCTTCTTGCAACTCCTCAATAGCCTCTTCGATCTTGCTGAAGGGCATCGGTAAAACCTCCTGTCAGTCGCCCTCGCCGAGGAGGAATCCTCCCCGGGCCAGGGCGTCGCCTATTCCTTCGCGCCCGCTCCTGCGGGCGATAAATGCCTCTACGTACTTGGCGATGATGTCGACCTCGATGTTGACGCGGTCGCCGGGCCGCTTAGACTCCAGCGCGGTCTCGGCCAGCGTGCGCGGGATTATCGAGACGGAAAAGCCGTTGCCGCGCGCCTCGACCACGGTCAGGCTGATGCCGTCGACCGCCACCGAGCCCTTATCAACAATGTAGCGCGTGACGTCCTCGTCCGCCACGATATCGAACAATACCGCGTTCCCCGTCTGCGAGCGCGACCTCACGGTGCCTACCCCGTCGGCATGGCCCTGGACCATGTGGCCCCCGAACCTGCCGCCCGCCTGCATCGCACGCTCCAGGTTGACCGGGGCGCCGGGCCTCAGCGAGCCCAGTATGCTGTGCTTGAGCGTCTCGGGCATCACGTCCACGGTGAAGCCGGAGGCGGTCATGCCGACCACGGTAAGGCAGACGCCCGAGACCGCTATCGAGTCGCCCAGGCTGGTGCCCTCGAGCACCTTCGACGCCTCCACCGTGAGCTCGCCCGCGGGGGTGAGCCCCTTGAACTTGCCGATCTCCTCGATGATCCCTGTGAACATCAGCCTGCCCTCCCGACCGCGTACGCGGTCAGCTTGACGTCGGACCCCACGGCCTCGACCGAGTCCATTGCCATTCCCAGGGCATCGGCCATCAGGCCGACCCCGTCGCCCGCCACCGGCCCCGGGGCGTCCGCGCCGCCGACCACCTTTGGCGCGACGTAGAAGACCACCTTGTCGGCTATTCCCGACTCCAGCAGCGCGGCTGCCACCGTCGGGCCACCCTCGGCAAGCACGGAGGTCACCTCACGCTCCCCGAGCAGCTTCATGAGCTTCGTCAGGTCCACCTGCCCGGCGGCGCCGGCCTCGATCACATCGACTCCACGCGCCCGCAGCGACTCCACCCGCTGGGGATGGGCCCGCGCCGTCACCGCGACGATCGTGGGAGCCTCGCTCAGGTCCAGCACCTTGCTCTCGAGCGGCGTCCTGGCCATGCTGTCGACCACCACCCTCACCGGCTGGCGCATCGCTCCCGGGCTTCTCGCGGTGAGCCGCGGATCGTCGCGCAGGACCGTGCCGATCCCCACCATGACCGCGTCGTTTTCCGCGCGGGCCTGGTGGACGTCGGCGCGCGCTTCCCCCGAGGTGACCCACCTGGAGTCGCCCGTCCTGGTCGCAACTTTTCCATCCATGCTCATCGCCATCTTCAGGGTCACGAACGGCGTACCCGTCGTGATCCACTTGACGTAAGCCTCGTTCTGGCGCAGGACGATCTCGCCGTAGGGTCCGCGCCTGACCTCAATGCCGGCGTCAGCGAGGATCCGCTCGCCCTTGCCCGCCACCAGCGGGTTGGGGTCGCCCATGGCCATCACCACGGTCGAGATCCCGGCGCGCACGATCAAGTCCGCGCACGGCGGGGTCCTCCCCTGGTGGGCGCACGGCTCGAGAGTCACGTAGAGAGTGGCGCCCCGCGCCTTCTCCCCCGCCATGGCTATCGCGCCGACTTCGGCGTGGGGACCGCCCGCGCGCTCGTGGAAGCCATCGCCTACCACTTCGCCGCCGGCGACTACCATCGCTCCGACCATGGGGTTGGGTGACGTTGTCCCTCTGCCCATCTCGGCCAGTTCCAGGGCGCCCAGCATGTGCCGCTCCTCCTCCGTCGCCGGAGTCGGCATCGGCAGCCCCGCTATTGTTGTTGTTCCAGGCAGTATTAGTCTCATGTTATTGCGTCGTCGGGAATAAAAATGCGCCGGGAGAAGCCGGCGCAAGCGCTTAGCGAACTCTTCTCCCATCCGGACTGTAACCGTCGGCCCCGGAATCTCACCGGGTCTGCTCTTCCGAGCTCGCGGGCTTTAACCGCCGGTAGGGAATCTCACCCTGTCCCGAAGACGATATGTTTTTTTCACTATAGCGCATGTGCTCGCGCAAGGACAAGTGTCGGACGAGCCGCGGGGAAAGGTATACTGGCTCGAGTGGTATTGACTGTGTATTCGGAGTCGAGATGCAGAAGCTGATCAAAGTAATCGCCATGTTGATGTGCATGTCACTAGCCGCTGTCGTCGTGGCAACCGTGTCCGGGTGTGGCGACTCCAACCAGGGCAAGGCGCAGGACCTGCTCAATAAGGCCGACACGTTCATGAACCAGCTCGACAAGAGCGCCGACTCGCTCTCCTCCGACCTCGAGTCCCTTTCCAAGTCGATCAAGGAGGGCTCCTCGCTCACCGCCTCCTTCCTCGACCAGAGCTCGGCGTCGCTTCGCAACCAGGCGAGCCAGGTGGTCGACCAGGTGCGGCAGGCGCGCCTCGAGACCAAGAAGGTCCTGGCCCTGAAGGGCGCCGACGACTACAAGAAGTATGCCTCGCTGCAGGACGAGATCCTCGACAACGCCGTAACCCTCACCAAGATGCTCTCCGATGTGTTCACCCAGCTCTCGGCGGTCTCGACCGCCCTCTCCTCAGGGCAGTCGCCCGACACCACTCAGCTTTCCGACACGGCCCTGGAATGGGTCGACTCCTTCAACCAGATAAAGAGCAAGAGCCGCGCGCTCCTTCAGAAGGCCGCCAAGCTCAAGGAGTAGAAAGACCTCTAGAGTACTTTTCCCTGGAACGCGCCCGCGCTCTTGGGTTACTATCCACAGGAATCGCGTTCCACTCGAGAGGAGCAGTAATGAGGAAGCTCACGGTGCTGGCGGTCTGCCTGGCCCTCGCGGCCGCGGCCGTCATCATCATCGCCGGCTGCGGCGGAGACACCTCGCAGGCCAAGCAATACATGAAGAAGGGCGACGACCTGATGACGCAGGTCGAGAGCAAGGCCAACGAGTTCCAGACCAAGGTCCAGCAGGGCCTGGGCGAGATCACCAACCCCGCGACCATCCAGCAGATCAAGACCCTGGGCAAGGCCATCGACGATAAGGCCCAGCAAGCCAGGGCCGCCTACGCAAAGATCGATTCGCTCAAGGGCGTGCCCGACTACGTCGAGTACGCCGACCTGCAGATCCAGTTGATCGACAGCCTCAGCAAGTCGATCGCCGCCTTGAACACCTTCCTCGACCAGGCCTCTACCGCCAAGAGCGCGGCCGACCTGCAGGCCGCCAGCCAGGCCTACCAGAAGGACCTGCAGGCGCTGAACGACAAGATGACCAAGCTGGAGCAACAGGCCAGCAAGCTCAAGACGGACAAGGAGCTCTAGATGGCAACGTGGCTCTCACGGGGCAAAGCTCACCGTGCGGGCGCGGCATCCTGCGCGCTGGCGATGTCGCTCGTGTTGGTCGTCGCTCTCCTGTTCGCGGCCTCCTGCGGCGGCGACGCGGCCGCCGCCAAGAGCGACATGTCCAGCGGAGACGCGGCCCTCACCAAGCTGAAGCCCACGTCGGACGAGTTGGTAAAGCAGATATCAGCTCTCTTCCAGGGAGTCTTCTCCGGGGGCAAGGTCGACGCGGCGTCGTTCAAGAAATCGGCCGACGCTATCAAGGTGACAACCGGCAAGCTCTCAGCCGGCGCCGGGGATGCCCGCGAGCAGTACGCGATGATCGACTCGCTCAAGGCCGTCCCGTCCTACAAGCAGTACGCCGACCTGCAGATCCAAGCCATCGAACTCAACAACAAACAGACCGACTCTCTCAACGCGTTCCTCGACAAGTGGAGCGCGGGGGTGGCACAGCCGACCTTCGATCCTGTCACGTTCGTGGGCGCCTCGCGCGACCTGAGCGTGCAGATGGACGCGACCTCGGCCGCCATCGCGAAGCTGGAAGCACAAGCGGCGGCGCTGAAGAAGAGCAAAAAGCTCTAGGCGGACATCGCCAAGCCGGCGCTAACCCAATGAGTTCGCATGCTCGATTACACGCCAACAATAATTCCTACTGGTCAGCAGTCATCTTTGATTTTCTTATTATAGATTTGGGGGAAATACCGACGGGGGCGGGGTGAGCCTTTTGCGAGCGATTCGCAGCGTCTCGGGGAGATAGAGAGTCTGCTGACTTCAAAGACGCGAGGACCAGCGAGCAAAAGGCTTACCCCGCCCCCACCATTCACGCCTACCGATAGCCCGCCTACGGTTTACGCGTGCCGGCGGGGCGGACCTCGGTGCCGTCGAGTATCGCCCTCACCTCGGCGGCAGCGCGCGACGCGTCGGTCGCCCCGAATATCGAAGAGCCCACCACGATGTTGTCCGCCCCGGCCTCGAGCACCATGGGGATGTTCTGGGCTTTGACCCCGCCGTCGACCTCCACCTCGACCACCACGCCCAGCTCGGCGGCGTCGCGCTTGACCGCGCCGACGCGGTTCAGCATCTCGGGCATCAGCTTCTGCCCGCCGAAGCCGGGGTAGACGCACATGATTATCACGAAGTCGATCATCCCCAGGAATGGCTTCAGCTCGAAGGTGGGCACCTCGGGGCTCACGGCCAGGCCGGGCGACACGCCCAGGCTGCGGGTCGCCCTGATCACGCTCTCGGGGTCGCGGCAGGAGCGCAGGTGGAAGGAGATCCTGTCCGAGCCGGCCTCGGCGAACGCCTCTACCCACTCGGGCGGGTTGTAGATCATCAGGTGG
>DAIQAV010000149.1:0-5988 GCA_036781505.1 Candidatus Anoxymicrobiaceae bacterium | reverse complement strand
CATCAACCGCGTGGACAGCACCGGCACCCCGAAGTGGTCGGGAATATACGGCAAGCTCGCAGGCTATTGCAGCAATCCCCCCGCCATCGTTCCAAACGGCAGGAACGGCGCCTATGTCATATGGAATAACGGTGGCCAGATGTGGGGCAACCACTTCAACGTCGATGGCGGTGAGAACTGGAACACCTCCAACGGGCTCCAGCTCACGACCGGCGCCAAGGTGTCTTCGATCACCTGCGCCGCTTGCCCCGACAGCTCGGGAAGCGTTCTGTTCGCCTGGACGGACAACCGCTCGGGCAACAACGACATCTACGCCAACAAAGTAGTGAATATCACAATAGGGCCGGCCTCCAGCGGCATCGTCTACTGGGGCGCCACCGGCAAGATAGTATCGAGCGCCACCACCGACCAGTCCGAGCCGGATATCTGCTCGGATGGGGCGAGCGGCGCGATAGTGTCATTCACGGACAATGCCGCCTCTAACAACTGGGACGTCTACGCCCAGAGGCTGAACACGGGCGGCACCAGGACGTGGGGTAACAACGGAGTAGCGGTCGCGGTCAGGCCTTACACACAGTGGTGCTCGAAGGTCTGCATGGACGGTGCGAACGGGGCGTTCCTGGCCTACCACGACCTGCCCAACTCGGGCGGCCTCAGGGACTTGCGTGCGGTAAGGTTGACATCCGCGGGAGTGAAATCCTGGGACAACGAGATCGCCGACCCCTATCCCGCCGCCTACGGTGGCGACGATCCGGCAGTAGGGAGCGTCATCTACATGGGCTCCAGCAAGGCTGTCATCTACTGGTCAGACGACAGGGGTAACGCGACGTGGACCCTGCCTCACACCGGTGAGGGGTGCTACGCGCAGCAGGTGTACTAGAAACGACCAGCTCATCGGTCGGGGAAAGGTCCCGGGCGAAAACCCGGGGCCTTTTCTATTAACTCGTAGGCGTTAACCGGTAAGCGTGAATTGGGACGGGGAAGGGTGAGCCTTTTGCTTGCTGGTCCTCGCGTCTTTGAAATCAGCAGACTCTCTATGCTCCCCGAGACGCTGCGAATCGCTCGCAAAAGGCTCCCCCCACCGCCGTCAGGACTTCCCCCAAATCTATATAACAAAAATCAAAGATGACTGCTGACCAGTAGGAATGAATGGTGGCGTGCAATCGAGCAGGCGAAAACCCAGGTTAAGGGGACGCCAAGTGTTGCGTTAGCCGTATTCCACCTTGTTCTTGAGGTCGTAGAGCGCCGATTTGAGGACCCGCTCCTCGATCTGCTTCAGCAGGTTTGCGACCATCGCGCCCTTGAGGAAGTTCGGGAGCTGGTAGGCCAGCACGAACTCGTAGGTGACTTGAGTGCGCCCGTCTTCCAGGGGTTTGAGGGTGTAGGAGCCGCTGCTGTCCTCGAGGTCGCCCTCCACATAGAACACATCAAAACCATCTTCGCGGTACGAGTAGCCCAGGACGTAGCTGACCTTGTCCAGCACCACGTCTATGACGAACCTGACCTTGGCCGGGCGGCCCTCGGCATCACGCTCGAGCACAGCCGTCTGGAAGACGCTGCTCATCCACTCGGGGTAGCTCTCGTAGTCGAGCAGCACGCGCATTATGCTGTCGGCCGACGCGTTGATGACCAGGGAGTCCTTGCGGGACTTGGTGCTGCGGGCCATGTCGTCCTCCGGCTTTCAAGAGATCGACTCTCAGGGAATGAATATATCACAGCGAAACGCGCCAGGCGTCGGGCCTGCCCGGTGCGCCGCCGGTGATAGAATGAATGGCTGTGTGACGGCAATTCCTCGAGGTACCGGCGCGGCCGGCTCGATCGGGAGGACCGCAATGGATGGATCGAAGAAGGTCGTGGTCATCGGCTCGGGGCCCGGCGGCGCGGGCGCGGCCGCCGTGCTCGCGGCGCGCGGCCACGAGGTGGACCTGCTCGAGAGAAACCCTTTCCCCGGCGGCAAGTGCGCGTCCTTTGAGAAGGACGGCTACATCGTCGACACCGGCGTACACATGTTCTCGATGGGGCCTTGCGGGCCGCACGGGGACGTGGCGCGGATCGCCGGCGGTGAAGCCGAGTGGGTGGTGCGCAACCCCGCGGTGGACATCATCAACTGTGACCACGTGCTCTGGCGGGTCTACCAGAACATGCTGGGGCCGCGCGGGATCTGCTGGCTGGGGTCGTCTCTCGCCAGGGGGATGGCGGCCGACCGGATGTCCCCTCGCGGCGGCAACGTCGCCAGGAAGCTCATCGAGCGCGAGACCTATCGGGCCACCAGGCGGTACGGTTCCCTGGAGGCCCTCAAAATGCTGGTCCGCATCGTGCGGCTCGACCCCGGGCTGGTCGACGAGCTGAACGACGTGACGCTGCAGGAGTTCGCCCACAGTCTGTGGGACGAGGACGCTTTCCTGCAGGAGCTTGCGCACATCTGTATGGTCCTCATGGTGGTGCCGTACGACCGCGCCTCCGCGGGCGAGTTTCTGATCTGCTTCGGCCAGATGCTGCAGAAGCAGGCCTTGAGCGTGCCGAAGGGCGGCTCCAGGGAAGTGACGGGCTCGTTCATCCGCGGGCTCGAAAAGTCCGGCGGCACCCTGAAGCTCGGCCGCGAGGTGACGCGGATCGTGGTGGAGAACGGCAGGGCCACCGGCGTCGAGTGCGCCGACGGCGAGTCTTTCTCGGCGGACGTCGTGATATCCAGCGCCGGGATCAAGCGGACGCTGGAGCTCGCCGGGGAGGAGAACTTTCCCCCGGAGTACGTCGAGGGCGTGAAGGGGCTCGAGTACTCATACTCGTTCATCACCACCAAGTTCGGGCTCGACCGGCGCGTGATCGACGCAGTGGCCCCGTGTATCTCCACGACGCCGTACCTCCATCCCGACCATATGTTCGACTACATCGACGAGGGGACGGCTCCTGTCGATCCGATGCTCTACGTGACTATCCCGACCGAGTGGGACGAGTACGCCGCGCCGCCCGGCAAGCAGCTGGTGATTATGGGCGTGCCCGGCCCGATCGAGGCGACCCCCGGGAGAATCGAGCAATGCGAGAAGATACTCGACCGCGGCGAAGAGCGGCTGTTCGAGCTCTACCCGCGGATGCCCGCGCATATCGAGTGGAAGATGCGCTACCACGTGGGCCACACGGCCGCGCTGACCGGCAAGCAGACGGGGGAGTGCATCGGCCTCGCTCAGAGTGTCGGCCAGACGGGAAGGCACAAGCCGTCACCGAAGACGCCGATCGAAGGACTCCTGCTGGTGGGGGCGGATGCGGGCGGCCGCGGGGTCGGCACCGAGCAGGCCAGCGCCAGCGCGATCTACGTGGCCGGCCTCATCGGCTGAAAACGCACCCCTGGTGTCAGGTACCGGTGGTGCGTTGAGACTCGTTCTTCAGCTGACCTCGATCTCGAGCCCGTCGAACCGCTTTGTCTCTTCAGGGTCATCCCTCAGGCAGGACACCAGCAGGTCGTGGAACGGCTCGTCAAAGAAACCCGCAAGGTGCACCGGGCAGACGCGGATCAGAACGGCTCCTATCATGTGGTGCACCGGGTACGGCTTGCGCTTCCTGGCCCTCGCTTTGACCCCGGGGTCGCGGACCTCGATGTTCAGCGCCCCCTCGAGCCGGGAGGTAGTGCTGGGCCACATGATCTCGTCGTCTCGCATGTATATCGATGTCACCGGCGGCCCGCCCTCCGGCATGCGGTCGCTTTCCATCTCACACAGGAAGGCACTGCCGGGCTTGACGTCGGCTACGCCGTAGTAGAGCGGAAGTACCACAGCCTTGGTCCCGTGGTGGGCCGACACGAAAGTGATGAAGCGGTCGACGCGTTCGTGCCCGCCGAGATTCTGGAGCCAGTAGCGGGAGGCCACGCCGCCGTTGCATTCGGCCAGGACGTGGAGCTCCTCGTCCCCCGTCGCCGCCAGTATCGTCTCGACCGCCTCGCCGACGTTGCGAGCCCCGACCTCGAGGGGCTCGGTCAGCAGGTCCGGCGGCTGGTAGACGACGGTCCTGAAACCTTCTTTCTGCAGGCGGGCGGCAATCGCGTCGAAGAAGTCGCTGACGATCATGCTGCCGGTGACCAGCAACACCAGCGGCTTCGTGGAGTCTTTCTCCAGGCGCGCCGCCGAGACCAGCGGGTGGCGATAGTGGGACCGGCCCGTCCACCTGCCGAACCATTCCACGAGCGCCGACATCTTCGACAGAATGAACCCGGGTCTTTTCACCGGGCCTGGTTTCGAGCTTCCGTCCATGATCCCACTATTCTCTTTGATCGAAGGAGACCTTCTAATGGAACCCCACCACGTCGCTCACAGGCGGCTGTCCTTCGCGTTTCGTCAAGCAGCCGCCGCCCGGCGCGCTCTCCTCGAAACGCCGGCGGAGTGCCAGATGATGTCGAGCACCAGTCCCAGCGCTACCCACAGCCAGCGCGCTCCGTGGATACCAGAGCCGGGCACGTAGACGAAAGAGTAGAACATGGTGGTAAACGGCACGAAGATGATTCCCAGGACGGGCCACCACCACATCCCGTGGAACGCCCGGGTCACGTACGGCGTGAACACCCAGACGAAGAACAGCGCGATGCGCGGCGCGAACATGGCCAGGATGGCTATCAGGCACACAGCAACCTCCTCCGCTTGACTCGTTTATTCATTTGGCGGCCAGGCCGCGGTTCCTGCTGAAACGCAAGTATTTGGGTCAGACCCTTTAACTTGCGTTTTGCCGGTGGTACACCCTGGCGCCAAGGGCGCTCCGAGTATAATCTATGGCGGCGAAAGAGAGGCCGGCCGATGATCGAGATAACGGACTTCGAAGAGGTCACCCGCATCAGGATGAGCCAGGAGGCCGACGGGAAACCCGTCTACTGGGTCGCCGCGTACCTGGTTGACGGGCTGCTGGTAGACACCGGCTGCGCACACACGGCCGACGAGCTGGTGGCCGCGCTGGAGGGGCGCAAGCTCGACCTGGTGGTGAACACCCACTTCCACGAGGACCACGTCGGCGCCGACCACGCGATCATGGAGCGCTTCGGCGTGCCTGTCTTCGCCCACCGCGACTCGGTCCCACTGATCGGGCTCGCCCCCGAGCTCAACCCTTACCAGGAGTACGTGTGGGGCTACCCGCAGCCCGCGCCGGTCTCGACGCTGGGCGCGCGGGTCGACACCGGGGAGTACCACTTCGAGGTCATCGAGACGCCGGGGCATTCGGCAGGGCACGTCGCGCTGTTCGAGCGCAAGAAGGGCTGGTGTTTCACCGGTGACATCTTCATCACCGAGCGGCCGAAGGTGATAAGGGCGGACGAGGACGCCGTCGGGCTGATGGGTTCGATGAGGATGCTCGCCGCGTTGCCGTCGGACAGGCTGGTCCTGTTCACCTCGATGGGTAAGGTCATCGAGGACGGGCGTGCGGCGCTGCTTGCCTGCGCCGACTACTTTCAAGAGTTGATGGACCGCGTGCGGGGGCTCCAGGAGGAGGGCCTGACCCCCATCGAGATAAGGGAGCGTGTCTTCGGCGAAGGAAGCTCCCTCGCAGTCATGACCGGCGGCCACTTCTCCTCGGACAACCTCATCGCATCGCTGATGGCGTAGCGGAAAACGCAAGTTAAAGGGTCTGACCCCTTTCTTGAGTTTTGTGGTAGATTTGTGCGCCGATGGGAGGTCTCGCACGGATGGACATGTATTTCTTCGAGTTCAAGATGCCAGGCAGGACGCTCTGCTGGAACGGCGGCTCGGGCAGGCTGGGCAAGCCGTTGCAGCGGCTCGGCGGCAGCCGGGTGCTGGTCGTCACCGACAAGGGCGTGCGCGGCGCCGGCTTGATCGAGGGCGTCATCGAAGGGATCGAGCAGGCCGGGCCACGAATAGTGGGCGTGTTTGACGATGTCCCCTCCGCCCCCGGCATCGCCACGATCGAGAGCTGCACTCGTCTGGCCCAGGAGCTCGAGGTCGACGCCCTGGTGTCCATCGGGGGTGGCAGCTCGATCGACACGGCCAAGGCCACGCT